>JAISXR010000006.1 GCA_031270375.1 Synergistaceae bacterium | reverse complement strand
GCGAATTCGTCGCTCCAGACCTTTTTCTTCGACGCCATATCGTCCAGTATCTCCACGTTTCCCCAGAACCTCGCCTCGCCGGCGCCGCGCGCGGCCGGCGCGTATATAACGGCCTTGTCGTCGCGGAGCAGCTCCTGCACCTTGCTCGATTCCTCATCAGCTACGAACCAGAGAGTTTTCGCACCCTCCACCTTGGCCGTGACCAAGGCTCGAAGATTTGGATGGCCGTTCTCCCCGTTTGTGGCCATGTAAACGCATTTCGCGGTTTCCAGTATCCTCGACGCTTTTTCGAGGATTTCCTTCTTCGTCAACTCGCCATTTTTCATAAACTTGCCTCCTACCGTGATAATAATGAGTTATATTACCACAAAGAAGTCAAAATTTACGCAAACTCGCGTTTATGCATGTATGTTAATTAAGCGAGTCCAAGCGATTTTTTGACGTGAGGTATCAAGCCTCCGTCGTTCACCAATCCCTGAACGAATTCGGGATACGGCGGAAATTTTATTTTTTTGCCGCCGGCCGTGATCTCGCCCGAGTCGAAGTCGATCTCTATTTCATCGCCCTTTTCGACGAGCGCCTGAATTTCGGAACTGATGATTATGGGCAGCCCTTCATTGAGGCAGTTGCGATAGTGAATGCGGGCGAAGCTGCGCGCGATTATCGCGCCAACGCCGCGTTCCTTGAGACAGATCGCCGCCTGCTCTCGGCTGGAGCCGCAGCCCCAGTTCTTGCCGGCGACGATGATGTCGCCCGCCTGCGCGTTTTTGGTGAAGTTGGGGTCGAGGTCTTCCAGCGCGTACTTCGCCATCTCGGAGCGCTCCTTCACCGTATAAGTGTACTTTCCGGCGAAAATGACGTCGGTGTTCACGTCGTCGCCGTATTTCCAGACGCGTCCTTTTATTTTCATCCCTTTATGCCTCCCTGGGGTCGGTTATCGCTCCGGCGAGCGCGCTCGCGGCGACCGTGCGCGGACTCGCGAGGTATATGAAGCTCTCCTTGTCGCCCATGCGTCCCTTGAAATTGCGGTTCGCCGTGCTGACGCAGACCTCGCCGGGCGCGAGCGTGCCCATGTGAGCCCCAAGGCACGGGCCGCAGCCGGAGTTGCAGACTATGCAGCCGGCGTCGAGCAGCGTGTCGAGAGTGCCGTCGTGCATGGCCGCACGGTAGATGTTCCACGACGCCGGTATCACTATAGTGCGCACCGCGACCTTGCGCCCCTTCAGTATCGCCGCGGCGGCCTTCAAATCTTCGAGGCGTCCGTTTGTGCAGGTGCCTATGAAAGCCTGATCTATCTTCTGGCCTTTCACCTCGCCGATCGGCGCGTAGTTGTCGACGGTGTGCGGTTTGGCCACGCCGGGGACTATATCGCCCAGATCGTATTTCAATTCGCTGGCGTATACGGCGTCGGGATCGGCCCAGAGCATCTCGAAGTCGCCCGATTCTCCCCTGGTCGCGATAAAACGGATGGCTTTATCTCTCAATCTTACCCTGTCCGTGAAAAACTCGATGACTTTTCTGTCGGGCTTGCAGACCGCGTTTTTCGCGCCCATCTCTATGCCCAGGTTGCAGAGCGTCATGCGCTCGGCGACGCTCATGTTCTCGATGCCGTCGCCGTGGAACTCGACGCTCATGTAGTCGGCGCCGTCGGATTTGACGTCTCCCATGACCCTGAGGATGAAGTCCTTGGCCGACACGCCCGGCTTCAGCTCGCCCGTCGCGGTTATCTTCATGCTCTCCGGAACCTTGAGCCAGATATTGCCGGTGGCCCATGCCGCCGCCATCTCACTGCGTCCTATGCCGGTCGCGAATGTCCCGAACGCCCCGTAGGTGCAGGTGTGGCTGTCGCTGCCTATTACGATCTGTCCGGGCAGAGCGAAGCCCTCCTCGGGGAATTTCTGGTGGCATACGCCGCCATCGCTCGATACGTCGTAGAAGTGCGGAGCGCCCTGTTCTTTCATAAATTCGCGCGCTTCCTTGTGGTTCACCGCGTGTTCGCTCGACGGCGCGGGAACGCCGTGGTCGAGTATCACCACCAGTCTCTCGGGCTTCCACACACGTTCCACGCCTATTTTTTTGAACGTGCGCGAAATGGGCCCCGTGTTGTCGTGGCTCATGCAGAAATCCGGCTCGACCGTCACGACCTCGTTGGCTCTCACCGGATGTCCCGCCGCTCGGCCGAGGGCTTTTTCAGCAAATGTATATCCCATCGCGTTCACCTACTTTTTCTTCGATTTGAGATACGGAATCAGGCCGCCCGCCGCCATGATATCACGTTCGAGGTCGCTCACCGCGTCTCCGTGGAACGCCTCGCCGCTGGTGATGTCCTTTATGGAACCGAGCGCCAGTTCGACTTCGAGCGAGTCTCCGTCCTTTATCCTGCCGGCTTTGATCGCGTCCGACAGTCCCTTGACGAACAGCACGGGATAGCCGTTGTTGATGGCGTTGCGGTAGTAGATGCGCGAACAGGTCTCGGCCAGGATTACGGGAACGCCCGCCTCCTTGAGACAGTATACCGCGTGCTCGCGGCTGGAGCCGCATCCGAAATTTTTTCCCGCCACCACGAAATCGCCCGGCTTGACCTCTTTGGCGAAATTTTCCTTGCCGGGATAGTATTCAAAGGAGTATTGCGGCATTTTCCCCGGGTCGGTTTCGGCCAGATATTTATTGTGGTATATGAGGTCGGTGTCCACGTCGTCGGAGAACACCCACGCGCGCCCTTTCAGTACTTCGCTCATTTTGAATCGGCCTCCTTACTTGCGGATTATTTCGCGAGGATCGGTTATGACGCCGCGTATCGCCGTCGCCATAGCGGTCATCGGGCTCAACAGGTAGGTGTGGCTGCCCTTGCCGACCTTGCCGATGAAGTTGCGGTT
>JAISXR010000005.1 GCA_031270375.1 Synergistaceae bacterium | reverse complement strand
CATCGCCGTTTTTGGAACCGGGTGCGTCGGGTTATCCGCTATCATGGCGGCGCGCATTGCCGGATGCGACCCCATTATCGCCGTTGACCGCGTTCCGTCCAGATTGAATCTGGCAGTGGAATTTGGCGCGACGCATTGCGTTGACGGAGAGAATAAGTACATCGTTAAAACTATCAGAAAAGCCTGCGGTGGCGTTGATTACGCGTTCGACACCTCCGGCAGCTCCAAGTTGCTGGATGCCATGCGACATGTTTTGAATCCCGGAGCTTCGGCCTGCGGCGTAGGCATTGGCGGAATATTGGCGTTAAGCGAGCGAGAGCGTCAGGAAGGTAAGAGCTGGATGGCCACGGACACAGGATTTTCGTTTCCCCCTCTCTTCATCCCCAAGCTCTTGGAATATTACAAGGCCGGACAATTCCCATTCGATAAAATGCTTCGTTTTTATCGGTTTGAAGAGATCAACGAGGCTTTCGAGTCAAGCCGCGCGTGCGTCGCGGTCAAACCCGTTGTGTTGATGGAATAGCGCCATGTCTTACACACAGTATGTATTTCCACAGCAAACACAACTCTCCATCACTGCTTCGTCTCACGAGATTTTTCCAGTTTCTCCAGGAAGCCGCCGTAACCTTCCGCTTCCATCTCGTCTCGCGGCACGAAGCGCAGAGACGCGCTGTTGATACAGTAGCGCAGCCCGTCCAGTTCACTTGGGCCATCCGGGAACACGTGCCCAAGATGCGAACCGGCAATGCGGGAGCGTACTTCCACGCGCTCAATCCCGTGAGCATGGTCGGTGCGCTCCACAACGGAGGAACCGGCAATTGGGCGCGAAAAGCTGGGCCACCCGCACCCGGACTCGAATTTATCCGTCGAGAGAAACAGCGGTTCGCCGCTCGTGACATCGACGTATATGCCTGGTTCAAACAAATTGTTGTATTCGTTGCGGAAAGGGGGTTCCGTTCCCGCGTTTTGAGTGACTTCATATTGCAGCGGGGTCAGTTTTTCCCGCAGAGCGGCGAGTCGTTTTTTCAAGGCCGCCTCGTCGCTCGTCGTTTCCGCTTCCGAGAATCGCGAAGGAGGGATATGGCAATAACCGTTCGGGTTCTTCTCCAGATATTTCTGATGGTATTCTTCCGCCGGCCAAAAATTCTCCAGCGATTTACATTCCACAACAACCGGTTTCGCAGTCCTTTCTTGCAAACCGCGCAGCGATGCCTCAATGATCTCGCGATCCGCCTCGTCCGTATAATATATTCCGCTGCGGTACTGCTCGCCGATATCGTTGCCCTGGCGATTCACGGATGCCGGATCGATTACGTCGCAGAAACGTTCCAACAGAAACGGCAGGCTGATCCAGCCATCGTCATACCGAACGCGAACCGTTTCGGCATACCCGGTGTCTCCTGAACAGACATCCTCGTAACTTGGACTCTCGGTGCGGCCATTAGCGTAGCCGGCCACCGTTTCCGTGACTCCGGGAATGAGAGACATGTAACGCTCCAAACCCCAAAAACAACCGCCAGCGAAGAAAATCTCCCGTTCCATGTTATACATCTCCCGTCACCTTCACGTAATACCGCCGCCTCGGGCCGTCAAATTCGCGGAAGCAGACGCCTTGCCAGACTCCTAACAGCGGCGCGCCGTCCCGCACGATCAGCGTCACACCTGTGCCGATAACGCCGGCTTTCGGGTATGCCGATCCCGCTCACTTCTTTTTCGCATAGAAAAGCCTCATGATCGAGGCCGTAGACCACTTTCCTCGCCCGCTCAGCGTAGGCGTATTTTCTTCGTTGAACAGGTCTGCTATCTGCTTGTATGTCTTGCCCGCCTTCCTGAAGCTCAATATCTCGGAAACGAGCATTCTCTTAAACTCCACCTTGTCGCGGTCTTCCCACCTCACACGCTTCCCCTCAAGCCGGAGTACCTTTTTTTCAAGAATATCGATGCGCGTTTCGACCTGTCGCAATATCTCTTCTTTGGCGAGTTTGGCGGCCTCAATGGAGGCTTCCTCCTGGTGGAGCCATTTTTCCAGAAGCCCTCGAAACGAGAGGCTCGTGTACTGGATCACCTTTATCAGCCTGTCCGGGAGGGTAGTGTCGGGAGGGACTTGCAGGATGGACATCACATGCTCCCGTTCCTCCGGCGTCATTTTCTTGATTCGGCCCATGTCCTTCGCCTCACTCGAAAAAACGTATCGTTTCGTCTAGCGGCTTTCTTGAGCTGACGAAGTTGTTGATCCCGTTCCCCTTGTCCGCGTAGCCAACCGCAATGCCTATGGTGATTTTGAGATGATCTGGTATTTTCAGCTCGCGCCGCAGGACATCGGGATATAGGGTGAGCGTTATCGCCGGGATGGTGGAAAGCCCCTGTTCCAAGGCCGCGAGCATGAAAGTCTGAGAATACGCTCCAATGTCGTACAGCGACCATTCTGACAGGGTTTTGTCCATGCAGACGTAGACGACAGCGGGAGCGCCAAACATATTCTGATTCAGCGCGGCGAATTGTTCAACTGCGCCGCCGCACATGCGTTCCATGTCCGGGCGAAGCCGTTGGATGCGTTTTTGTTCCGCTTCCGGCCATTCGACGGGGCGGGGCGTTTCAGGCGCGGCGGGTGCTTTTTCCGCGTACTTCTGCCGGTAGCCCTCTTTTATTCTTTCCAGAGCGCCGCCGGTGACGACGAATATCTCCCAAGGCTGCGTGTTCGCCCAAGACGGAGCGCGGACGGACACGGCAAGAACTGCGTCCAGCTTTTCCTTCTCCACGGGTTTGGGCAGAAACGCCCGTATTGAATGACGCCAGTTTATCGCTTCCGTTACGCTTACGTTCATCGGAAATCCCCCCTTGTCGGTTTGCAGCCTCATTTTACCGCGAAAATCGCTGATGTGAATTGTCAGTTAAAAACTTTGATCCATC
>JAISXR010000061.1 GCA_031270375.1 Synergistaceae bacterium | reverse complement strand
GCCAAGGCTTCCGGCCTCGCGGGCATCGCGGATCCGGGCTTCGACCTGCCGATTTTCACCATGGCCATGTGGGTCATGAGCGTGGGAATCATCTGGGGTATCGTCTTCAACATCTTTTTCATGAAGTCGCTCGACAAGTTCTCCAAGAAAGCCAAAGCCTCCAACAACCGCTTCATTCCTATCTTTTCATCCGCCCTGTTCATCGGAATGCTCTCTTTGATGTCCGCGCCCTATATCACCAACGCTAAAAACCTCACGGCCATCGTGGCTTTCATTGCCTCCGCCGTCGCGGTTCTCATGTGCGGACGCGCGGCGAAGGCGACGCAGATCCGGGCCATCGACGAGTTTTCCCTGCCGATCAGTCTGATCGTCGGCATGGCGGCAGCCGTCATATACGTAAATATCTTCGCGTAAAATCAAGGAGGTTTTTGACATGGATATGAACGAGCAAGAGAAATCTTTGGCTTTCGACAACACGATCAACAATCTCGGCCGGGTGACCAGCATCATCTCGCTTGGCCTCATGCTCGCCGTCCCGCTGATCGTCACGGTCGTCTACAAAATCACCGTCAACGCCGGCGAGATCGCGGGCGTGGCGGGCGGTCTCATCGCGATGTTCGCGCCAATGGCGGTCGTCGAAAACATCTCTTACTACCCGATCATCGGGGCGGGCGGCGTCTACCTGAGCTGCATCACCGGAAATATCATGAACATGAAGCTGCCGAGCGCCATTTCCGGCATGAAACTCGCGCAAGTGGAGCCCGGAAGCCCCAAGGGTGACGTCATTTCCATCATCAGCATCGCCGTTTCGTCGTTCGTGACGGTGATCATTCTGATGTTCTCCATGTTCATCATCGGGGAGTACATCACCCCCTACCTCTCCAAACCTGTTCTGGCCCCCGCTTTCGCGAACATCATGCCGGCTCTGCTCGGCGCTCTCGTGACGCCGTTCGTGATCAAAAGTGTAAAATTGTCCGTAACGCCGTTCGCCATCTCCATCCTTCTCTGCATTTTCCTCGGCGGCGCGTTCGTGCAGCGTTACCAGAGCTATTTCCTGCCCGGCGTCATGTTGTTGTCCGTTCTGGCCGCTTATGGTATGTTCAAGTCCGGTATGCTGGACAAGAAGTGACACAATCGAGGAGGAGCGGTCATGACTGACAAAAACGGCAAAAAAACTTTGTCCGGGCTGATCGATGCCAAAGCCGGACTCTTCGCGGGCGTCAGCGACGCTATTTGGGACTGCGCGGAGACGCGCTTCGACCTCGAAAAATCCGCGGATATGCTGATTTCCGTCCTCGAAAAAGAGGGATTCGCCATCGAGCGCGGGGTAGCGGACATGAAGGACGCTTTCGTCGCGACGTACAAGAACGGAGAGGGCGGGCCGGTCGTCGGCTTCCTTGCGGAGTACGACGCCCTGCCCGGCCTCAGCCAGGAGAGCGGCGTCTTCGAGAGAAAGCCCATCCGGGAGGGAGGCAGCGGGCACGGTTGCGGGCACAACGCGCTGGGCGCGGGTTCCCTCGCGGCGGCGGTGGGGCTCAAGGATTTTCTGGCCGCGAGCGCAGGAAAAACGCCGGCGACGGTCAAATTCTTCGGCTGCCCCGCGGAGGAGAGCGGGTCGGGCAAGGCGTTCATGGCCCGATCCGGGGTGTTCGGCGGGACGGACGCCTTCTTCACGTGGCACCCGATGGGGGAAAACCGCGTGTGGGGTTGCAGCTCGCTCGCCAACTACCAAGTCTACTTCCACTTCAAAGGACTCAGTGCCCACGCGGCGGCGGCCCCGGAGAAAGGACGCAGCGCGCTCGACGCCCTGGAGCTGATGAGCGTCGGGGTGAATTACCTGCGAGAACACGTCGTTCAGGAGGCGCGAATCCACTATGCTTACACGAACGCCGGAGGAATGGCCCCCAATGTCGTCCAGTCCGACGCTAGCGCCCTCTACTTCATCCGCGCTCCGAAGTCCGCGCAGGTGAGGCCGATATTCGAGAGGGTCGTCGATATCGCGAAGGGCGCCGCTCTCATGTCCGGGACGGCTATGGAAATAGAGTGGGACAGCGCCTGTGCCGAGTACATCGTCAACGACGCGCTGGGCCGGGCGATGCACGAAAACATGCGCGAGCTGGGCGATACGAAATACACGGACGAGGAAAAGGCGTGCGCGCGCCGGTACGTCGCCACACTGCCGGAGGGCTCGAACAAAGGCGTCGCCGACCTCATCAAAAAGAGTTTCCCCGAACTCGAACCTGGCGAGGTGGAGGCGATGGCCTCCGAGCCCCTGCAAGAAAAACTTTTCCCCTACGTCATGACCGACGACGCCCTGCCGGGGTCCACTGACGTGAGCGACGCCAGTTGGGTTGCCCCCACGGCGCAGTTGCTCGTGGGATGCTACCCCACGG
This sequence comes from Synergistaceae bacterium, assembly GCA_031270375.1. Taxonomy (GTDB): domain Bacteria; phylum Synergistota; class Synergistia; order Synergistales; family Synergistaceae; genus JAIRKI01. The sequence goes on along the minus strand of JAISXR010000061.1, from coordinate 2,649 downwards.
GAGCGCCGAGCCACTCGTGGCAGTGGGTCGCGTTCGGCAAATCCCCGGCCATACACAAGGGCCTGATCTACGCGGGCAAGGTCATGGCCATGACGGCCCTCGACGTGATCGACGACCCGGAACTCGCGGCAAAGGCTAAGCGGGAACACCTGAAGAGACTGAACGGGGAAAAGTACGTCTGTGCCATTCCCGAAAACGTGAAACCCCATTGAGTGAGGAGTAAGGAGCGTAGCCGTGCAACCGTCTGAGAGCGTCCGGTCCGGGAATGCCCGAACTGAAGGTATTCAGGAAAAATTGGACCGTATAGAGAAAACCTGTCGGCTGAGGACGGTGGGCGGAAAAGTGGCGTCTTATATCCCTGAGCTGGCCAATGTGGACCCGAAACTTTTTTCCCTGTCCGCGACCACCGTCGGCGGGGAGACGTTTTCTTCGGGGGACAGCTCGGTTCTTTTTTCGATGCAGTCCATTTCCAAAGTCGCGGCGCTGGCGTTCGCGCTGGAGACGTTCGGCCCGGAGCGCGTGTTCAGGAAAGTGGGTACGGAACCGTGCTCCGAGCCGTTCAACTCTATCATGAAACTCGAAATGTCCTCGAACACGCCTCTCAATCCGTTCATCAACTCAGGCGCGATCATGATCGCCTCCCTCATCGCGGAGGCGCTGGGGGAGAAGGCCATCGGAGCGGTTCTCGCCTTCACCTCCCTTCTCGCGGGCCGCGCGCCGGGAAACGGGCTGACGGTGAACGAGAGAATCTACGAATCCGAAACGTCTACGGCCGACCGCAACCGTTCCCTCGCGTACTTCATGCGCAGCACCGGCGCTCTGCCCTGCGGGGTCGAGGAGTCCCTTGCCCTGTATTTCAGGATGTGCAGCATAGAGGCGAACACGAAAGACCTGTCGTTCATCGGCGCGACGCTGGCGAACGGAGGAATGTCCCTGCTGTCGCTGGAAACGGTCTATGCCGTGCTCGGCTTGATGAGCACCTGCGGGCTTTACAGCGAATCCGGGCAGTTCGCCATCCAAGTCGGCCTTCCGGCCAAGAGTGGCGTCTGCGGCGGCATTCTCTGCGTTGCGCCGGCCCAAATGGGCATTGCCGTGTTCTCTCCGCCTCTGGACGAGAGGGGCAACTCCGTCGCCGGCTTCGCGGCGCTGACCGCCCTGTCCAGGGAAATGAAGCTGAGGGGTTTGTGATTTCGGTTCGCGGGGGGCGCGCTGCCCCCCGCGAATCATATAACGGAGTGTACGTGCAGCGGAAGGTGAATCATTTCGCCATATACTAAATTATATGAATCAGGATTCCAGTTGCATAGCCCCGTTAGGGGAGTGAAGGTTAATTCGCCCATATAAATCTTAGAATCTGCATAATAGAAATCTACACGAACAAAAATAAAGTCTTCAGATAATTTTTTTGCCAAGTCAATCATCTCCGCCAGTTTCGACGGTTTCCCCAATTTTGCAGAAACATGTGGCCAAGTCACTCTCAAGGGTTGCAAATTCCATTCTAAATCATAAATATCACGCTGATGATCAGGTGTTCCGCTTCCCACATCCCACCATATTGATTTCGGTTCTCCATTGAAACAGAGAAAACGATAATCGTACAGTCCATGAACATCGAGATTTTCAATGTACTCTTCCGCGATTATTTTGGGCTTGATATCTTTATAGTGTAACTCAAAGCCAGCCATAAAGGCGTAATTTGTTTTTAGCCAATGCTCGAATTTTGCGCGTGCTTCAGGGATATCCAATTTGGATTTACCACGAACAACGATATTCCAGCCACTTCCATGATTGGCTTTCAGGACAAAGCGGTCAGGCAGTGTATTGAAGTCGATATCGTCAAATTTATCCCAAACGCCCAAAAGCGGAATTAAATATTCTTCGCCGATCTTCTCTTTTATCCAATCGCGCGCCAGATATTTATCTGCCAGGCGCGTTTTTAACGGCGTACTGTCATGCAACTTGAGCCACTGTATTTTTTCGTTGAACGTCCGAGGCGAATCCAAATTCAGCCTTTCACCGGTGTGTATAAAATACCAGTGTTTTAAGGCAGATTCATACTTTTCTGGAACAAGATTTCGATAATACTCATACGATGGGAGCCTCATTCTAAGCCGTATTCTGGAGATTATTTTTTTCAGCGTATGAAACAACCCTTTTTTTCGAATATAGAAGCAAACTTTTGAGATCAATTTTTTTACTTCAAAACTTTTCATTATGCCTCACCCCTCCGATCACCCTAAAAACAGCACAAATGCCTGTCAAGACAGAAACCATCGCTCCTGTGCAAAGAAGTAAACCCTATTGCACAGGGGGTGAGCAATTTGAAAGTCCTTGGAAATACTGAAGCGTGAAGGGAGAAAAAGGGCAAAAAAAGGGTGTGCAATAGGGTTTACTTCTTTGCACACTCTCCAAATACATTTTTAATATTGAAAATAAACGCTTTGCTTTATTGTAGCAGAATGCGTCCGCCGTGTAAACAATCGCTTGACGAACCGATATATTTGCATTAGACTCTAGATAAAATAAAAGATAAAATAAATATCGATATTGTGATGTCAATTCCGTTCGCGGAATAAAAACGGAAACAGGTGCAAATCCTGTGCGGTCTCGCCGCTGTGAGAGAGAAGTTCCTGGTATTTGGTATGTGCG
>JAISXR010000047.1 GCA_031270375.1 Synergistaceae bacterium | reverse complement strand
AATTTTCCACGTATTCGACGGCTTGCTTGATATAATCCTCATTGGAGAGCCCGATCAGGTAGCTTGCAGCCTCCAAAATGACGCGTTTGTCGTGCGGGTTCCATCCGCGTTCGTTCCATAAATCCGAGATTTGCCGCAGATAGCGGAATTTTTCACCCTCGTCATCACCGCTTTTGCTCGCGCATTTCGCGGCGTAGAGTACCAGACCTATACGGTTCTCGTCCGCCAACAGTACTTCGTCCTCGATGCCCGGGACTGGTATATTTATGTATTTATATGTCACTTCCACGCCGTATACGTTGGAATGATAAAATTTTTTTTCGCCTCGAGGTCTGTTCGTGAGCATGACAGCGATTCCGACGGGCTCTTTGCTGTAACGGAGATGTATGGCTTCCTTGTAGCAATACATCCTGTATGACATGTCCCCGCCGCCTTTGTCGTTTTGAACCTCCAAATGGCAGATTATAAACTCGTCCTCGCCGTTTTTGAGGGTTATTCTGGCTAACATATCAATGTGCCTCGCCCCGCCTCCTAGGTCGAACGTCACCTTTTGGAGTTCCTTGTCCAGCAGAACAAATCCCTTGTCCCGGTCGGCATCCTCGTACAGCTCCGGCAGGAAAATTTTCAATCCGTCCCAGAAATAGTCGCGCAGGACGGTCTTGAACAGATTGTCAAAGTCTTTCCTGGGTTCTTGCGCCTCGTTATTGATGCTTCTCACCACCTGTTTGTACTCACCCACGCACCTCAATTTGAGATGCGCCCGCGGATTTTTACTGCCTGAACGAATTATATCACCGTCAAAAACGATCAGTGAAAACCAGCGCCATATAGATGCTGGCAGAATTATATGAAATATTTCGTCCGTAAATGAGGGGGACAGGCTATATAATATATGTGCGGTAAACGAGAAAGGATTGATCATGGCATGAAGGATACTTCGAGGACCCTCGGGGCCGGAGACGGTGACGTTTCTCACGGCAGCGTCAAAGACGCGCTTCAATCCAAAAGCAAGGAAGAACTCCTGACCCTCTTGAGTGAACTTTCAGAGCGCTACGGGAACGTGAGGCAGTTTATTCTTGAAAGGTCTCTGCTGGACTCGGGCAATACGCGGAAATTAGTGAAATCGCTTCTCGACGAAATTCGGGATGTCACATCCGAACCAGCCTGGAGCCGGAGCTGGGAAGATAGATGCGATTTACCGGACTATTCACACTTGGAGGAACAGTTCGCGGAACTGGCGAAAAAAGGCTGCGCCGACGAGCTGCTGGAATTAGGAGAAGAACTCTGGAAGCGGAGCAACGACCAACTCGAGGAGTCCGACGACGAGGGAGAAACGGAATCCGCTATCGCGGATTGTATGGGAATCGTGATAAGCGCCATTCCCCAATCCTCGCTGAGTAAACCCCGACAACTGCTGTGGGCCATCGAACGAAAATCAATGGATGACTACGGCATCATCTACGACAAGCATTTTGATTTTATGAAATCCGGCGATTATTCGAAAACCGACTGGCAAGAGGTCGCGCACGCCCTCGATAATCGCCTTCTCGAGATGACGGGCGACTGGCAGAGATATAATATCGTGAATTGGCTCATACACGCTTATGAAGCGGGTGGATTGAAAGAACGGATTATCCCTCTGCTTGATCGCGAGGGCGATTACGTGCGGCTCGTCGACGCCCTCCTGGAAGAAGGAAGGCGAGAGGAAGCCAGAAAAAAATGCATACTCGGCTATGAAAAATCCTTCCCAAAAAATAGTTTCGTCTCCAGCCAACTGCATAAGCGATTGTTGGAGATGGCTGAAGCGGACGAACAATACGGCCTGGCGGCGGCCTATTATTGCGACGATTTTTTTGACGAACCCACCGACAAAAGTTACGCCATACTGCGCGGCGCCGTGGAAAAGGCGGGATGCTGGCCGGCGGTGCGCGAAGCGGCGCTCCGTTTTCTTGATACCGGCAAGCGTCCCGACCGGCCTGAAACGCTGAAGGCGGACGGGCAAACCTGGCCTTTACCGCCGACGGAGGTCGCGCACATATATAAGGAAACTTCACCCCGCCGAGGTGAATTTCCCAAGTACGAGCCCCTTATCCGCATTGCCATTCTGGAGAAACGTTTAGACGAAGTGGTCGAGCTTTACCGCCTTCTTCCCAAAGAACGAGTATGGAACAGGTGGGACATGCACGATTTCCGCGGCCTCGACAACGCCGTCGCCAATGCCGTCTCGGACAGTCACACGGACCTCGCGCTGTCCATTTGGCGTTCCCTTGTGGATACGCTGATCGGTTATGTGAAACCGGAGGCCTACGAGGGGGCGAAACCCTATCTGAGAAGCATGAAATCGCTTTACGAGAGAAAAAAACGTCTCGGAGAGTGGAAATCGCTGATCTCAGAACTGCGAACCACACATAAACGCAAACGACGCCTTGTGGAAGTTCTCGCCGCCGTGGAGTGAAAACATAAATCAATAAATCTTCCTTGAAAAAATAAATACCCCGAGCGGAGCCCGGGGCTTGATTGTATATGCCCTACCCTTTCAGATCAGGAACGCCTCTATTTCCTCGCTTTCTGCCAGTGCGTGGCGGCTTGGGCGATGACCGACGATATCGCGCCGTGCACGTCGGTTTCGCATATCACGGGGAGTCCTTCGCCGGTCAATTCAGAGAAGGTGAAACAGGAGGCGATGCCGCCTATCTCCCTCATCGGCCCCCAGCAGTGGAAGCGATTCCGTCGACATGGCTTTTTTCTGCCCAATGACGAATGGTGTAATAAAGCGCCGCGGATTTTGTGAGCGTGTCGTCGTCTATCGTCGTTTCGAAATCATTTTTGTAATGAACGACGATATCTTTCAATTCACCCATGTGCCGAAAAATAAATCCCTATAGTTCGCAGTAGCGATGAAACATGAGAAAATGTCGCCATGTCGCCGTTTGGCGCGCTGCTATGGAACGCTAGAAAACATTTGAAACTGACAGTTGAGGCGTTTGTGGGAAAATGCTATATTGACTCAAACGATGTTTAACGCATAGAAAACGATCATGCCTATAAACCGGATATAAAGACGTTGTACTCTATCTCCGATTTCCTCGGGATAAAAAACGAGGTTTTGGCAGAACTTGCGGGATATTTCAAGGTAAGGGATCCGTTTTACGAACAACAACTATTCAGCTTTGCCGCCAGTTCTCGCAGAATAAGGGATTATCCTGACGAAAACATGGAAGTTTTTGAACAGTATCTTTCTGTATCGCGCGAGAGAAGCGTCGGTAACGATAAATCAGCCGTTCCTTAAGAGAAAGGTGTGAAAACGTGACGGAAAACGGAGCGAATCAACGTATGACAACGGTAATAAATGACCGCCGGTTATCCGTCATCGTCTTTTCCCTGTTTTTTTCCTGGCTGCTGGCCTTCCCCTTTGAAGGCAGGATATTGTACGCTCTTGCGGACTACCGCGATATCTCTGCCCATTCGTTTGTTTTTGGAACAATGGCCGCTCATTTTACCGGGTTGCTTGTCTGCGGCCTCTTTATCGGGAACATGCGAACAGCCAAAAAACTCATGCTTTTTTCCATCGCTTTTTGTATCGCGGCATCCGGCGTGTTTTTCCGCCCGCCCTCTTTCCTGTGGATGCTGGCGCTGCTCTCGGCGGCATTTTTGACCGGTTGCTGCGTGGCGGCGTGGGGTTTTTATTTCAAAGGCTGCACTCCGAAAGGCGAGCGCATCAAAACCATGGCGGACGGCCTCATCTACTCAAACCTCCTGATGATCCCGCTGAATATGGCGGCCATTCACATTTCTCCGCGTGCCGGGCTCGGATTTTCCATGCTGACGCTGGCTGCGGCTTTCCCGTTCGCTCTCAGGCTGCCCGAGGAGGAAGCGCCATCAGGCCCGCCATCTTCCGGACAGGGGAAAATTTATGCCAGTAAAGCCGGCCCGCTCGCTTTTCTGTGCCTGTTCGTCGTGGTCATCACCATCAATTCCGGCCTCATGTATCAGGCGCAGGGGCCCGCTTTCGCTCATTTGGAATGGCTGACAAGCTGGTATTGGGCCATACCGTATATCGCCGCTCTGTTCATTATGCGAAACCTTCCCCGAAAAACAAACCGGGCATATATCCTCTATGTGGCTATCTCCATGATCGGTTTTTCCTTTATAGCCTTTCTTCTGCTTGGCCGCTCATGGGCGGATTATCTTTTGGTCAATACCCTGATGCTGGGAGCCTGCGGCGTGTACGACCTTTTTTGGTGGAGTATCCTGGGGGAAATGCTGGATCTGGGCAAAAATCCCGCCGGAATTATGGGCGCCGGCCTTTCCGCCAATGTTCTAGGGGTTCTGCTTGGCGGACTCATCGGAAAGGCGATCACCATGACAAGCGGACAAAGCCATAACCCCACACTGCTGGCGCTGGGCGTGGTGTGCGTTACCCTTGTCCTGCTGCCGCCCTTACATAAACGGCTGACCGCCCTGCTCGAGAACCATGTCTATTTGACTGCGGTTGCCGAAATGCCGGCTCAGGAACAAACCCGGATGATTCGTGAGTTTAATATAGCGGAGAAGCTCACCGCGCGCGAAGGCGAAATCGCGGTCCTGCTCATCGAGGGTAAGACCTACCGGATGATTGCCGGCGAGCTGCGTGTGAGCGAAAACACCGTCAAGACCCATGTGAAAAATATTTACTCCAAAGCGGAAGTCCAAAACAGGACGGAGCTGATGAATCTCATTCTGGATACACACATCCATTCCATAAAATCCGAGACCCCCTGATAAACAGCGAATCGCGGGGTCCCTCACCCGAAAGAGTGAGGGACTTTTTTATGCCAATTCACCCGGTTTGGTGACGCTAAGACCGGATTATTTTCGATAAAATCAAGCGAGCACTACACGCTGAGAAGGGAATCCATTTCGCAAGGAGGGACGATCATGTACCACAAGCATTGCGGCGCCGCTTTACCGGAAAACACCCGCTTCTGCTCGGGCTGCGGAGTTCAAACAGGCGCCGCGCCGGGCGGCCCCGCCACGGGGGTTGGGCGTATCGGCTACTCCGAGCGCATCCATGATCCGGCCTTTGCGAAATATATCAAAAACACAAACCGCTGGGCGGCTGTCTTTTCAATTATTCTGGCCGCCGCCACTGTTGCCGGCTTCTATATCGCCGGCGAGACGGGCGCGGACAACATGGAGAACCCGCGGGCGCTGTTTATCGGCATCGGTATCGGAGGGATGTTTTTACTGATCGCGCTCTATACCATCATTTCCAGGAAAAGAAGCAAAACCTGGGACGGCGTTGTGGTTGATAAAACCGTCAAGAAGAAAACCCGCCGCCTTGATAACGGACATAATGATTCAAACCTCAATTATTACACCGAATATGCCGTTATCGTGCGGGACGAGCGGGGTAAAACCCACCGGATGACCGCCGAGGACGATATGACTGTTTTTGACTATTTTCAGGTGGGTGACCGGATACGCCATCACGCGGGGCTGAATTCTTATGAGAAATATGATAAGTCGCGGGATGGCATTATCTTCTGCAACGCTTGCGCCACCCTTTGCCAGATAAGCGATGATGTCTGCTGGCGCTGTAAATGCCCGTTGCTGAAATAAAGCCGCTGTCGAAAAACGACGAGAAACTAAGAAAACGCGAGTTAACAGAAGATAATTTTCATATTTTGAGATAGGAGGGTTTCATATGAGCAAATTTTGTAAAAACTGCGGTACACAGCTAAATCCCGGTACGAAATTCTGTGCCTCGTGCGGAACGAAAACGCAGGAGGCTGGAGTTTCGCCGGTAAATACGGTTTCCCCCATCTCCGTGGATAAGGCTACTAAGGAGACAAAACCCCGGACTCCGCCAAAGAAACTTCTGTTTTCCGCCGTGGCGGTTGTTTTGGTGATTGCGTTAGGCGCAGCCATTCTTCCAAGGTTGGGCAAAGAGGTGGTGAATATCCAAGGCACGGCGGGCGATCTTAGCGCTTTTACTTATAATGAGCGGGACTATGAGGCAAAGGCCAAGGAACTTAAAGTTTCGCCTGAGAGCCCCTCTGCCTCTGCCCACGGGGTGAGCATTCAGTTCGGAGAGTACGCCCTTACGGGGGATGAAACGCTGACGATCCGGCAGCTGCCCGACAAGCAGGATAAGGAAAATGGCGTCAAGGTCACGGCCTATGACTTTGCGCTGGGCGGTCAAAGCGAATTTGACGATGTGATTACCATCGCCATCCCCTATGACGCCAAATATGCCGAAGCAGGCGCGAAAAGCGAATGTGTCGGCGCGAAGTATTATAACCAAGCCACCGGCGAGTGGGAGGGCGTTTACTACGAGATGGACGCCGAAAACCGTCAGGTGCTGATCCATACCACCCATCTATCCACCTACGGCGTGTTTCAGGTGAAAAATGAAAACACCCGCAAAGCCTACATCACCGATGTCTATGCCATCGCGGGGCTGATGAACACAGGGAAATCCTTCGAGGTCATCAAGGAACTGGCCGAGCAGGGGCAACCCGGAAACGCCGCGTTTGAAGCGGGCTTCGAGGCAGTCAACTCGGCGGTGGGCAACACCGGCACCGCGCTTACGGCCATCACGCTGGGCGGGCAGTATGAAGGCGCACTGGCCGATGCGCTGGGCAAAGGGTCACAGCACCTGGGGCTGGCCCTTGCCGCCGTGCAGACCTGCTATGATTTTACTTACAACTTCTCAGACGATCAAGGTAAACTCAGCACCCTTTCCAACCTCGTCAAAAATATTGCCAATAATGCAGTCGGCTATTTCGGCTCCGCCACTTTGCAGGTGGGCTTTGCCGCTATCGCCGTGTTCGATGTGGTTTTATCGGAAGTTCAGAGCGACATGATGGAGCTCAAGCTGGAAAACCTCGGCGGCGTGTACCAGTATTATAACGATGTGGAGGCCCCGCGTTCCAATAAGGAGTGGCGCACGATCTTTATCAAGGCCCTCAAAGAAAATGCGAATGACCCCCAAAAGGCGCAGCAGCAGATCAATCAGGAAATCGACAGCTTCTGCGACCGTTTCTGGAGCCTCGATTACGGCAAGGTCAAGGAAATAGCCGGCGTTTCCGGACTGAAATATTCATTTGACGAGCGGCAGTGGACAAAGGACCGTGAGGTGCTGACCGCGCAGTATAGGGAATATCTTCTGAATCGTTTACAGGCGCCTATGACCTCTGCGAGAAACTATCTTCTAAGTCAAGCCACGGAGCAAGCACAGCGCGAATTTGAAAAGCAGCTGCGCGCCCTGCAAGGGGAGCTGAACAAAACTGTTAAGGTTCAGATTATTGAACAGCCGGAGGAAGATGGCGAATATCAATACGAGGGCTATACCGTCCGCTTTGCACCCCTTTCGAGCAGTGCAAACGTCAAAAACTGGACCGGAAAAATGCCAAAGGGCGGCGAGATGAACACCTCGTTTACCGTGATCGGGCATATGCAGTCGGGCACGCCAAGCAGAGTGGAGCTTTATAAGCCCGGCGAGGATACCTCCGCCCTGACCGTGCTGTTCAAGGTATCGTATCCGACCACCACCATTTTGCTCTCCAGCAGCGGCGAAAAAGAGCAGGAACCGGAGCAGCCCGATGTGACGCAGGAGGAACCGCAGCAGCCCGAAGCCAAGGAATATGCCTGGGTGTTGGTGGAGACAGTCCACCGGGATATGAAGGAGGATATTGAACACACAAACAAGGGCGGCATTTATGAAAAAGGTGCGTCGGCCTCGCCGGGCAACTATACCTATTCGTGGAAATACATCGGAGAGAGCGACAACTATTACAAACCGCCGACCATTCATGGGGAAAGCTACGCCACGCTGCTGACCTTTTCGGTTCCTCCCGAGGTAATTCGAGGCGGCCAAACGATAAACCTTAGCTTCAACCTCTCTTTTACCGACAATAACCTTTCCGGTTTTGACGGTCGCGGATACGCGCGAGCCGATTGGGGAAATCTGCGTTTCTCCAATGCCGATGGAAAAAGTGGCTTTGAGATTTATTCCTCTGTCAAGTACAGTGAGAAAAATGTTCTGTCGGTCAGCGATACCCTTTCCGCCGTGATCCCCGCCGGCTACTCCGAGGGGGAACAGAAAAAGCTGTGGACGGGAGGCTATACCGGCACGGACTACGTTTACGAATGGCGTCCGGTTGGCGAATCGGCGCCGCTTCTCGATACCGAGGGCATCGAGGGCATTGTGGACACGGAATGACGATGGAAAAAATACAGTGGCAAATCAGCGTGCCCATATTCGGCAACACGGTCATTTTGAAGCGGCTTGGGCTTGCCGTCGGCATCCCCTTCGGCCTCGCCGCGTTGGTCATCGGGCTTACGTCTGGGAGAAGCGTATATACGCTGTACGCCCTCGGATTGATCGTCGCGTTGTTTGTTTTCGCATGGCTTTTCATCATGGCGGTCTATCAGGGGAAATATGAAGCGGAATTTGTGCTGGACGGCAGAGGCGCGCTCTGCCGTACGCAAGCAAAACAGACAAACAAGAACCGGGTGATCAATGCCCTGACGGTTATAGTGGGGCTTTTATCCGGCAAACCGGCCGCGGCGGGCGCCGGAATGCTAGCGCAGTCGAGGCGGGAGGCTTTTATCCGATGGAGCCGTGTCACCAAGGCGAGATACAAGCCCAAAAGCCGCACTATTTTACTTCGCGGCGGATGGACGGAAAATATCGCGCTGTTCTGCACGGACGAGAATTACCCTTTGGCGGAGCGGTTTGTAAGGGATAAAACCAACATAGAAGGCGAAGGATGTGGTTTATAAGATGAATTTGAGAAAAATAAAGAGTGTGAAAGGCTGTGTTTGCAGCTTATGCCTTTTGCTCGCGCTTTTCACATTGGCGGCTTACGGCGAAAAACCAGCGGAAAAAGACGCGGATATCCAAAGCCGGCCACAAGCGGCCGAACAGACGGAAGAACGCATATACCGGATTGGTGAAGCCGGCGGTATGGATGAGCTCGAAATAACAATTACAAAGGTCGAAAAAGCGGCAGAGTGGATCAACAGTCCGCCGGAAGGCCGCGAGTATGTGATCATATCCTTTCAGATCACCAATTTATCTGATGAAGAGCAGAGCGTCGGAGCCGGCGATTTTCAATATGTCGCAAACGATACCGGATCACGGGAATCCTGCGCGAGAACGACCGGCGTAAAAGCCGATCCGGACACCTTCGGAGCCGCCGGCATCGCGCCCGGAGAAAGCTTTGAAGGAAGCCTGGTTTATGCGATGCCCTCCGAAATGAGCCGCATCGAGCTTCATTACATAAAAAACTATAGCGCGGCGTTGAAGTTTGAGTTTGACAAGTGATTGACCGATATTGAGGGAGGTACGTATAGATCGGTTGATGTTCGCTTGTTTCGCCGCTTTCTTGTTCTTCCTGCCGCAAGTGTTGATCAAGAGCGCGTGTATACCGCACTTGAAATACTTGTGGATTCCGTATTAAAATCATTGATGAAGGGGTGAAACGTCTTTTGGGAAAATTGCGTCTGTATCTCGAAAGCACGATATCATCAGTTTGGAGATCAGCGACGAGTCGGATCGCATGGCCGACCTTTATGTGCAAAACGAGGAATAGTGATATGTACGCCGATGAAGGTGCTTGAGGATAAGCCGGAATACGATTGAGGAAGAACTGAACGCGACACGGGTAAAGCAGCTGTACGAGATAACCAAAGACATGACGCGCGGCGAACGGGCAGCCTATATCAAAAATCAGGTAACTCCGGCATTGAAAAAATATAATATACGTACCGCGTCAAGAATTGAGACGACCTTATATCATGATTGACCCAACTACGAAGGGAAGTGTGGATATGGCACGTGCGGCTCTTTTCATAATCGAGGGATTTGAGGAAACCGAGGCTCTTTGTACCGTCGATATACTGCGGCGCGCCGAGGTAGAGGTCACCGTAGTCTCGCTCGGCGACAGCGAAAAAATCACCGGACGCGGCAAAATCACCGTCTTCGCGGATGCGATGTTCGGGGAGATAAAGGATAAAGAGTTCGACATGCTGATAATACCGGGAGGCACGATAGCTTATACGGAGCACGAAGGATTGCTGAAACTGGTCAAAAGATATCACGGCGAGGGACGTAAACTGGCCGCCATATGCGCCGCGCCGGCCGTGTTCGGCAAACTCGGCCTGCTGGCCGGCAGGCGCGCCCTGATATACCCCGGAATGGAGGCTTGGCTCGAAGGGGCTTTGCCAAGTAACGAAATAGTCGAGACCGACGGCAATATCACCACATCCAAAGGCCCCGGAACCACCGTTTACTTCGCGCTGAGGCTGGTCGAGATACTCGCCGGCGAAGAAACGGCCGAAAATGTCGCGGAGCGGTTCTTGGCCCAGCGCCTCGTCTGATGATTATCGGCAAGATAAGGAATCAGTTCAATCGGGAAAGGCGCCGCTGACGAAATTGAGCTACAATTAATATCATTGACGCATTCCGAATATGGGGGATGGATGCGGGATGATGGGAATAGTTAACTTCGGGACTTTTTTGGCCGCGGGAATCTTATTGAATCTGACGCCGGGCAACGACACGATATTCGTCCTGTCAAAGAGCATGGCGCAGGGACGGCGGGCGGGGATCGTCTCCGCGCTGGGCATAAGCTCCGGCTGCGCTGTCCATACCATGCTCGCCGCCTTGGGGCTGTCGGCGATAATATCGAAATCGATAATACTCTTCAACGCCGTAAAATACGCCGGGGCGGCGTATCTGTTATATGTCGGCTGGAAGACTATGCGCGACCGAACCGGCATCGGGGCGGCGATTTCCGGGCGAAACGAACGCGCGCCATATCTGGAGATATACAGGGACGCGTTATTGACGAACGTGTTGAACCCCAAGGTAGCTCTGTTTTTCCTGGCCTTCCTTCCGCAATTTGTCGCGCCTGACACGCAAGACACATTTTTGCCGTTTCTCATCCTTGGCTTTGTATTCGTCGCGACCGGGACAATCTGGTGTTTTACGCTGGCTGTGTTAGCTTCATTCATTTCCGAAAGGCTGAAAAACAATGTGGAAATTTCAAGGGTAATCAACAAAATATGCGGGGCAGTTCTCATAGTGCTTGGCATAAAAGTCGCGCTGACCGATAAATGATCGCGAGCCTGGAGATTGGCGGATTCACGCTAATGCGCCATTTTTCGCTTTCCTCGCGCCAGGCGTTTTACAACGTCTTTATATGCAACCGGCCATGATCAGAGATCGCACCGAGCGATGAAAATAGAGGCAAAATAGAGGCGAATCTATTTTCGCGAAAAAAAAGGGTTTATACTGATTGAAGCGCACCCGCAACGATCATCGTCTTCAATTATCAGGGGGGGAAATAAATGGACATCAAAGACGCGATCATCAAACTGCTCGCTGAAAACGGCGGGTTGCTGCGCCTAAAACCCGCGTGGGTCTCGCGGGTATTCCTGCCGCCAGGGAAACGTCTCGGACTTTCCGACGAAGCTTACGACGTCGGCGAACGAGGTTACATCACCGAGCGTTGGATCGGCTCGACCACCGAGGCCGAAAACCCGATACATACCCAGGACGAGGGTCTGTCATTCATCAATACCGGCGACGGGCCGGATATCACGCTCAAGGCGGCCGTGGAAGCGATGCCCGACGAAATCATGGGCGCGGATTACGCTTCGGAGCACAAAGGGCTCGGGCGGCTGCCCAAGATATTCGACAACGCCGATAGGCTGCCCTTTCACATCCATCAGCGACAACAGGACGCCGACAAGATAGGCAAAAAATCCAAAGAGGAGTCGTACTACTTTCCTCCGGGCGTTCCTCTCGGCCCGCACCCCGAGACATTCTTCGGCCTGCATCCCTTCATCGTCCAACAAAATCGTAAGGACGTGATAGCAAAGTACCTGGAGGACTGGGACAATACCGACAGGCTGCTCGCGCTGTCGCGGGCTTATATCAATATGCCGGACGACGGATTCCACCTGCCTCCCGGCATACTGCACGCACCGGGCAGCGCGCTCACGATTGAGCTTCAGGAGGACTCCGACGTGTCGGGCATGTTCCAGGGCAGACTTGCCCACACGCTGCTCGACAAGAGCGTCCTGACGCGCGATATCCCTCCCGAGGAACTGGAGGAATTCGGCATGATGGCCGCAGTCGAGCAGCTCGACTGGGAAGCGAACGGCGACCCGTATTTTTACGAGAATCACCACACGCCTCCCGTCATCCTGGAGGGCGGACGCACAGCGGGCTGCGAGGAATGGTGGATATTCTACAACACCCGCAAGTACAGCGGCACGAAACTGATAGTGCATCCGGGAGCTTCACGGAGAAGCGTCGACAGAGGCGCTTACAATATACTCGTATGGAACGGCGAGGGAACGTTCGGAGGCCTGCCGGTCAAGTGTGGAGACCACGCGCTCGACGAGATGATGGTGACGGCGTCTCGTGCGCGCGCTGGAGTGGACGTGGTGAACACCGGGACGGAAGACCTCTTCATAATAAAATTTTTCGGCCCGGACATCAACGACGACGCTCCCGCCCTCAAGAGATATGCCTGACGGGAGGCACGGGACATGCCGCTTTTCGCCGGAGCGGATATAGGAACCACCACCCTCAAGGCCGGAATATTTGACGACGCGGGATGTCTGTTGCGCGAGCGCAGCATCCCCCACCCCGCGTCGCGAAAATACGGATGGGACGGGGTCGATCCCGTTGCGCTGTTCCGGTCGCTTGCGGCGCTTCTGCGCGATGTTATAGGCCCTGACGGCGGAGCGGTCGAGGGAATCTCGTTCAGCTCCTTCGGGGAGACTGTATTCCCCGTAAACCGCGATGCCCCGTTGCACCACGGCATCCACTGGTACGAGAAATGCACGCGGCCGCAGTTCGACCGCGTATTGTTGCGCACGACCATGCGCAGGATACGCGAGGTTACGAAACTCGACGTCAGTTGGACGTACTCGGCCGCGAAGATGCTGAAATTCAAGGAGGATTTCCCCGAAGAATACGGAAAAACCCTCGCGTTTCTCGACGCGAGTTCTTATCTCGCCTTCATGCTCACCGGAGATATCGCCTTCGACCTGTCGCTCGCGAGCAGAACGCAGCTGCTCGACCTCACGCGCGGGGAATGGTCGGCGGAAATGGCGGAATTATGGGAGATAGACATCGAAAAACTGCCCCCTTTGACGATGTCCACAAAACCGAGAGGAACCCTGCGCGCGAAGACCGCCTCGGAACTGGGCGTCAGAAAAGGCACGACGGTCACCGTCGCTGGACACGACCACATAGCGGGGGCGTTGGGTTCCGGAGTTTCGCGCTTCGACCAGGGGCTGATCTCCGTGGGGACGAGCGCCGCGTTCTTCTCGCCCATGCCGCCGGAGGCCTTCGACACGAAGGATTACCTGTCGCGCGACACTATGTCGGGCGGGTATTCCGCCTGGCCGGGAGGCATGAACGCCCTCACCGGAATGAACGCCGGAGGGTTCTGTGTGGACTGGTTCATTCACAAGGTGATGTCGCGCGACTACGGCGTATTGGACGAATTCGCGCGCGGTTTCGTGAAGACAGACGCGCTGTTCCTGCCGAACCTGAGAGCACAGGTCGCGAAACTCCCTCCCGGAGGCTTCACTTGTATATCCGACTCGGACACGGGCCTTTCACTGCTTCAGTCCATAATGGAAGCAATCGCCTTCGAGTGCAGGAACACCTTCAAGGACATATTCAGGGCAAAGCGCATGGAGGATGGCATGAAAGAAGTGACGATGATGGGTGGCGGAGCGTTGAACGCCCCGTTCGTAAAAATTCTGGCGAACACGCTGAACGCACCGATAAAAGTCCACCGCTACCCACACTCGGCGGGGCTTCTGGGATGCGCGATGGCTTCGGCGATAGCGTCAGGATTTTTCAAGACTCACGAACAGGCGTCCGCCATGCTCGGCCAGGGCACGGAATACCACCCCGACAACGCGGAACTGTCGGATTACCTCCGCGAAAAATTCACCCGCCATATGGCGGCTTTCCGCGGGGGCGAGTGACGTCACGGAATATCCCCTCAAACCACTCTCACACTGATATCCGCAGTCACGTACCCCCGGCATAGCCGGAGGCTTGATTTTGTGAACCGCCTACCTAACCTGTGGTTTGAGGCCATTCCCAAATCCACAGGTTGGATGCTTGATAATGGCATTGAGGCCGGTAATAATGCCAGTTCAAACGAAATCGAACTTTCACCCATTGGGTGCAAGTCCTCTTTTGAGAGAAGTCATACTATCACTGGATTTAGCACCATTATCGAGAAACGAACCTGTGG
>JAISXR010000235.1 GCA_031270375.1 Synergistaceae bacterium | reverse complement strand
GTTTCGAGCACCACCGCGCCGGACAGTTCGGTCACGAGACGGAAATTGACCGCGTCTTCGGACGCCCGCTCCAGTTCTTTCTCGCCGGCGCCGGTTCTGATCTTTTCGGCTATATCCCGGGCCACAGCCAGCCTCACTATATGGTCCCCGTCTCCGGAAACGGGACGGTCCCGCGAAATCGCGAGCGTGAAATCAATCTCCCTGTCCGCGAATTTCGGATACATCGCCATGCTCAAGGCTTTTGACAGCCTGTCCGCGGTATCGAGTTCGAACATATCCGGCAGCCGTTCCATATCCGGCATACGCTCCTCGAGGCGATTCGCGCCCGGAATCAACTGGAGCGACATTATCCTGGGCGGCTCGCCGCGTTTCGGGGGACGCCTGCGGACACGCTGCTCCATGCCGGACATATCGAAAATTTCGGCCGGAAGGCGTCCGTGAATCCAGAGCACGACGGCATTTTTTTCGGACTCGCACAAATCCCACGCGCGCTCTATGTTAGGGACCTGTTCATCCGCTCCCATGAATTTAATCGAGCGCAGCCGCCCCGGCCATTCGCGCGCGGCTGTGATTCCGTCCGCCGGGGGCAGTTCCGTATCTCCGGCGAACACCGCGACTCTGGCTCCGCCCGGCAGCGACGCCAGCGCTTTTTCCCAGTCGAAACCGTTTCGCGGCGCGAACAGCGGTGCCAATTGCAGGGATGTGTCGAGCACTATCGCCACGAGACGGCCGTCCAACGGTTCCGTCTCGCGCACCGCGCTTTCGGCTGCCGTTCCCATCAGCGTTCCCGAGAACACTTCTCCGGGCGGCGGAGATTCGACGGTAAACTCCGCGCTCGCCAGGTTCGAGAGCGGCCACTCTCCGCGAGAGGCGAAATATTTTTCCTCCCTATAGACAGTTTCATTCGTGAACCCATCCGCGGCCGAGACTATCGACGCCCGGCTTTCAGCCCATATCACCGCGCGAGTGTCGTCATTCACCGCGAAATTCCGCTCAGCGAAATACGGCAGACGCAGTTTTTGATATTCGCCGTCCTGAATCAATGGTATCGTGAACCCCACTTTGACTTTCATGGTTTCCTTCGGCATTACCGGAAAACATTGCAGCAATACCCTGTCCGGCCCGTCCGCCGTCAGAAGCGCAGGGTCGCGCGCTTTGCTCACCACTTTTTCGTACGCCTGCCGAACCGTCTTCACCCGTCCGAAAGCCGCTTCCCTCTCCGTGCCGTCTATCCACAGCGAAAGGCGGCTCGCGACACTTCCCGGAGGCATCACGATCTGCGCCCGCGCCTCCTTTTGGCGCGTTTCACTGTTGGCGAACTCGAGCGTATATTCCGCGTAGGCCAGCCCGCTTCGCGCCGCACTTATATCTATAGCGGCACTTTTCGCGGACAGGCCGGGATCGAACATGCCCACGCGCGTTCCGCCCAGTTCGGACGTTCTCTCCCGTTCTCGGTGAAAACGGCCCGCCCAATTCGGGGTTCCCCAGCGCCGAGGCGTCCCAGCCTCGCGGTAGTCCCGCCCCGACAGCCTGTAATACAATGCTCTGCAGCGCGAAACGTCGAAATAGCGATATTCCGCCAAAAGCCACATGACCAATTTGCCTCTGCCTCGCGGGTACGTGGGAACGCTCATGTGACAGTACTCCAACAGAATCCCCTCTCCGCGCAAAAGTTTTATGGAAGCGACGGCGGATTCTCTCTTGGCTGAATTTCTGTCAAGCGCCTTCTCTATCGCGTTGTTTATCATATAACTCCGCAGCGTATAGCCGCCAAGCAGCAGCATCGCTAACATCGCTCCAACGCCCCACCATTGCCACGACCTCGCTTTTTTCCCTTCGCGGCACGGAAGAGCGGCGTGAAACGCCTGACGCACGGACGCAAAGAGAGAAAGCAGCGGGGAGAAGGGCAGCAGAAGAATCAACCCTAAAGGTGACAGAAACACAAACGTGGAAAAGGCTATGGCGGCGACCTCCGTCATCACCGACGCGAAAACTATCGAGTACCACGCGGCGACGACGGCGGCGTAACCGTTCATGACGGACAGCGCTTTGATCCCGACGGGGCTCTGTTCCTTACCGCGCAGCGAAATAACGGTATTGACGGCTATAACCAGGGGCACGAGCGTCACGCTGATAAAATGCGCCAGACTCGGGAACGGATCGCCGAAAGCAGACGAAGATATTCCGATGGTAGATTCGACGGTCACCGCGGCCGCGCCTGAAAGAACCGCTAGGATGTAAAGTGTATAACTCCATCTGGAGACTGCGTGGCGGGGAATCTCGACTTCCGCGCGCGCGCTCCGCCCTTCCATGTACGCCTCCGGTGGGTAGAGCCGCCGTATTATATCGGAAGGGGACATTCCTTCTTCCGAAAGCATGTCGGATATCTGTGCCTCCAGGTCTCTGATTATACCGGCTTTGACGGTCTGCTCGGCATTTGACCTGTCGAGGGCATCTCCGACATCCTTCAGGTATTGTTTCAATTCGTGAGAGAATTCATTTTTATTCATAGCCTTCACCCGTATCGTTCAACAATTTTTTCACGCTATCCCCGATAGCCTGCCATGCCGCGACCATATTCTCCAAACGCCTCGCGCCCGAAGCCGTGAGGCTGTAATATCGCCGGGGCGGCCCAGTCGCCGACGGTCTGTTTTCCAATACCACCCATCCGGATTCCGCTGCCCGGTTCAATATCGGATACAGCGTCCCTTCGGTGATCGACAGCCATGGATACTCCCTCATCCCGCGAAGCAGTTCGTAGCCGTAAGCTTCTCCTTTCCGCAAGCGGGCGAGCACGCACAGCTCCGCCATCCCCTTGCGAATCTGCGTCGCCCAAACGCGAATCTCCTCATTCTCCAACATACCGCGAATCCTCTTATGAATTTATTTAAAAACGACTATATAATATTCCAATATATCATATTGTCAAGTAGCTGGGCCCAAGGCAAATCCACAGACTGAGCATTTTGTAATGATGCTAAAATCAGTAATAGTAACATTTTTTGTTCAATCGAAATTTCATCTATTGGGTGAAAAGCCGTAATCGTATATACCCAGGAATAGAAGAAATCTATAGATTTGCGTTGAAATTCAGTATCCGCGAGAGCGGGACGGCGGCCGAGACGGCGATTCGGGCGGGTGCGGATGAAAACGCGCGAGATACAGAGATATATGACGAAAAATCAAGAAAAATACCAAGATATATCAAAAATAAAAAATATTTAGGAATATAATGCTAAATAAACGTTAAATCCCTCTTGTGCTTCTGGTCAAAGTTGGTTAAACTTCACCACGTAAAATTTAGCACTCGCATCCAGTGAGTGCTAACACCAAAAAATAAGAAACAATATTCTAAGGAGGTTGCGAGGAAATGAAACTTAGGCCACTGGGCGATCGTGTAATAGTGAAGGCGGCTCCCCACGAGGAAAAGACGAAGGGCGGACTGGTGCTTCCCGACACCGTCAAGGAGAAGCCGATTGAGGGTATCGTAGTCGCGGTAGGCACGGGCAAGAAAACCGACGACGGCAAGATAATCCCCATCGACCTCAAAGTCGACGACAAGGTCATCTACAGCAAGTATTCGGGCACAGAGGTCAAACTGGAGGACGAGGAATATCTGGTCATCTCCGAGCGGGATGTCCTCGCGGTAATTGACAAGTAGTTTTTTGGGGATAAATTGATAATCATTTTAAGGAGGAGATTTTAAATGGCAAAGATACTGCTTTTCAAAGAGGATGCCCGCCGTTCGATGGAACGCGGAGTAAATAAAGTTGCCGACACTGTGGGGATTACGCTTGGACCGAAGGGACGCAACGTGGTCCTTGAGAAGAAATTTGGTTCTCCGACCATAACCAACGACGGCGTAACCATCGCCAAGGAAATAGAGCTTGAAGATCCGTTCGAGAACATGGGCGCCCAGCTTCTGAAAGAAGTGGCCTCCAAGACCAATGACGTGGCCGGAGACGGCACCACCACCGCCACTGTGCTCGCCCGCGCCATGATCCGCGAGGGCATCAAAAATGTGGCGGCCGGCGCCAACGGGCTCTTCCTGCGCCGCGGCATCGAGAAGGCGATCGACACCGTAGTCGACAGCCTCAAAGAGCAATCCGTCAAGGTAAAAGAACTGGAGATGAAGGCCCAGGTCGCCGCCATTTCCGCTAACGACACAGCCATAGGCAAGACGATTGCGCAGGCCATGGAAATGGTGGGTGAGGACGGGGTAATCACGGTTGAGGATGGCAAGACTGTGGGCACTCAGCTCGACAAGGTCGACGGCCTCCAGTTCGACAAGGGTTATATCAGTCCCTACATGATAACCAATTCCGACCGCATGGAAGCCTCCCTCGAAGACGCCAACATCCTCATCGTTGAGGGCAAGATATCGAACGTAAAAGACCTGCTTCCGATACTCGAAAAAGTGGTACAGACCGGCAAACCTCTTCTCATTATCTCCGAGGACGTCGAGGGCGAGGCCCTGGCGACCCTGGTCGTAAACAAATTGCGCGGCATTTTGCAGGTCGCGGCTGTCAAGGCGCCGGGATTCGGCGACAGGCGCAAGGCGATGCTTCAGGACATCGCGGTCGTGGTCGGCGCGAAAGTCATCAGCGAGGACATAGGCATCAAGCTCGAGAATGCCGACGCGAGCATGTTGGGTCACGCCAAAACCGTCAGAGTCGGTAAGGAAGAGACCACGATAGTCAACGGCGGCGGCAAGGAGAAGGATATCAAGGACCGCGCGGCGCAAATACGCAAGGAATTGGAAGACTCCACGAGCGAGTACGATAAAGAGAAACTTCAGGAACGTCTCGCGAAACTGGTCGGCGGCGTAGCCGTGATTCAGGTTGGCGCCGCAACTGAGACCGAGCAGAAAGAGCTCAAGCACCGCATCGAGGACGCGCTCAACGCGACCCGCGCGGCGGTGGAGGAAGGCATAGTCTCCGGCGGCGGCGTGGCACTGGTACAGAGCCTGGAGGAACTCGACAAATTCATCGAGACCCTCGAAGGCGACGCCAAGACCGGCGCGTCGATAGTCCGCAAGGCCCTCACCGAGCCTTTGCACTTGATTGCTTCCAACGCCGGACTGCAGGGCGACGTGGTGGTAGAGAAGGTAAAAACCCTCAAGAAAGGCGAGGGGCTCGACGCGGCGAAGGGTGAGTACGTTGACATGATAAAGGCCGGAATCATCGACCCGGTCAAGGTTACGAGGAGCGCGCTGCAGAACGCCGGCTCGATAGCCGCTATGATACTTACCACGGACGTTCTGGTGGCTGACAAACCCGAGAAAAAAGACGCGCCCGCCATGCCCGGAGGTATGGGCGGCATGGGTGGCGGAATGGGCGACTTCGACTAAAATCGTACCGCGCAAACATCAGCAAATTGGGAGAACGGCCGCTCGTTATTTGTGCGGCCGTTCTCCCAATTTGTGCGCCTCGTTAAACCCTCACTCAAAGACTAAAAAAGAGAAATATCATCCCTGACAGCGTGATCGCGGCGTTTACGCCAGCCCAACGGAACTTCCACCCTGGGGCGAAATATTCGGAGAAGGGCTTCATGATGAAATGGTGAATCACGAACGCGGACGCCACGTATGCGGCAGCGTCCACCATGATGGTTTTTCCGGGGTTTGCGGATGTCCAAAAAACACGAATCGGTGGGAAAAGGGCCATCGAAATGAACGCCGAATATGAGAAGGACAGCAGCACCGACGCTCTATCGGAAGGGTTGTACGCGGATGCGAAAGAGATTATGCAGGAGACGAAAAACAATATCCTCGCCGCCGCCATACATTTGCCCACAAGACCTTCGATAGCGCTCAAAGCCGCCATTCCTTCTATCCCAGGGATATCTCCGGGCACTCCGGCACACGATATGAAGGCGAATATCGACATGACGGCAACGGACGTGTTGAACGCCGCGAAAAATTTTCTCTCGCGGAAATAACCGTACTCATCCGGTGTCAGCAAGAACAAAGACGCCGCGGCGGCGGGAAACCACAGCCATGAACCTACCCCGGCGTAGATCGACACCGGCGCGCCGCTCCAGGGAAGGGCCATTGCCGAAACGAGCGCGCACAGCCAAGCGGTGGCGCCTCGCCTGTCCCAATACGCACCTTCGCGGGTATTCCGCCTGGGACGGCTCAAAGTCCCGGAAATCGTCACGAAAAACGCGACATACGCGGCAAGGGCTACGAGCGACAAGGCGGATCAAAGCTTTCGCGCAGTTGTTCCATGGACACATTGCCTCCGCTCACGATGGCGACCACGCGGCGGCCTTTGAATTTTTCCGGCAGAGCGCCGCACAGGATGGCCGCCGCCGAGACCGCGCCCGTCGGCTCGGCCAATATTTTACAGCGTTCCAATATGAGATATTGCGCGCGGAGTATGTCTTTGTCCGTCACTGTCAGCATATCGTCCACGTATCTTTGGACGACCGGAAATGTGAGTTCTCCGGGGATTGTGGTTCTGACTCCGTCGGCGACCGTTTTTATCGTGTTCAGCGCCGTGCGTTTGCCGGCGCGGCAGGAAATGCCAGTGCTGTTGCTGCCTTCCGGCTCCACTCCCAATACGGCAATCGACGGATTCAATTCCTTGACGGCGGTCGCAATGCCAGCGATGAGACCGCAGCCGCCGGTCGGCACGAGAACCGCGGCGATGCCGTCGAGGTCGTCCATTATCTCGAGCCCGACGGTACCCTGGCCGGCCATGACCATAAGATCGTCGTAAGGCGGAACGTAAACCGCTCCGCGTTCGGCGCGCAGTTGCCTGGCATAGGATATGCGCTCCTCGGAAGTTGAGCCGCAAAACAAAAGTTCAGCGCCGTATTCCTTGATGGAATCCGCCTTTACGCGCGAACCGCCCTTCGGCATGACTACCGTCGCGCTGTATCCGCACATGCGCGCGGCATAAGTCACCGCCTGACCGTGATTACCGGAGGAAGCCGTTATTATGCCCTTCGCGCCTTCCTCCCGCGGCAGGGCAAGTATCTTGTTCGCCGCGCCCCTTATCTTGAACGAGCCAGTCTTTTGCAGGTTTTCGGTTTTCAGAAACATCTCCACACCGGCCATCCGTCCCAGCGATTCCGAATGACAGAGCGGCGTGCGGTGAATCACGCCGGAAATCCTGTTTTGCGCTTCGAAAATTTCCATGTTAGATATAATGGGCATACGTCGAGACACCTCTTCAAAAAAAATCGCAGACTCCCGCATAGGGAAGCCTGCGAAATATTTTACTACTTTAGGGCGCTCAATCCACGTTAATTCCCGCTTCTTTGTAATACTTCGCGGCGCCCGAGTGCAAGGGCGCGGTGAGGCCGTTGGTCGCGGTCTCGAGCCTGATGTTCTTCGCCATGGCGTGCGAATTCTGAACGTCAGCGATATTTTCGAAAAGTCCCTTGGTGAAGTTGTATATCACTTCCTCCGGGACATCCTCGTTGGTGATGAGAAGCGCCATCACGCTGGGCGTGTTTACGTCGTAGTCGACTCCGCGGTACGTACCAGCGGGAATTACGTCAGCCACGAAGAACGGGTTTTCCTCGATTAGCTTGTCGAGTGTGGCCTTGTCGAAGTTGAAGAGATCCACATCTCTGGTGGTTGTGAGGTCCATCAGCGCGGAAGTCGGGACGCCCGCCACGACGAAACCGGCGTCGATCTGGTTGTCCTTGAAACGGCTGCTCGTGGCGCCAAAATCGAGATATTCGACGGACATGTCGTCGTATTTCAGGCCGACGCTCTGGAAGATGGAACGCACGTCACCCTCGGTTCCCGAACCGGGCGCTCCGATGCCGACTTTTTTTCCATTGAGGTCCGGGAAGGTTTTTATGCCGGCCGATCTCGACAGAACCAACTGAATGGTCTCCGGATAAAGAGCCGCTATCGTGCGTAACCCCTTCATGGCATTACCTTCGAACATTATCTCTCCGTTATACGCCCAAGCCGTCACGTCGGCCTGAGTGAAAGCGACCTCTATTTCTCCCTCCGCGATCAGGTTAGTGTTGGCGACCGCCGCGTTTCCCGTCTCGGCA
Organism: Synergistaceae bacterium; assembly: GCA_031270375.1. Taxonomy (GTDB): domain Bacteria; phylum Synergistota; class Synergistia; order Synergistales; family Synergistaceae; genus JAIRKI01. The sequence continues at coordinate 16,368 of JAISXR010000235.1, read as the reverse complement.
GTCGCGGTGATATTCCCGCCCTTGCTGACGGCAGCCGCTATAGCCCCACCTATCGGGTAATACGTTCCCGAAGTTCCGCCCGTCGCTATGGATATAGGCACCGGGGCGGCAAACGCAACCGACGCGAAGGCTACCGCAATGACGAACAACAGGCACAGAACACTCACTCGCTTTGTCATGATCTCATACCTCCTCAATTTATCATGGATCTCACGATCCGATAAAGCGATTATACAACATCGGCGGCAATTCTGAATACATTTTGTTTCAAGTATCATGCCTTTTTATGCCGGCATATTATCGTCTGTATCAGATGGATTGAGACCAGAATGACGACTCCCACTATGTCCGTCGTCGTCCCCGGATCTAGCAGGCCTACGGCGCCGACCAGCGCTACCGCGCGCAGCGGCCACGCGAGCGTGGTTTTGTAGTGGCCTATAGTGCACATCGCGAGAAGATAAACCCCTATCAGCGCCGTGATGACCGCCTGTATCATGGCGAGCGGCGTCGCGTCGATGAAGAGCAGAATGGGATTGTACACATAAATATACGGCACGAGAAATCCGGCGAGCGCCAGCTTGAACGCGGTGAATCCGGTTTTCATCGGGTCGTCGCCAGCTATTCCAGCGCCAGCGTAAGCCGCCAGGGCCACCGGAGGCGTCAGGTCGGCCGCTATTCCGAAATAGAAGACGAACATATACGCGGCAAGCCGCGGGACGCCGAGTTCAAACAGCGCGGGCGCGGCCATGGTACTCGTGACTATGAAGTTCGCCGTCGTCGGAAGCCCGGTGCCGAGCAAAATCGACGCGCACATCGTGAAGAAAAGCGTGAATATCAGTTGTACCTTGTCGACCGATATGATTTCCTGACCGGCGGGGACGATCGCGGCCATCGTATGCGCCAGTTGGACAACACCCTGCGCTATTTTGAGCGCAAGCCCCGTGAGAGTGCCGGTGCCAACCACTATGCCGACACAAGCGCATGCGCAGGCCACCGACAGGGCGCCCCTCGCCCCCGCGTCAAACGCCTGTATTATGCGCCTGGGGGTGAGCAGCGATTCGAGCGAGGACTGCTCCAGACGGGCAAAACGCGCGTTTTTCGCGCGGGCTGACAAAATACGCATCAGCCCGCAATAACCCCACGAAAGAAAGAGGCTCACCAGGATGCCGCCGTATGCGGCCATGAGAGGCGTGTATCCCGACACCAGGAGGTAAACGATCGCTACGAGCGGTATCATAAGAAAACCCTTTTCCGCCATCAGTTTTCCAATGCGGGGAAGTTGCGCGAGCGGCAATCCCTTGAGTCCCAGCCTGTTTGCCTCGAAATGCACCTGGACTATTACAGCGAAGTAATACAGCAGGGCCGGCACCACCGCCGCCAAAGCCACCTTCAGGTAGCCGACGCCAAGCATCTGCGCCATTATAAAAGCGCCGGCCCCCATGACCGGAGGCATAATCTGCCCCCCGGTCGACGCTACGGCCTCGACCGCCCCCGCGAAATAGGGTTTGTACCCGACGCTTTTCATAAGCGGTATCGTGAACATGCCGGTGGTGCACACATTGGCAACCGACGAGCCGGAAATAGTGCCCATCAGGCCCGAGGCGACGACGGCCACCTTGGCGGGGCCTCCAGTCGACCATCCGGCGAGCGCGAGCGAAAGGTCTATGATGAACCTGCCCATGCCGGTTTTCTCCAGCACCGACCCAAAGAGGATGAACATGAACACGAAGGTCGACGAGACTTCGAGTGGTGTACCGAAAATGCCCTCCGTGCCGAGGTACATGTGATTCACTATGCGTTTTATCGAAAAACCCCTGTGCAAGAGCATGCCCGGCATGTTCTTGCCGAAATAGCAGTAAAGCAGGGCTATGACCGCGAGAATCGGAAGCACCGGGTTCGATATGCGCCGCGTCGCCTCGAGGAGAAAGACCATCATCATAAAACCCATCGTGATATCGGCTGTCGTGGGCAGGCCCGAGCGCGTCATCGCTATCGTGTCTATCTGCGTGACCAGATACACGAGAGGCACCGTGGCAAGCACGGCAAGAACCATGTCGTAAATCGGAATATCGCCTTCTTTTGACATTTTGGACCGCGCTGGATAAAGCAGGAAAACCAGCGCCAGAGCAAAGGCTATATGCACCGCGCCCTGTTTTTGTGCCGCCAGAAGACCGAAACCGGCCGTGTAGAAGTGAAACGCCGACATCGCCACCGTGAGAGCCAGAATCAGCTTCATCTGCCACCCCGACGGAGTCCTGAACCTAGCCTCGGTGTCATATTTCCTCATCAATTCATCGAAGTCTATTCCTAAATCCTCCGGCGCGGCGACCGTGTCTTGACGTTCGTTTTTTTTCAAAAAATCGGCCACGTCATTCCCTCCCTTTTGAAATATAATGTACTATTATTATACGCCAATGACATGGGTAGTCGACATCAGCGGCAGGCGAAAGTGGAGCGTTCGCCGGATCGGCGCCTTATCGCCAGTGAAATGCCAATGACTTTCAGCAAGTATGGAGAGAGTGCATACGATTCTCGAAAGGCTAAACGCGCCGGCAAACTCGGAAACGCTTATTGCCGCGCATGGAAATACCTCCGCTATTGTAGGCTCAAATGCTTAAAACAACACAAAACTTAATATAAATAAGAATTCTACCTAATGAATACAAAAAAACGTCTTGACAGAACGTAACGTAACCAATTAAAATAATTCTAGATTAAGTTCTGGATAGGTTAGGAGATTCAGCGAAGCATAGAAGCCTGTTTTATTTGGCCCCCGCAAAAAAGTTTCTCACGGAAGTCATTTCCTAAAGCGGTAATGGTAGTTTCCATAACGAGCGTTTTTTGCGTTTATCGACGATTTGCGTCGTGTCACTGTTGTGCCCCGCAAAAATTGAGGTATGTGCAGGATGAAACACAGAGGATTTGCGCTTTTGGTTGTGATGGTGATGAGCATGATCGCAATGATATTTGTCGGTGTCATGTTCGATATCGTAAGCGGTGCTGCCGGAGCCGGCAGAGTATCCGCCCGTTTAGTCGATAAATATAACATCCTCCAGTCTGAAATAGAGACGGCGCGTTCCGCGCTCAAGGCCGAAATGTCCTCCAGCAAAGACGCGCTCAAATGCGGGCTTTCGGAAAAGGATACCATCAATTCACTTGAAGACCTCGAAGTATTGAAAAACGGAGTCCCATTCTGGAGGGTCGATTACAGAGAAAAAACCAGAGACATGACGGGAGATGTCTCCGTCAGGATATATGACATGCAATATTTCGCGGCTAGCGCCGCCTCGGACGCGGTCGCGGCGACGCTGCCGTATTCCGTGAGCCTGGGGGGAGTGAGTATGGAAACGGGTGAAGCGCTTGAACCCGGATCACCTAGTTCAAGCACTGGCGGGACGGTCACGAACGCCGGCGTTTATCTCATCCGGGCAACCATCACTTTCAAGGGCGGGGGTAGCAATAAAATCGACGTAGGTGTCATTCAGAACTCGAACCCTAAAGCTTGACGCGCGTTTCGCGGCCGGACGGATTGCGTCCGCCGCCGAAAGAAAGGAGATTATAATGAACAAACATATCTGGTCGTCTTTTAAACGGTTGGTCTCAGAGATGCTCCTCGTGTGCCTGATCTCGCAGACATTTGGCGTCTTTCCCGGAGCCGCCTGGGCCGGCACGGGGCTCAGGGCCGTTCACAAGGACACGGTAGGGTGGGATGATGTGGACGAAGTTCAGACGATGTCGCGCAAGTCGAACGTGCTCTTCCTCATAGAGGCGACGGAGGTGATGAGTTTCACGCCCAAGGGCGTACAGCCGTACGTCTGGCGGGACTCGATGTACGACATACACTGGGAGGAAAGCGCCGACTGGATCGCGACCGAAGAGAACTTCGGCTACACGATTCGTGACATCAACGACATGATGAAGGAGGCGACGTTTGGAATGGGCGCTCTCCCCGCGGCCTGGCGCGGTAAAGACCTGCGTCAGGGACGCAATCTGTATGGCAGGGAGAGGAAGGAGGAAAACAACTTCGTGCCGGGAAAGAACCTGGAAGAGACCATTGCCCTGAACAAGGACAATTACTACTTCCCGTTCGCCGACGCGGAATACTCCGAAAGAAACCTCGTTGGCCTCTACAATAATCAAATTACGCCACTCGAGATCGGATACGAAAATTACAAGGATATATGGCCGGACAACATAATGCCGAGTCAATACAGGTATGCGGCGCGTGGGCCTGCCGGATACGACCTCGGGCATTACGGGGACGGCTGCAGGCATCCGAACACCGTCACACACAACACCGGCCCTAATCCGTCCGGGTTCGACGCCGTTAAGTACCGGGGCAATATTCTGCCCGGAAAAGAATTTGATTTAAACGGCATACCCGTGCTGGCCAAATACAATTATTTGTCCAGTGTATCGTCCTCCAAGGCGTATCCCTACGCCCTCGTGTTCAAAGATCCAAAATACTGGACCAATCCGCCCTCCAAATGGACGAAAGACGACCTCGTACCCAACGACAGCAGGATGTACCAGACGAAACTCGTGCTCTGGAACCTGCTCAGTGACAGGAAATTGTTCAAAAACCTGAGAATCGGCATGGCCACCACGTTCCTCTCTCCCGCGAACCTGGAGCGCTCCGTGCAGCAGCGTTCACTGCACCAGCACGGCATCGCCTGGGATCTCAATCCAGACGTGAACGGTGTTTTCAAAGTGTTTCCATTCGGAGCCAATATCAGGACAAAGAGCTTCTTCGATGAAAACGGCAGAGCCTACATGGACAGGAGAATTCAGCCCGCCAGATGGAGAAATGCGCATCAAGCGTACAACAGGAGAAATCCGCCTCTTTTGGGAGAAGATTACTTTGTTGATAACGTGACAAACTTAAATAAACTGGTAAACCAAGTAAAGCTCGACAGCGACGGTTTCAACACCACCAGAGCCCCTAATGGAAAATTATACCGCCGCGTGCGTTACGAAAACGGGACGATGCACGGCCCTACGACGGGAGAGGTTGAATCGTTCTTTCATGTCCACGGTCAGAGTTATCCGCTGTGGCACAATTACGTCACGCACGCCAATTACATGACGCAGAACGACGACGGGACGGAACCGGACGGCTGGTGGTCCAACGGAGCCGTGCCGAAGGAGGGTGTGCGGGACATTCCCGATATAGGTCTGGGATATGGAGGCCCCCGGTACGATAACGAACCCGTGACGTTCGAGAGATTTAACAATTCCTACACCAACGCAAAAAACCAAGGATGGCACAGCGCCGGGGAGGCCTGGGACAGGCCGTCGTACAAACTCCTGCGCCGCGCTTCTCTGTGGCTTCCGATAGTCGATTCCGACTATGTGTGGAAAAAGCGGAGCGATACGATAGATCAGATAGACAAGTTCAAGCTCTGGATAAACGGGGTTGCCGATATAAAAAGCGCCGGAAACACGAAGGACACGACGATGTCCGAGAGAACGTGGGACAACGTCACCGACGGGCTGGGTGAAGGTTCCTCGAAGGGAAATTATACCGACGGGGACGACAGGACGCAGAGCAACAGGGACGATCAGTTCCACTGGTACAACGATCCGGAGATAGGGATAGCGGGAAAGTTCGAACTATCCCAGGCGATATTCCCCGATCCGACCCCCACCGATTACACGCCCGGCCACCGCGGGCAGTCTTTGGAACTCGACCGGGCGCATTATCTCAAAAAAGGGTATATCTGGTATTCCAAGCGGGACGTCAATATCAACTATAACTACGATTTCCGGCGCAACAGCCAGGAATATTCACCTACCGCGTATCCTAGGGCGCGTTTCAACAGAGGTTCGGGCGAGGCGGCGGGTTCTGTGCTCGATTTCTTCTCCCCAAAAATCGACTATTCGTTTACCGGCTCGAACGTGGCGCGCGACGGCGATCACGAAGATTACATATCGACCACACTCGCCCAGATATGGGACACGAAGGGCAGCCACAGCATATCGACGACCGACCTGCACAAAGTGTCGTTCCCCATCAGGAACGCGTGCGAGGACAACTGGGTCATAGTCATAGCTTCCGGCGCGGAACCGAAGATAGTCAACGAAAGCGAATACGCGTATCACGGCTGGGAGGCGGTAAAGAACCTGTATGACGCGACGAATAAGGAGAATAAAGGGAAGTACCCGTCACACTACAGCCCATCCCAGCCGAACCACGGCGTCAGGAAAGTCGCGTACGCGCCCGTGACAAGGATAAGACCGTCGGTGCGGGAAAAAGAATCAATGGCCGGCACGGAGGACGGGCGGCCTCTCAGGCGATCCGATTTGGAGGAAATAGACCTCGACAAGCCGATTCGCACGATCGTCGTCGGAATAGTCGCGAATCCGGACGATCCTGACGTCAAAAACAACGCCGCGGTGCGGAAGGAAGTCATCCGCATGAGAGAAAACCTGAACAAGATGGCAAGGGCCGGTCAGGGCAAGGATATCAACGACGAGAGCGTGAACGCCTTCTTCGCGGACGATGTTCCGTCACTCATGACCGCCATTCAGAACGCGATAATGTTCATAGAGACTCACGAGGAACAGCCTGGAAAGGGACAAATGATAAAAACGCCTCTCGCTGACGATATCCTGAATCAAGACGCCTCGAAGTACAATTTCTATTCGTCCACATTCAGAATACGCAGAGACAACGTGTGGGAGGGCTACCTCAGCCGTTTCAACGTGGACGAGGGAACCGGCGGAACTCCCGTCGTGAGGAAAGAATGGGAGCTGAACAGCAAATTGCTGGGCAAGAGAAACGCGTCTTCGGGAACCGCGTGGAGGAACCTCAGGATCTGGGACGGAAGCTCGTTCGCCGCTGTCGCCAGGGGCGGCTCTGGATTCGCGTCGTTTACCGGGTTGCTGCCCGGGAATATGAACGACTCCAACCTGCAGGGGAATAACCCGCTGCGCTCGTACGGCGCGGATATGGCGTTTCACGACTGGCTCAACGGATATGAGCATTCGTACCAACTGGGAAGGGATTTCAAACGGACGAATATTCTCGCCGATCTGGGGCAGCAGGGTGTCGCCATGGTGAGCGATCCTCCCATCGGCAACGGGCCTCCCGGCTATAACGCGTGGGCGGCGGAGCGCAATTTGAATCACAACAATCAGCATCCTATGATATATCTCCAGACGAACGACGGCATACTTCACGCCGTGGAGCCCGAGACGGGCAATGAGCATATGGCGATAATCCCGCCGCCCATGATGCTGCCTTCCAGGATGGCTACAATGAAGACCCGCGTTTATCACGGAGACCAATTGAACTGGATGGACGTCAATGTAGACGAGGCCAATCTTCAAAAGGGCGATGTAACCAAAATCCGGGCGAACGCGGTCTATCTGCTCGACGGTCCCCTGATATCCCGCAGATTCTCGAACCACGACGGATCGCGGTGGCATACGTACCTGCTCGGCGCGCTCGGCAGAGGCGGCAGCGGACTGTACATGATGGACTTGGATTATTACGATAACCCGCGCTTTCTGTGGTACAAGGAAAAGGTCGGATCCAAGCTCGCGGCGATGGCGGCGTCGGAAAGCGTCCTGTCGCTGTCGGTCCCGTCAGAGAACGGTCCCGACGCGTTTTGGATGAAGCTCGGTTTGAACAGCCCCAAACCGGCGCTCGGGGTCACTGGAAGCCCCGGGGCGATGCGGAATTTCATCGCCATCGCGGGAGGTTTCGATGAAACTCTGGATATGTCACGCAACGGCCGCGGCGGAGCCGTGCTCATGTTCGTCGATCCGGCGGATGGAAGCGTCATAAGGGGATTCGGAAGCGCGGATGTCGACCACTCCATGAGAAAGGGAAACGGGGAGGTGGGGAGCGCCCCGTACATGGGCATGATGGTGTCCGAGCCCACCGTTCTGCGTTCCCGGCAGAGCAACGAATACGCTCCTTACATGGCCGGCGCTGTATACGCCGCCGACAACAGGGGCAGCATCTTCGCTCTGGAGATGGAGCGCGAGGAGCCTGACAAGACGATAACGCCCATTTCCCCGAACGAGTGGGAACTCAAGACGCTCGCCACGCTTCAAAGCAATAATGACCTGTCGGCCGGCAGCGAGAACAGCTACGCGATTCCTTACGGGGTCACGGTTTTGAAAAAAGACGACGCTGTCTGGCTTTCGGGAGGTACTTCCGATATCCTCATCGCAAGAACCTCGGAAAATCCTGAGGGGAAGGTGCGCAACGCGTCTCAGATGATTTTCTCGGTTAAAACGGAAGGATCTCAGACAAGCGTCCGCACGAGAGATGATTTGAAAACGCTGCAAGCGAACGGAAACGATGTCTTAGCCCCCGGGGACAAGGAACACGGATGGAAGATAAACCTGGCTCCGGCACGGCGCGGTGAATCCGCCGAATACGTATCGGCGAAGCCTTTGGTAGCCGGAGGTGTCATGTATATACCGACGTTCGTTGAGAAAAAGATAAACGTAACCAACCCCGACGTGCTTTGCACCATGTCGGTGCGAACATACGGAGAGGCCAGGCTCTACGCGGTCAACGTGGAGACCGGAGCGCCGCATTGGAACAAATCCGCCGGCAGATTTTCCACCATTGATGGAATAAAGATAACCGGTTTTTCAAGCACGATCCAGGGAGGAAAAAGGCGCATAGTGGCGACATACGACAACCTGACGGGGAGAGAACCGGATATAGACGCGCAGATCAACGCGACGAATATAAACGAACTATCCTCTATCATGATAGACTTGCCCAGCAAGAGCGAGATCAATATGGTACCGGGGGAGGATATGCTACTTTACTGGATGAAAGAGTGAGGAAACGAAAGAGAAGCGATAAGCGAGGAACCCCCGGCTTTGCCCGGGGGTTCCGACTTTGCGCGGCAGGATTAAAAATTCGGTCGTTCACGGTTCCGCGGACGTTTTGTGGGCGCGAATTTCAGTCGGTCAAAAAATTCCCAGGCGTTTGGCCTCTTTCAGCCAGAGGGGGAACTCGACGAGCATTCGCGAATACAGCTCGCCGTCTTCCACTCGTCTGAAATCGTCGAGGGCAAAGAAATTGGCGTTATCGACGTATCTCCCACTCATGGTGTCAAGACGTTCCAGAACACCGTAACCGCTGCCGCCGACGCCGACGAACTGCCAAAATATAGGTTCTTTGGAAGCCTCCGCGAGCAATTTTTTGATATCGTTTTCGTTTCCTACCCCTCCGTCGGTGATAAACAGCACGTACGCCGGCAGTTTACTGCCGCGATACTCGTCGATCACCTGTTGCATCACCGCGGGTTCGTGATTGCCATAACCAAGCGAAGACATCAGCGATTCCCAATTTGAAGGGACCGCCCCCTGGTAGTTTCCGGTATTTACCGACGGCATCCTCTTCGGGCGGCTGCCGTAGTACCAAAGATCGAGTTCTCCGTCGTCGTCGAACTGCACCGCCAGCGGAACGGTCTTATTGACAATTTCCTGCACCGTCCCGTCGCCGTATCTCCCGCTCATGGAGCCTGAAATATCCAATACCAACGCGACACGGGCGATTGTCTCGGATAATTTATGTTTTTCGAGCGCGACTTTCAGCGGTTTTGCCAGTGACACCAACTTCGGCGCTTCCTTCGCGAGGCGTTTTTCGAGCGACACTTTGTCCGGTTTTTCGGGTATCGGAACACCTCCGCCCGATTTATCCTCCACGCCGCCATAGTGAGCCAGCAACGCCGGCAATCCGCCGTTAAAACCTCCAGCGACCGCCGCGAGACGCCAATTGTCTTTTTTATAAATCTCGATCGCGATGACCGCTTTCTCGTTCTGAAAGTCGGAGCCAGACAAGTTCAATGAAAGGGCATTGCTTCCCTGCGACAGCGTTACCGCGAGCTTTTGGATCTGACTCATGACTCCGTCGCCGTCGATGCTCATTGTGAATACCAATTTGCATATATGGTCCGGCAGTCTGGAAAGGTTGATATTGTACGATGTATTGGCGCCGCTGCCGTTCAATACGATCTCACGGCCGGGCGAGGCGGGTTGATTGAAAAAAACCATATATGCCTCGTCCGAAAGTTTGTCCGCGGAGTCGACGCCAAAACAGCACGAATCATAGACGCTATGTCCCGATATCGATAACGCGACAGCGATATCATTCGAGAGTTTGAAATAATCGCCAACCTTACACCTAAAACCGCGCGGTATCTCTGTCATGATGATGATCATCCTCTCAAAATTTCTTTCAGACCTTGAAATACGCTACTTCCTCCTCCAGTTCGGAGGCAAGTCCGACCAAGCCGCCGCAAGCCGAAGAAAATTTCTCGGTCGTCGCCATCTGTTCCTCTGTGTTCGCCGTTACGCTCTTTACGCCGTATCCATTCATTGCGAGGCAACGAATTCAAATCCCGTGAAACAGAGATAGTCTGCCACAGGTCACGGCGCCCAAGGGCTATTTTACCGTGATGAGTTCTCTCGTAAATTTGTTCAGCGCCTCGGCGCTTCCGTCTGCTCTGACGGAAACCAGGTTCTCTATCCTGACGCCGAATTTACCGGGGATGTAAATTCCCGGTTCGACGCTGAAGACGTTACCCGGTTCAAGCGGCGCGTCGTTTCCTTCTATTATATAAGGCTCTTCGTGAATCGCGATCCCGACGCCATGCCCGAGCCGGTTGAGGAAGTATTCGCCATAACCGGCGTCCGCGATTATCTTCCGCGCCGCCCTGTCGACGTCCTGTCCGGTGCAGCCGCGACGCACCGCGGCTTCTCCGGCCTTTTGCGCTTCCAGCACCGTCCCGTACACGCGCCTCATTTCATCGCTCGCCTTGCCGATACAGAAAGTCCTGGTCATATCGGAGCAGTATCCTTTATATTTGCAGCCCATGTCGATGACGACGAAATCTCCGTCCCGCAGGATCCTGTCGTTTCTCTGATAGTGGGGCATAGAGCCTCCGGGACCGCTGGCGACGATGGGGGAGAAAGAGAGCGCCTCGCCGCCATGCTCGTCGAACGCTTTTACCAGAAACTCCTGAATATCGCGCTCGCTCTGTCCCGCCCGGATGAATTTCGAGACGTCCTCCATGACCAGGTCCGCTATGGAGGAGGCGCGCCTCATGTATTCCAGTTCGGTCTCGTCCTTCACCCTGCGGAGCGGCGACAGGGCTGCCGCGCCGTTCACGTATTCCGCACGGAGCGCGTGCTCCATTTCTATCAGGTCCACAGCGCGCACGCCGTCGTTTATCGCTATCCTGCCGCCCGTCACTCCTATTTCGGCGGCTCCTTCGACGAATGCCGTCCTGAAACCCTCGTGATCGGCCCATATTTTGTAGATCGCCCCGCTTCCGAGGGCATTGCGCATTTCCTCTCCATATAGCATGGGCGTGAGAGCGAAAACCCGCCCCTCCGAGGAAATCAAAAGGCCCTTCACGCGCTCGTCGTCGAACAGTTTCAAGTCCGCTACGTATTCCAGGTCTGTCGAAGGACCCGCGAAGATGGCGTCCAAACCCTTTTCGCGCAGCAGTGCCGCGAGTTTTTCAATTCTGTTTTCGTGTAACATGAGGCGCCTCCTCATCGATCGAATATTGATTACAGTATTGTACCGCAATTTCATGTAAACGTCTTGTTTTTGAGCGCCCGAAGCCGGCAAAATCGATGAAATTCAGCTCTTCCTGTTGCATAGCCTTCACCCCATTTCAAATTTTGAATACATTATCACAAATTTAATCCGCGAAAAAAACTCTTTTTGTCAAGAGATGGTCATATACTGTCCAAGCGGCCCGATAAAATTAAAAACGCGGAGGATGATTGGAATGTTTGGCAAAGAGGAAAAGTCGTTCCGGCTCTTGAGCATGTATGAGATTTTGTCGAAAGGCGGGAACTTGGAGAAGGCGAAAATCGCGAGCGACTTCGGCGTGTCGCCCAAAACCGTCCAGCGCGATATCAATGACCTGCGGGCGTTTCTGACGGAATCTCACTCCGACGACGGCGGCCCGGATATCCGGTACGACAAAACCTCGAACTCGTACTCGCTCATGCGAAGTGCGCGAGAATGGCTCACCAGAGAGGAGGCGCTTGCGATCGTAAAAATTCTGCTGGACAGCAGGGCATTCCCGAAGGAAGAAATAAAGACCTTGTCGGACAAACTGATCGGTCAGACGCTGCCGGACGACAGCGCGGTCATCAGGGACATCGCGCGTAACGAGCTGTTCTATTACGTACAGCCCAGGCACGGAAAGAACATACTCCCCGCGCTGTGGGAACTGTCCGAAATGATCCGCGGGCGAGAAACCGCCAAATTCACCTACGAGCGGCAGGACGGAAAAAGGGGGGAACGGGAAGCCAGGCCCGTCGCCGTCATGTTCTCCGAATTCTATTTTTACCTCGTCGCCTATACGGCGGACGGGAGTCACGATTTTCCCGCGGTGTTTCGAATCGACCGGATAGAAAACATCCGGGGGACTGGCAAAAAATTCTCCGTTCCTTATGAGAAAAAATTCAGCGAAGGGGAGTTCCGTAAAAGGGTGCAGTTCATGTACCCGGGGGAACTGCAGCGCGTGACGTTCGACTTTAAGGGCGACTCGATCGAGGCTGTATTGGACCGTCTGCCGACGGCTGAGATCGTGAGTGAGCGCGAAGGGGTTTACACAGTGACCGCGGAGGTTTACGGCAAAGGAATCGATATGTGGCTCAGGAGCCAGGGAGATTTTGTGAGCGGCATAAAAATCAGGGAGGTCAGAAGAAAATGATCGATATCGACATAGAGAATTTCGACTACGAAGGTGAGCTGCAAAAAATCAGGGAGACGATAACGAAGCCCAACATCCTGATTACCGGCGCGACCGGCGCGGGCAAGAGTTCGCTCGTGAACCGGCTGTTCGGAACGCGGACAGCGGCAGTGGGCGAGGGGCGTCCCGTTACGGAGGGTATACGCCCGTATTTTTCCGAGAACTTGAACGTCAATCTCTACGACAGCGAGGGATACGAGGTAGATTCCGACGAAAATCGGCGCTATCGCGGCACGGTGCTTGGATTCATCGACGAACGTATCGAAGAGGGCGATATGGAACAGAAAATCCATGAGGTCTGGCACTGCGTTTCAGCGGCTGGAAAGCGCGTTACCGACATGGACGTCGACATAATCAACGATATACGCGAGCGCAAAATCCCCGTGGCGATTGTCTTCACTCAGATAGACTGCGTGGATGCCGAAGAACTCGCCGCGATTACGAACCGGGCGGAAGAAACCTGTCCTGGCCTGGCTCACTTCAACGTCTGCTGCCTCGACGACGAGGAACTTCAGGAGCGCTTGAAAGATCATCTGCAATTTTCAGAGCTGCTCGACTGGGCGTCGGCTAATTTGGACGAATCGCTCCGCGAGGGCTTCGTTTCGTCCCTGATCGGCGCGCTCGACCGGAAGCGCGATATCGCCGAGGAGAAAATCGTTCCGATGTATACCGCGCTGGCGGCAGGCGTCGGGGCCGCGCCTCTGCCCTTCGCCGACATGTTCGCGCTCATTCCGCTACAGGTGAAAATGAGTATGCATATAATGAACACATACGGGATAAACGGTTTTACCGGCGTCGGTTCGCGGGCTGTGGAGTCGTTTGTCGTCTCGCAGATTGGGCGTATCTTCGCGCGTACCGTAACCGCCAATATCGCCAAACTCATTCCCGTCGTCGGTTCGCTTGTCGGCGGCGCGCTCAACGCGGCGGTCGCGGGGGCGTTTACCCATAAGCTGGGAACGACAGTGAGCGAGATGGGATATCAGTATGCTTACGATACCGCCGTCGAAGGCCGTAATGTCCCGATTTCGGAGGCGTTCGGCTCCGCGGCGTTGTTCGAGAATCTGTTATGAGGGAGGCGGCGGCGTTGAAAGGACACGAAAACGAAGAAATCTCCACGAACGTCTTGATAATCGGCAAGACCGGCGTCGGCAAGAGTTCGTTCATAAACTATCTCTACCCGAACGCCGCGCGCGAAACGGGCGCTGGCCGCCCCGTCACCGGCCGTGGGATTTACAGGAGCGTTTTCACGACGGAAAACGGGCTCGCCGTGAACCTGTACGACACGTGGGGACTGGAGGCGAACCGCTCCGCCGAGTGGAAGAAGATAATTCTCGACGAGGTTAAACGCCACGACAAGGAGAGCATACGCGACTGGTTTCACACGGTGATATATTGCCTGTCGGCGAAGTCCGCGCGCGTGGAGCGCTTCGAGACGGAACAGATAAACGCGCTCAAGGCCGCTGGAAACAGAGTGATGGCTGTCATGACGCACTGCGACCTTAACAACGTCGCGTCAGCGATAGAAAAAATGTCGGAGATTTTGCGCTGTGAGTGCGGCATGCCGGACGGCGATATAGTCCGGGTATCGTCGGTGAACAAGCATCTCCTGGGCGGCGATTCTCCGGGGCGGTTCGGACGCGAGTACGCCGTCGAACGCATGGTCTCCGACCTGTGGGGAAGCATCGCGGAAAAAATCCCCGCGATTTTGAAACGCCGCGGCGAGAAGATGATAAGCGATTGGCGCGATGAATCGGAGGATATAATCGACGACGGGATAAATTTCTTCAACCACCTGTCGAACAGCGCGGTCAAATCCGTATTAAACAAGATAAACAGGCGCGCGGAAAATTGCGGAAAGAAATTTTCGCGCGACGTTGAGGAAACGTTGAGCGACGCTCTGGGGTACTACCGCGTTTTCGCGCAAAAATACTCCGATCTCGTGACGGGCGGGTTCAAGACCGGCGCTCAAGAAATGCCGCGTATACGTTCCCCGTTTGAACACGAGTCGGCGGAAGACAAAATGATACACGTCATCGCTCATGTCATTTTTCCAGTCGCGCTGCTATTCTCCGCGGAGATGAGAAGGGACGAGATGAAAGGGTCTTTGAGGCGTCATGGGAAGAGAATGAACGAATGGCTCGAAAATTACGTCGTCGAGATAAGCGCGCGGCTGTCGGGCGAAACGCCGCCGGAGAAACCGAAAGCTGTTGATGTGTCGGAGAAAACCGCGGTCTTGGCGGAACACGTTCTCAGTTTTTCGAAGACGCTGGAAGCTGTGAATTAGGCGGACTGTTCGCGGGCGGGCCTCCACGTCCGTCCGCGTCCTGCCGGCAAAGGGGCGAAATGAAATTTTAAGAGTTTGTTTTTGAGTTATCGTTCCAGAATGATAAAACGTCGTTGATTCCAAAACCATTTTGCCGTTCCCGCAAATTTTCCATGAACGTCCGGCATTTCCTTCGAATGTCATTATGCCCGCTGAGACGGCCGCCCGCTAAAAAATCCAACATTCAAGCTGCTTAAAGTGCAGGTTATGAGTATAATAAAAACCGAAATAATTATAAATTTTTTTGCCTGGACGGAATGTGTCCATGTGTTTACGTATTATTAAATTCAACAAGGCGATGCTGAAGGGGAGGTTGTTTGTCTCATGAATGTACGAGAGGCGCTGGAGAAGTTAAAGAATATCAACGAAAGTCACGGGTTGTCGAACGACGATATCATCGTATTTCTCGACGGTTTCGGCAGGGAGTTTGTGCCGGTACCTGTAATCGGCGCGTTTTCCAGCGGCAAAAGCAGTATCCTGAATACGCTGCTCGGCTACTCCGGCGGCCGTAAATTGCTTCCGGAAGATATAACGCCGGAGACAGCCATACCGGCGGAACTTCAATATGAGGCGGGCGAGGACAGCGACAACGCGCGGATCACTTTCACCGACGGCACGGAAGAACTCGTCCCCTTCAAAGATTATTTGGAAAACAAGCGCGCCGGCGTGTACGAGGCGGAGGCGGCCCGGCTCAAAATTATCCGGTTCCTGCTGAACAACGGGAAAATGGCGCGGCTGCCTAAACTCCTGCTCGTCGATATGCCGGGTTTCGGATCGGGCGACGTTTCTCACGAGAAGGCAATTGACGGCTATGTCGAGAGAGCGATGGCGTATATCGTGACCTTCCCCGCCGACGGTATGGCGCTGACAACCGAGGTAGGCGCGGCGCTGCGGGAACTTTGCGTGCACGGAAAACCGATCCGCGTGATGATTACGAAAAAGGACAAAGCACCCATCGAGGAAGATTTCGATAAGACGCGCGCCGTTTTGGAGAAGAATCTAAAACGATACATTGACGGCAGGGACATCGAATGGATTGAAACCGACAGCCATCATGGCGACGCCAGCGAACTTCTCGCGTGTCTCGAAGACCTGAACGACCGCGCGGGGGAAATGATGCGCACCCAAAAATATCTTCCCTTCCTGCGCGAACAAGCGGCGCTGACTCTCACCCGTCTGAAGGGCGCGTTCAAACTCATCGGCCTGTCCGAATCCGAACTCAAGGAAAACGCGGAAACTATGGCGAAGGAGATGCGTGAACACGAAGATAATATGCGCCGCATGACGGATAAG
>JAISXR010000184.1 GCA_031270375.1 Synergistaceae bacterium | reverse complement strand
AAGACGGATTCATCCTGATGGGGAACTCTCTTGGTGCGAGGGTGGTTTGCTACATCCTGAACGCTCTTTCCACAAAAGGAAAACATTATATCAAAGACGTGTATCTATTTGGCGGAGCCATCGGCAATGCCAAGGAAAACTGGAAAGACGCGGAAAAAGCCGTAGCGGGAACCATCTATAATTTTTACTCAAAAAACGATAGTATACTGAACTATCTTTACCGGCCGGCACAAGTGATGCAGGAGAATCCGTTTACGAGCAGCCCCATTGGCCTCGACGAACTCATTTTGGGGAAAATGTCGCAGAATTTTGACGTAACTAAAAAAATAAATGGACACATGGAGTACAAGCCCAAGTTGCGCGAGCTTTTAGCGCTGATGTCTTGACTGTGACGGCAACCCACAGATGATACTCAATTCTCGGCGCCGGGATTATCGGTACCGTGAATACCAGTGGCGGGCTTGACGATTTGGCTGACCGTCTCGACTTTGAGATTAACGAAGTGTTGTTAAAATACGACCAACCACCTTTGGGAGGGCACTGAATTTGTCGCCTGACAAGCGACCAAGCGAACACCGAGGACGCGTATACTCCGTTCATAAACCAATGCGAAACAGCATTTATCCTGTTCGTATTACGGCGAATATCGACAAAAGGAGTTGCCTGCTGTGAATAAAATATTGAATTTTTTAGCTCCTCCTTGTCCAAAATGTCCGTATACCCTTGGACAAGTACAGTTTGTCAGGAACCCTTGCCCGGAATGTAAATTGAATAATTACGAAACGTACCGTATTCTCGTTGAGGGTAAATATAGACCTTAGATAACCGGCAGAATCGCCGCGGAAATAAATTTGATAAAAGGAGCCGCCTATAGCATTTTGGAAATCCCAACGGCCAAAGTAGTACGTTGGGAAGGTTGGGGTTTACTGAAAAACGAAAAAGTGACAGTATCATGCATATTTGGTGCCCTCAAAAAAATTAACGCAAATTTTTCAACAATTTTTTGAGTATTTTTCGAGCGCAAATTACCTTCTGCTCTTTTCCTCAGATCTTTTCTGTGGATTTGGGGATTCAAGGGTGTACGACAAATTGCCTACAAATTTGTCGTACATCCGGGATTCAAAGCCAAATTGCCGGGACGCGGATTTCAGGATATAATTTTTAAAATATAATTTCTAATTGGGAGGCAATACAATCAATGTTAAATTTTGAATTTCTAGTGCCCACAAAGCTCATCTTCGGACGTGACGCGCAGCATCAGGTCGGGGAACTCGTCAAAAAATACCGCGGGACGAAAGTATTGTTGCATTACGGCGGCGGAAGCATCAAGAAAAGCGGCCTCTACGATCAGGTGACCAACAGCCTGAAAAAAGCTGGGATAGCGTTCGTAGAACTTAGCGGCGTAGTGCCCAACCCCAGGCTGAAACTGGTGTATGAGGGCATTGATCTGTGCCGTAAAGAAGGGGTCGATTTCATCCTCGCGGTCGGCGGCGGCAGCGCGATCGACTCCGCGAAAGCGATAGGCGTGGGGGTTTGTACCGACACAGATATATGGGATTTCTACGAGAAAGGACTCCCCGTCGCGCGGACGCTTCCGGTGGCGACTATCCTGACGATTCCGGCGGCTGGCAGCGAGACCAGCAAATCTTCGGTCATCACCAACGAGGAGAAAAACATGAAATACGGGCTCGACGTAGAAGAAATCCGCCCGGTTTTCAGTATCATGAATCCGGAGCTGTTCTTTACCCTGCCTTTAAATCAGATCGCGAACGGTGTAGCCGACATGATGAGCCATATAATGGAGCGGTATTTTACGAACACGCTCAGCACCGATCTCACCGACGGACTGTGCGAGGCCACTCTCAAGACGATAATCAAAAACGCCCCTATTCTCATCAGAGATCCGAAGAATTACGACGCCTGGGCGCAGATCGGACACTGCGGTAGCATGGCGCATACCGATATACTCGGTCTCGGACGCGCGCAGGAGTGGAGCTGTCACCCGATGGAACACGAACTCTCCGCGATATACGACATAGCCCACGGTGCCGGGCTTGCCATTCTCACGCCGGCGTGGATGGAATACGTATACAACGAAAACCTGCCGATGTTCGTGCAGTTCGCCGTCAACGTCATGGGTGTGGATGGCAGTTTCCGCGAGCCCGAGGCAATAGCGCGCGAAGGCATACGCCGTCTGCGCGACTTTTTCACCGGTATCGGGCTGCCCGAAACGCTGAAGGATGTCGGCATAGGAACCGATAAACTGGAGTACATGGCCCGTAAATCCACCGGCGCGGAGTACGGCAGGGAAAAACCTCTCGGCGCGATCAAACCCCTTTATTGGAAGGATGTGCTGGAGGTTTACAAATCGGCAGCGTTTCGTGACTGAAATTCAATGAAGAAGGCGATTTCGCCGATGTGTCCTAATTTTTTGGGCAAATCAGCCGGCGGGCTTGCTCCCGGGTAGCGCGTGACTCAGGGGCAGGCCGCCGGCAGTACGCTGTAATTGATCACTCTGTTGCGACCGGTCTTCTTTGCCACGTACAGGGCTTTGTCGGCTTTGTTTATGTAATCCGTTATAGTCTCGTGCTGTAATTCGTATAATGCGCGATAGGAGGTTGTTCGATGGAGAGAGCGCGTTTGCGAAAACTTGCCGCGTCCGCCTCAAGAGGTTTTTATAGAGCGCTGCCGATCATGCTGGGATACGCTCCAATCGGAACGGCGTACGGTTTGTTGAGCCGGCAGGCCGGGTGTGGAGTGTGGACGACGCTGGGCTTGTCCGTATTTGTTTTCGCCGGGGCGTCTCAGTTCATGGCGATATTGATGATAGCGAGCCAGGCGTCTCCGGCGGCGATCATAAGTTCAACGTTTGTCGTCAACTTCCGGCACGTCCTCATGGCGGCGTCGCTGTCGCCCTTCGTCACGTCGTGGAAAAAATGGCAAAGAGCCGCGCTTGGCTGTATGCTGACCGACGAATCATTCGTGATGCATTCGCGTCATTTTGGGGACGGCGACACAGACTCCGCCGCCGCTATCACCCTCAACGCGGCGGCGTACATCACATGGGCGGCGGCGAGCGTCGCCGGTTTTTACATCGGGGGGCTGACGGGAGACCCGCGGAGACTGGGGCTCGATTTCGCCCTGCCCGGAATGTTCATCGGACTTCTCATGCCACTGTGCCGCGATAATGCGTCCGCGGTATCGGCGGCCGCCGGCGGGCTCTCGGCCTTGGCCCTCCACATGGCGGGAGCCGGCAATTGGGCAGCATTTTTGGGCGCTGTCGTGGGCGCGTCGGCCGGCTTGGTATTCGGGAAGGACGCCTGAGATGAACCGGACATGGGCGATAATAGCCGGAATGACGCTGGTGACGCTCATACCGAGGATAGTTCCGCTGTTGACGTTGCCCGGCATGAAAATGCCCCGCGCGGTTGAAAGATGGTTCGGAAACATAGCTCCCGCCATACTGGCGGCCCTGCTTCTGCCGGAACTTCTGCTCGACCGCGCGATTCCGTCATCTCCCACCCTCTCGGCCTCAAACCCTTATCTTCTTGCCTCCCTGCCCGCATTCCTGGTGGCGTGGAAGACGAAAAACCTGTTCGCGGCCGTCATGGCAGGAATATTGGCACTGGCGGCGATAAGGGCGGTCATGTCCTAATAACCCCTTGCCCACCGTGCCGGATACCATTTTTGAAACCAGACCGTAAAAACACCCATGAGCGCAGTACAAACCGCATTGACCAAGCCCGTATAGGCGGGCGCTGCGTTCATAAGGAAATATGTCCAAATGGGGGTAACGAGGTATAACAGGCTCCATGCGGCGGTCAGAATTCGATTGGTGCGCATGAACAATGAATTTTCAAACGCTTTCTCACCGCCGTAACCAGCAGCGCTGTAATATGCGGTCAGCGGCGTTTTCGTCAGCGCGCCGGCAAACCACATCAAGCCAAACAGCCCGTAAGCGGCGGGAAGGACGACGCGCACGTCCGCACCCAGCAAAACAGCAAGCGACAGGCCGGCGACCGCAGCGACGCTTATCCGCTCAAAAATAACAGGCGAAAAGACAAGCCAGAACAACGGGACAGAGGCCACGGCAATAATACCCGCTACGCCGCCTGCGATCGGGTTTATTGCCGCGCCAATCCAGATTGCTATCCAAGGGGCCAGTAAAACGGCCATGTTCGTCTTACACCGCAAATTTTTCGGCACCGGCTTTTGCGGGCCTGACCCACCGAACAGTTCGTCCCAGCGCATCATGAGGCCAAAATCGCCAAAGACCTTGTATTGCCGGCGGAACAGCGCATCCTGCCCGGAAATTTCACCGCGCGAGATGGAACGCCAAACTGAAAACGGTGTTTTGATTTTTGTGGTGTACCGCTTGAAATTATCCGCTATGACTTCCGCCCCTCGCGGCGTCAACAATATTTGATAGGTCTTATCGATGTCGGTATAGCAAAATTCCAAAACGCGCTCCGCTCCGTCCGGCCTGTACAGAGCCGCCATTTGCGTCGTGAAAGTCAAGCTCTCGTCAGGCTGGTTTTCGCTTTCGCCGTCTTTGGGGATATTCCAAGAAGCGTCCGCCATTTTTTCAAACACTTCGCGCGGATACAATGGTTCAGCCAGTTCCGCATCCGTCTCCGCGCCTATTCCTCCGGCGGCAAATTCCGCCCCCGCGCGCCTGACCGTTTCCAGATAAGTGTTGGTACGGCCTCTCAGTTCTGGGACGCGGAACAATTCCCCCTGGCCGCAAAAAATCCGCGCGCAATTCTCCTCTCCGTAATATCTGTTAAACATGAAGGTAACGGCGTCATAATTGCCTTTCGCGGTCCAGAAACCGCAGGTCGAGATCACGACATGCCTCTGGCGCGATAAATTGCGGCGCGGCGGATGCCCGCCGCTCTCATTTCCCTCGGCCATAAACGGCAGATTCAGCGGTAACTGACGGTCAATCAGGTTTTTCAATTTGCTTGGAACACTGAAATAATAAAGCGGAAAAGCCCAAATGATAACATCGGCGGCGATAAGTTTGGTCAGAATTTCGCTCATTTCATCGCGAACAACACATATCCCGGGCGTTTTGTTCCAGCAGGAAAAACATCCCGAACATGGCTCGATCTTTGCGTCCGCCACAGCGATTGTTTCAGCGTCGCCCCATCCCGCGCCGTCCAAAAACGCAAGGGCTAGTTTCATCGTATTGCTTTGCCCGCCTTTCGGGGAGCCGTTTATGACAAGCGTCTTCATTCGTTCCCCTCCAGCATCGAGAGCGCCCTGTCCACCCATTCCATTTCCGCGCGGTAATGAACTTCCCCGAACATCGCGGCAATCTTCCAATATTTCGTCCGCGCGGCGCCGCCGTCCACGGAAGCGCCATAGCCCGTGATTGACTCCGGAATCGAAGCAAATCGCGAAATGGCCTCGGCGCATTTCTCGCGAAACGCTCGAAGCATGGATAGCGCCTGTGCGTCATCTGTTTCTCCCGCAAAAAACACACGCATCAGGAAGGCGTTGCGCACGCACATAGCTTCTCCGATGCTTTTTTCCGGCGACGCGAGCCAGTTTTTGAGTTCATTCTTGCCAACAGCCGTGATGGTGTAGACTTTTTTATTAGGTTTCTCGTTTTGAATGACGCGCTCGCTTGTCAGCCAACCGTTGCCCTCCATTGCGGCAAGCTCGCGGTATATCTGGCTTGTTTGCGCCTGCCAGAAAAACGAAAGTGAATCCTTGAAAACCTTGTCCAGTTCGTAGCCAGTCATGGGACCGTAATTCAACAAACCGAGCAATCCGTACCTGAGCGACATAATAACTCTCCTTATGGCACTGATAATATATTCAACTTGTTGAATATATTATCAGGATAATACAATGTCAAACATAGATTTTGCGATGTGCATTTTTTATTTATTTGCACAATTTCTTATTGTACCCCATCGCAATCGCGATTTTTGCCGGTCAAACGGCGTCAGCGCCGTTGCCTCGCCGATGTAGATACAGTAAAATATTATGAGTGGATTAAAGAAACACGGCATAAGTACAATCATGCGGCAGGGTAAAATTTATGATAACCAAATATTGCTGATTGTCAGCGCAATCTTGACCACAACTTCTTACACGGGGAGGCGCAGTTTCAGGATGCTCGATGGATTCGACTCATATTTCAATGGTTTGGTGGCTGTCCTCCGCACCGAGGAAGCCGAGCAAAAGAAACGCTACTACAATGCCATCGACATAGAAGATATGGCGGAGGCAATGGCCGTAACTATCGACGCCAGGACAAAGATTCAACAGTTAAGAAAATGGATCGAAGATTTGCGGCGTATCAGGGAAGAAGTGACGAGCGCATTATCCGACGAAAGTGACAGCGATATTGCTGTAGCCGAAGAAACCTTGTCGGAAACTCAATCTGAAATACTGACAATTCCCAATGAAGGATGCGAAGCGGTATTTTCTCAAAACATCGAGGAGGGCATTGCCGATGAACCCACTTCGTTTACCTTTCTGGATAAAACCTATGCGGTCGACGGCTGGCAGGAACTCCTCATAAAGCTCTGCGAGACGATGATATTGAACAAGCCGTACCGGATCGCCGGATTTGGCGTCAGCTGCCCGCTGAACACAACAGACAGGACAATATTCAGTTTCGACGAAACCCAAACAGCACACTCGCCAAAGAGATTATCAAATGGGCTGTTCGTCGAAACGGATGGTTCAGCTATCGAAATAAAATCACGCTGTGAGCATATACTTGAAGCGTGCGGTTATAGCCTTGATGTGTTTCGGATCGGTTGAGAGTATCGAGGAACTGTTTCAGATTTGTAATGCTGATGAAGAGCGGCCTCTGCCGGAATTTGTCCCGGCAGAAGTTATCATCGCCGACGTAAAGGCATTCGCGGCACGGGATGAATATGAGACGCTGGACGATCCGTCCAGGATTATCGAATCCGACATCCGCAGTAAAATACTGGTAAACGCCGCGCCCGGCAGCGGAAAAACCTACACGGTCATTCGGCGCCTCGAGTATATTATCAGCAATCGAATGGTCAATGATTTTTCGGGCGTGCTGGTTCTTGTATACACAAACGCCGCGAAAAACGAGATTCAAAGCCGCCTCGAATCGGGTATCCTGGATGGTTCGCTGCCTTACAGCGCGAGAAACATAGATATATGCACTTTCGATTCTCTCGCGACAAGTTATCTGGCCGCTGTCGGAGTCCCGTTCGGTCATCTGGACTACAACGGAAGAATCAGATTGTTTAACGTTAAGTTCGCGAATGACGATTTCTCCAATTTCGAATATGTTATCGTGGACGAGCTTCAAGACCTCGTCAATGAACGGGCGAAGATGATCCTCAACATACTTGGCGCGCTGAAGGGGGGATATCTTCTGCTTGGGGACAAGTGTCAAGCCATTTACGATTACGACTGCCACGACGGTGACAGCGTGGATTCGGTTGAATTTTACAAGCGGCTGAACGAACTGTTCCCGCCGGATATCCTGAAGTATGAACTGTCGGGCAATCAGCGCCAGACCGACAGGCTGGCAGGGATATCGGATAACCTGAGGCGCGCGTTGCTTGGCTTCGAACCGCGCCGGGCAAATGAACTCATCGCGGATGAACTGAAACAAATTCAAGTAACAGGCAGCGTTGAAAGGTTTGATTTCAGCGATATTTCGCATCGTACCGCCATACTCTGCCGAAACAACGGTGAAGCGGAATATTTGAGTCATCTTTTCCACAAAAAACACGTCAGGCACACATTGCTCCGCGGCGTCGCCCAACCCGCAACGTTGAGGCGGTTTATCGCGGATTGTTTATGGGACTATCACGCGGATTCAAGAATAACAAGGGAAGAATTCATCAGGCGTTTTCGCGCGCGGGTACCGGGTGATGACGAAACCGCCGGCAATATGTTCGACGCGCTTTCGGAAGCGGCGTACGGTAATGCGAAGCAAGCGGTTGAGATTGAAAATTTGGCCCAAACATTGCGCGATCCTGCCGCAAAGCTGCCTGACGGCCTGCTGAACGAAAGAGAGACACTGCTGACGGTTTCAACCGTTCATAAGGCAAAGGGCCGGGAATTCGATACCGTATATTTGCTGGACAGTAATTTTCCTCCCGACGATACCGGGAACACGGAGGAAGCGCGGGTTTGGTATGTGGGCTGCACAAGAGCCAAGACCGCATTGTATAAACTGAGCAAGAAAAACCTGTACCTGAAACGTTCATCCAATTACATCCAGCGCTGGACGCGGCGAAATATATATAAGGCCAGATATACCCCGAGATTTTTGTCTCATTGCAGCAGCATTGTCTTGGGATTGCCCACAGATTTTTCCGATGCCGGATTTGTCAGGGGGGATTTTGCCGCCGCACTGAAAACGCAGGAATACATCGCCCGGAACGTCAATGCCGGCGACAATGCCGAGGTGGTGCTGGTGGACGGTAAATACCAGGTGCGGCACCGGGAGAATATTATCGGATATCTTGCCGAGAACATGCCAAGTCAATTACGGGAAATCGCGAGAGAAAGCAATCCGGCTTCGGGGGCGCCGCCATATCTGTTTCCCGTTTATGTTGCAAATGTTGTCACTATAACGCCTTTTCAGTTCCCGAACGATGTTCACGCATATTTCAGGGAATCGAGGTTTTGGCTCGGGGTGGAATTGACCGGTTTTCCCGAAATAGCCTGGCATTTTAGCCCGATTAAATCCGAGGGCAGCAGTTCGGTATGGGAGCCAAACCTATACGAGGATTGGTCCGCAATAAAATAAAAAATCTATCGAGGAGCGTGACTGATGGGTACTTACGACGATTTCTATTCCGCTGTCGACGAGATATATGAATGCCTGAAACGCGACCTGTTCGGTCCGGTGGAAGAGCATGAAATTCTCGAAAATACCGCGCCTCTTGGCGCGTATGTATGCGGGATATTGTGGCCACAGCGGATGGATAGGCCGGCTGACGGAACTGATGAACCCGCGACGGCAGGACCGGCTGCCGCGCCGGAAGATGCCGAGGATTTGGAAGACCCCGTCATGTCGATCGGCGATACCATAGACAACGCCAACATTTACGAGCCGACATCGATGGGTATTTCCCTGATGCTGCCGGATTCGGCGGCAAAACTTCATATTACGTTCTCAGGCGCCAAGTATCGCCACGAAGAGGAATATAATGACAGATATATCGTTCACAGATATACGAGAACCCCATTTTCCATTCAAGCGGAAGCCTATATAGGCAGCAGTCTCGGAACCCAAAAAATCGCGGTTGACAGGGATTCTGGAATTGAAATCACTCTCGCGCTTCGAAATTTTTTGAAAGACGGGGGCAAGCTCGTCACTATTACCGCTCAGAACACCACACATGCGAGACAAAACCGCATAGACCGGAGTACGGGCGCGCTGTTTCAGTGTGAGTTGCTCGTTTCTTCAGATGCCGCGCTTTTGCCCGTATATCGGAACAATGCGCTTGTCAGCGATGAGGAGGAAAAAATAAGCCAACTCCAGTACCGAAATGTAATGAACTTTACATACGGTCACGGCTGCTCTGCCTCGTACATCGAAACGCCCGACGGCGTGTTCGAGGTGAAGAGCGATTTTATGCCCAAAGAACGAGTCTGTCAGATGATGCCCGGAACGACAGATGATCGCGATATCCTCGATCTCTCATACTGGGACGGCGCGGAGCATTCCGCATCATGCGCGAAGCTGAGCCGGTTCATAGAGGAATATGAGAGATGGAGAGAAGGTCAATTCGCGCTGTCCGGCAGTATTACAAACAGCCGCTACAGGACGGCGAGCGAGACTGTGTTAGCTCGCATCGGTCAATGTATCGCACGTCTGCGGAACGGCGTTAAAACCCTGAAAACTGACGATACGGCGTGGCGGGCTTTCGTTTTGATGAACAGGGCGATGCTGCTGCAACGCGTAAAAACCAAAAGAGTCGCAGAACAATCAGTCAATTGGTATCCATTTCAACTCGCGTATATTCTTCAGATAATACCCGATATTGCGGGTGATGAGAGCGGTTTCCGCGAGAGCGTCGACCTTCTGTGGTTTCCGACCGGCGGCGGTAAAACGGAGGCTTATCTGGGCGTAGCGGCTTTCGTGATTTTCTATCGGCGTTTATCCGGCAAAACCGCCTCAGACGGCGTAACCGTGATAATGCGATACACGCTCAGGCTTTTGACGATTCAGCAGTTCGAGCGTGCCACAGCTCTTATCTGTGCCTGCGAACATATCCGCAAGCGAGAAAATATCGGCGGCGGTGAAATCAATATCGGTTTATGGATTGGGAGCAGTATGACTCCAAATCGGATCGATCAAGCGAGAGAGGTTTTAAATAAGCTTAGAGACAGCCCTTCCGAAAAAATCTACGAGGGCAATCCCGTTCAAATAACGAAATGTCCGTGGTGCGGCCAGAAGTTAGACTTGAACAGCTATGAGATCGAGAACAACGCGTTGCGCATCCGCTGCGCGGACAATCCGTCCTGTGAATATCACGGAAGGCTGCCGATATATGTTGTCGACGAGGACATCTACCGCATATGCCCCACGCTGCTGCTGAGTACGATCGATAAATTCGCCCGCATTGCCTGGGAAGAGAATACCCGCGGTCTGTTTGGAGTTGACTGTCCTCCTCCTGAACTCATTATCCAGGATGAACTGCACCTGATATCGGGGCCCTTGGGTTCGCTTGCCGGAATCTACGAGATCGCGCTGGAATACTTATGCGGGCAATCCGGAAAGCGTCCGAAAATAATTGCCTCGACCGCTACAGTAAAAAACGCGAAAGAACAGATACGCAATCTATACAACCAGCGGACGATTCAGTTCCCTCCAGCCGGCATAAATTATGACGACTCTTTCTTCGCCGTCAAGGCTGACGCGGACAAACGGCCGGCACGGACATATATCGGATTGTGTGAAATGGGCGGCAGCGTCGCGGATTTGCTGATAAGGGTTTATGCCACGCTGTTTTTTACAAAAGCGCTGTTTATCAAGCAAGGCAAGGACAGCGACGTTATCGACCAATATTTTACAACGGTTGGGTATTTCAATACGCTGAAAGATCTCGGAGCCTCGTCGACGATCGTTCAAGACCGCATTTTTATGCATATCCGCAATCTGATTGCGAGAACGTTTAAAACGGAATCCGAACAATACCAAATTTCACCGTCAGACGTGAAAATCTTTGAACACTCCGAATTGACCAGCAGGAAGAGTTCCAAAGAAATCAAAGACACCCTCGACCAATTGACACGAAGATTCAGCGAGTCCGGGTGCTATTCGTATGTTCTCGCGTCCAACATGCTCTCGGTGGGCATTGACATTGAGCGGCTCGGAGTTATGACCGTCTACAATCAACCGAAGAGCACCGCCGAATATATCCAGGCAACAAGCCGGGTCGGCAGGCGCAACCCGGGCATTGTCCTCGCGATGTACAATAATATGCGCTCCCGCGATAAGTCTCATTATGAACAGTTCGGGTACTATCACAAATCGTTTTACCGTTATGTCGAGGCCACCAGCGTCACACCGTTCTCGATGAGGGTGATTGAAAAAGCCATCCATTGCGTCTTCGTCGCCTTGATCCGTCTGACGGTTCCGGCGCTGTCCCGCAACGACTCAGCAAGATTTTTCAGGGCCGATACGGGTGATATTGAAAAAATACGGAATTACCTCGTAAAACGGGTCGGCGATATCATGCCCGAACATGCAGATTTTGCCGCCGAGATAATTAGCGACTTCGCAAAAGACTGGGAGTACGTAGCGGAGGAAAACATCAATACTTTATGCTATAAGAGTTATGACGGAAAACCGAGTTTGCTGTCGTCCGCGGAGGAGGATTCCCCGTTAGGCCTGCCTAAGATCCTCAACTCGCTCAGAAATGTCGACCCGACCGTCAATGTGTATTTCAGGAGATGAGCGTAATGGCCCGCAGATTTGGGAATAAGCAAAATCCGGAACACGCCGGAGAAGTACGGCAAAGCCAGCTTATATCCACATTCGGTATAGGTTCCATCGTCGACTTCGTTCGCGACACCGTCATGATCGCCGGTGTGGATAACTGGGATTCAACCGAGGACTGGGAAGAACGCAAGCTGTTCAATAACAATCTTCAGGCGATCACCGCTGCCGAACACTTTCTCGCCCCCAAAACGGCCGCGAACAAGCTCTACCACAAAAGCCACGACATAGAATCGTTTATTTTCCCGCGAAAACTTTACTGTCCCATATGCAAGCATATTGTCGACGCCAGGGAATTGGGGAACCAGCAAAAAAAACATAATTGCTTCATGCCGAGCGCAAGCAAACCCGGCAAGCCGTGCGGCGGACATTTGGTCGCCTCGCGTTTTATCATTGTCTGTCAGAACGGACATATAGAGGATTTCCCATATTCCTGGTGGGCGCATCACGGCGGGAATTGCGCGAAAAGCGGCAGCCCGAGGATTGTCATGTATAACGTCGACGACCGAAGCGATATCGACAGTCTCATGATCAAGTGCGAAGACTGCGGAGCGAAACGCGGAATGGCTCCCGCTTTTGCGCCAAACGCCTTTGCCGGCGAGGCCGGGTATCGCTGCCGGGGGAAACATCCTCACCTGGGCCACGATTTCACCTCCGAATGTGCCGAAATAATGACTGCCCGCATGCGTACGTCATCGAGCGTTTATTTCCCCGCCGCTCTCAGCACGTTGACCATTCCCCCGTGGAGCCGCAAAGCCGTGCAGATAATTGAGGCCGAGTACGATGAATTGGCTGATCGAGAGCAATACGGAGAGCAAGCCGTTTTAGATTATATCAAAAGGAAAGTATCGTCCAAAGCTAAAAATCAGATACCTTTTTCTGATTTGATGTCCGCGTATGCACTGGTAAAAGAACAAAAAAAATCGTCAAAAATATACTCCGAAGCCGATATTCTGGCGGCAGAATATGATGTGTTGTGCGGAGGAGCGATCCAGAGCGACGAATATGCCGCTTCCGCCGCGCACGTGCCGTCCGGGTTTGAAAAAATATTCGAATCGGTCACCGTGGTCGATAAGCTGACCGTCATTAACGCATTGGTCGGTTTTACGCGCATAAACCCCTGGGATGGGGCGCTAGCCGGCAATAGCCGCTTGGCTCCCCTGTCGCGCGAGAAAAAAAATTGGCTTCCCGCCGTAAAACTGCTCGGTGAAGGTATATTCTTCAGGTTCAACCAAGCGGCATTGTCGGCTTGGGAACTTTTGGCCGGCAAAAGGTATCATGAAATGACGGCACAGTTATCGGAATCATTTCTGAAAAACGACATGTTTTCACCGAAATATGTCGCGCTGCATACTTTTGCGCATCTGCTCGTCAGACAGCTAGCCGACGATTGCGGGTACAGCGCTTCATCGATAAAGGAAAAAATATACAGCACATTTGCGGACGAGCCCAACAGACCGGATATGTCGGGCGTATTGGTCTATCTCGCGACATCCGACGCCGAAGGGAGCCTGGGCGGCCTGATCAGCATCGCGGCCGATCCGAATCGTATGCAATCCGTACTGAAAAATATGCTTCACAAAGCGCAATGGTGCAGCGCGGACCCATTATGCTGCAATTCGACCAAGCAAGGTTTTCATTCGCTGAATTATGCCGCCTGTCACGATTGCGTATTGCTTCCCGAAACTTCGTGCGAGTTTCGCAATACCCTGCTCGACCGCGCAGCGATTGTCGGAACGCCCGAAAATCCAAGGCTGGGATTGATGGGGGAAATAATGGCTTCGTTATAGCTTTTGATATTTCGGTAAATCCGTGACAGCTATTTCAATTCTCGGGTTCTCTTGGCAGTGAACTGTCTCGTTCAAGGTCAAGGTCGTTGGTCGCAGCCAAAGGTGAGGTTTGCATAAAATCGAAAAATGGAGGCTTGGGTTCGGAGAGCCGCAGGAACTCCTTTTGCGATATTACGACCGCCGCAGGCTTGCCGCGCGCGGTTATAAATTGGGGCGCATGTTCCGCCATTTTTATCAATTCGCTGAATCGGGCTTTCGCTTCCTGAGTTTGCCACGCCATCATAGCTCTTTTCTCCTTTTTAGACTAGTCAGTCTAGTCACATTGTAACCGCTCATAATTCCATCTCAAGAAGATGTTTATGTCTAAAGCGCGTTGGGGTTTCCCCCGCATTCCACCCAGCGGTTCAGTATCAGCGATGCCGCGCCTATCGCCGCGGCGTCGGAGCCGAATTTGGATATCACTATTTTGGCGTCCTGCCCGCTGTATCGCATTTTATGGCGCTCGACATGGCGTTCGAGCCGGTCTGTGAGAAATTTGCCCGCGTGCGTTATGCCGCCCGACATGACTATCACTTCCAGGTCGAGCATGGTGATCATGCCCGCGATCGCGATGCCCAGGTATTCGATCGCGTTTTCTACTATCGAGGACGCTACGGCGTCACCCGCTTTGGCGGCGTCGAGGACGGTTTTGGCCTCGATACCGCCGATGTTTCCGGCCAGTTCCAGAATCGACGTTCGCTCGCCACGCCCGACGCGCTCTTTCGCGCATTTCGCGATAGCGTTTCTCGACGAAATGGCCTCCAGGCATCCATAACCACCGCAATCGCACCTGGGGCCGTTTTTGTCCATCACGATATGCCCGAGTTCCCCGGCAAATCCGCGGCACCCTTTGTAAAGCCGCCCATTTGTCACGATCGCGGATCCTATGCCGTAGCCATAGCTCACGCAGAGGAAATTCTCTGTGTCCTTACAGATGCCGTAATATTTTTCTCCCACCGCTATCGCCTGAGTCACGTTTTCTATCATGGTTTTTTTCCGAACCGGCGCTCAATTGCGGCGATGATGTGCATGTTTTCGAGGCCGAAGTCCACGCCGACGCTGCAATAGGCGTCAGGTATCATGTCGAGCAGCATCGGCGGCTTGTCGCCGCTCGACTCTCCCAGCCCGACTTCGCGTATCGCCCCCAGATCAATGAACGCCTGCGAAATGTTCATCACCGTGGGAACGCTGAGTCCGAGGCTGCGGACTATCTCCGCCCTGCCGGACGCGCCGTTTCGGCGAATATAGTTCAGCACGTTTCTCTTGTTCAGCACGTTGATGCTGGATTT
This sequence comes from Synergistaceae bacterium, assembly GCA_031270375.1. GTDB lineage: Bacteria > Synergistota > Synergistia > Synergistales > Synergistaceae > JAIRKI01. Next base: position 386 of record JAISXR010000184.1, on the reverse strand, counting down.
ATCCACGCCCATAAACCTTTTATGCGATTGCCCTGGAGGGGAGTAACAAAGGATTGACATATTTCGATTTTTTGGCTTATACTATCTATTGCGTTGACCGAGGGCGGATAGCTCAGTGGGAGAGCACCTGCCTTACAAGCAGGGGGTCGTAGGTTCGAAACCTATTCCGCCCACCATAAGGGCACCCGCCTTCGCAAAAGTGGAGCTGTAGCTCAATTTGGTTAGAGCGCTGGCCTGTCACGCCAGAGGTCGCGGGTTCAAGTCCCGTCAGCTCCGCCATTTTTTGAAAACTGAATGAGGCGGGATAGCTCAGTAGGTAGAGCAACGGACTGAAAATCCGTGTGTCCCCAGTTCAATTCTGGGTCCCGCCACCAGTCCAACAAAAA
>JAISXR010000139.1 GCA_031270375.1 Synergistaceae bacterium | reverse complement strand
TAAACCCTAAGCAGGGGTCGCGGACCCCTGCACCCCATTATGGGGTCTGAGGGGGCAAGCGTATGACGCCCTCCCGTTGGTCGGGACTGAAGCATTTCCGACCGGCGGGAGGGCGTTTTCTACAGGATAGGATCATTCATTTGGCTTGCCGCGTCGCCTCGGCTCTCACCCTTTTCTCCTCAGGTACCCACTTTTCCACCAGCTTGTACAGGCGAGGTATCTCTATCGGCTTCGACAGAAAATCGTTGAAACCATTTTCCAGAAACATCTCCTTCATTCCAGATACAGCGTTGGCCGTCAGCGCCACAATCGGGATTTTATTGCGTCCGCTTTCGAGAGAGCGAATTGCGCAGGTTGTCTCGATCCCGTCCATGCCGGGCATCATGTGATCCATAAAAATCAAGTCGTACTCCTTCTCCCGCATCATCGCAAGAGCCTCGTCCCCGCTGGAACAGGTGTCGATATCCATCTCGAAAGGGGCGAGCAGACCCCTCGCGACCTTGAGGTTCACCTTGATGTCGTCAACCACAAGCACGTGAAAACCCGGCGCGGTGAAACTCACGCCGAGGCTCCGCGCGCTTGCGGGATTTTTTCCGGCGGCGTCTCCGGCAATATCCCCGATCGGCGAAGAGCCGCGCTCGAACGACTGGAGCATGGTCGCGGTAAAAACCGATCCCTTCCCGTACTCGCTCGTCACAGAGATGGTCCCACCCATTGCCCGGCAGAGACTCTGCGCTATGGACAGCCCAAGCCCCGTCCCTTCGATGTCGGAGTTGCGCTGCATGTCCACACGTTCGAAATCTTCGAACAGGTGGCCCATATCCTGCTGCTTTATCCCGATTCCGCTGTCCTCGACGGCGCAACGCAGCAAAACCGTGCCGTCTTCCCTCTCGCAGGAGACCGTAAATTTTATGAAACCGTCTTTCGTATATTTCACCGCGTTGGAGAGCAGGTTCAACAAGACCTGACGGATACGCCCCGCGTCGCCGGTCATTTGAGAGGGAATGTCAGGGGCTATGCTCGTCACGAACTGGACGGAGCTGTCCGCCAGCCTGACCCGCACGATGGTCGTCACGTCGTTGAAGAGCGAAGCCGCGTCGTAGGGCGACGGCGTTATCTGAAGGTTGCCGGACTCTATTTTGGAGAAATCGAGTATGTCGTTGATAATGGACAGCAGGTTCGCCCCGGCCTGCTTGATGTTGCGTATATGCTCCAGGCACACGGGACGCCCGCAGTCCCTCTCGGCCAGTTCGCTCATTCCGATGATCGCGTTCATCGGAGTCCTCAGCTCGTGGCTCATCCGCGCCAGGAACAGCGTCTTGCTCCTGTTTTCCCTGTCGGCCTTGAGCCTCGCCGCGTTCAAATCCTCGGCGCTGCCCATGACTTCGTTGATGTCCATGCTGATCTGGGCGACCTCGCGTTGGAGATCGTCCGCGCGTCCAAAGACAGCGCCGGCGATTTTAGCCACCGCGCGGGACTTTTCCGCTACATCATGCCTCGCCGCCCCGTTTTCGATAAGCGTGTTCAGCTCTTCGGCCATAACCCTGACAGCACCGATCTCGGAGTGAATTTCCGCTATCGACGCGACATGGTTTATCGCCTTCGTTACCAGAGAGAGCACAACTTTGTCGATATAGTCCGCTATATCCATATACGCACTCCACTCCGGCAGCAATGCGCGGTTTCTACGCCGAACCAAAACCGGCTACCATAAAATGCGGAAGGTACAGGAATCAGCTCCGTCCTTCAGGCACTCTTTCGAGTCGTCGTGGATGATCCTCGCCGACGGTTCAAACCTCTGCGCCATCGCGGTCAGGATTCCCCTGTTGAAGGCGCATGGGTAAGGATTGTTGCAGACGCTTATGATTTCGTTTCTGCCCGGTATCGGTTCGCACCCGTAATGTCCGATGCCTTCGCTCATGGTGTTCGTCCGCGCGTCGAACAGCCGCTCGCCGTTTTTTCGATGATTCAAATGGTACGCCACGTCTATAGTGTATATGGCGCTCTCGACATCGGCCGGCCACAACGGAAACTCCGCGTTCTTCGGAATGGACAGCCCGATATTGAACAGCAGCCTGTCGCCTATCTGTTTCGCGATATTTTCGAACGCTTCCAGCCACGCCTCCTGCGGATACCATCCCTCCTTGTCCAGCACGAGCTTTTTATCGACGACCGTCCCGATACCCACCTGGCTCAGGTAGCGCCGGGATATGTTCGTGAAATACCCCAGCCCGTCTATTATCGAGTACACCGTCTGTCCGTTCACTTCTATGCCCGCTTCAAAAGTTTTGAATTGCATTGCCGTTCATCTCCGTGATTCTATACTTCCCCATAATTAAATATAGCGTTTCAGGCAGCCTTCGTCAAGGAAATAAGCAGGAATAAACAGGGCAGGCGCATCGGGAAACGGCATGAACGGGAAATCGTTCTGAGTCTCGGCGGGGACTTCGACATCGAGATCGCGGACGAGGGCGATGTGCTGGCCTCAGTTTTACAAAAGAGTATACTGATCGGAATAGGATCGTTAAATAGGAATGGAGTGAGACAGATGGAGATGAATATTCCGCGTTCGACGAAATTCGAGTCGTTTTTCGCCTTTTTCGCGGACTTCTTTCTGAACAGCGCCGAGGAACACCACGCGCTCCTCTCAGGGTTGAGCTTCCCCTCGCTGGAGCTGTGGGAGTCCTGTTATATCCCGGAGAACGATAAAGGTGAAAAGCGTCTCCTGAACCGCGTGACGCGCGACGTGGCGGCAATGTACCGCGAGGCGGGGCTGGCTGTGGACGAGTCATTCCGGCAGCCGCCGGATCACATCGGCGTGGAATGCGCCTTCTTCTCCTGGCTCTGCGGCAG
>JAISXR010000132.1 GCA_031270375.1 Synergistaceae bacterium | reverse complement strand
GCGTATACCTCCAGTCCGAAGCCGGCGACATCGAGGCATATCATATCGTCCCCGACGGACAAAACCGTTCCTCGCAGAGAGTGAATCATTGCACTGTCCCCATGGCGTTTCGCGTGTCGTACATCGACAGCGCCATGCCGGTTATCGCCGCCGCGAGGGCGTCCGCGGCGTCATCCGGTTTGGGCGTCTCGGGGAGGTTCAGCAAATTGCGCACCATTCCCTGCACCTGCCGCTTATCCGCGGAGCCGCTGCCGCATACCGCCATTTTTATCTCGGACGGTTTGGGCTCGTAGGGAACCAGCCCAAACCTCGCCGCGGCGAGAAGGATCACGCCCCGCGCCTGCCAAACCATTTCGGCCGTGGTGGTATTGCGCCCGAAGTAAAGACGTTCCACCGCTATCACGTCTGGGCGGTGGTACGATATTTTTTCCTCGATCCCGCGGAATATATCACCGAGCCTGACCGCCGTCGGAGATCCCGGGCCGGTGGATATCACGCCATAATCAAGCGATCTCATGACGTCGCCCGTCTGACTCACGATTCCGTAACCCAGCCTTCCTATGCCGGGATCTATACCGAGACAGAGCATGGGGCGCGGCCGTTTTTCTCAGCACAGAACGGCAAGGATTTCGTCCGGTATCTCGAAGTTCGAGTAGACGTTCTGAACGTCGTCGCTCTCCTCGAAACGGTCCACCATGTTGAGCATCTTTTCCGCTTCTTCCTTTGTTTTCACCTGTATCGTGGTCTTGGGTTCCATGGTGGTTTCGGCTACGCTCACCACGTAACCAGCGTCCCTGACGGCCTTAGCCACCGCCGAGACGAGCGGCGGGTCGGTTATTATCTCGAACCCGTCATCCGTGTCGTTCATATCGTCCGCGCCGGCGTCTATGGCGACGCTCAGAAGCTCGTCCTCGTCGATGCCTTCGCCGGTCACGGTCACAACCCCGCGGCGTTCGAAATTCCACGCGACGCAACCCATCTCCCCGATCGCACCGCCGACGCGGGTAAATATGGCCCGCATCTCCGGCGCGGTTCTGTTGCGGTTGTCGGTGGAAGTCTCGACCATGACGGCGACCCCGCCCGGTCCGTATCCCTCGTAGATGACATCCTCGTAAGTGACGCCTTCGAGGTTGCCCGCGCCCCGTTTGACCGCCCGCTCGATGTTGTCGTTGGGCACATTGCCCTCCTTGGCGCGGTCGATCGCGACCTTGAGCGCGAAGTTGGCGTTGGGATCCCCGCCGCCGGCCCTCGCGGCCGCAATGATGTTTTTCGTGAGACGCTGATAGGCCACGCCTTTCTTGGCGTCCTGCGCTGCCTTGCGATGCTTGATTCCGGCCCAGTGTGAATGTCCGGACATTTATAAATCACCCCTCCATCCCGCTTCGTACGCGGGAAAAATTTTTTGAGCGCCTGCCAAAAGTGTGATCCGAAGCCGCTGCGAAAACATCTTTACATTATTTTATCACAAGAACGAGAAAGGAATCTGCCCGGAGCACGCGCCGGTATCTTTGCCAATTACGCTTCTTGAAAGCGGACATAGCAATGGATGTACATGCCTGGCGAACGCAGTGCCAGCCACCCCTTTCCTCGTTCGCGATCAGCTCCAGGAGTTCATGTTTGAACATAAAAAATCATCTTGATGTTATCAGCTTTCAGCGTGTCTCTCCCCGATAAACGGCATGTTGAATACCTGCCGCAGATACGCCATGAAAGTTTCGTCAACGCCCGTCGTTTTGCCGGGAGAGTCCGATATCTTGGCGACGGGCTGACCGTTGCATCCCGTCATCTTCATCACTATGTTGAGCGCCTCTATGGGTGTATCGTTGGTGAGGTTCGTCCCTATCCCGAACGAAACCGGAATGCGGCCTTTGAAATACCGATATATGGCGAGCGCGCGCGGCAGGTCGAGCCCGTCGGAGAATACGAGCCGCTTAGTGCGCGGATCAATTCGAAGTTTCCTGTAGTGCGCGATGACCTTTTCGCCCCATTCGTAAGGGTCGCCCGAGTCGTGACGCAAGCCGTCGAACAATTTGGCGAAGTAGAGGTCGAAGTCGGCGAGGAACGCGTTTATGCCGATCACGTCCGTGAGCGCCGTGCCCAGATCGCCGCGGAACTCCTGCACCCACGCTTCGAGCGACGCTTTCTGAAAATCGCGCAGCCTGATGCCGAATCCTTGAAAAGCCTGCATGTATTCGTGCGCCATAGTGCCGACCGGCGCTATTCCAAGCTCCTTGGCGAGCAGGACGTTTGACGTTCCCTTGAACTGGACGGGCAGTTCCGACGCGAGCGTCGCCACTACCTCCTTTTGCCATTGCGCCGAGTACCTGCGCCGAAGCCCGAAATCGAACATTATGAACGGGCTGTCGGGGTCTGAGATGCCCGGTTCACTCTTCAGAAGCGCTATTTTTTCGCGCAGGCGGCTTCTCGCGTCTTCGATGATTCCCTCAGTCCTGAGCCTTCTGTAATACAGCTCGCTCACTATATAAAGCACAAAAATCTCGAATCCCATGACGTGCACGAGCGGCCCCGAAGCCTCGATCGTCAGCTTGTCCCCGTCGGCGCTCAATTTTATGAACCGTCTCTGAAAACGAAAAACCGTCAGGTAATCGACGAAGTCCTCCTTTATATAGCTGAGGGAATTGAGGTAGTCCAACTCATCCTGTTTAAAATGAAGCTCGCACAGATGATCAATTTCGCGGCCGATGTCGTAGAGCAAGACGGAAAGAGGATAGTCGGGAACGTTACGGCAGATAAAGGTGTATACCGCGCGGGCGCCGGGGTTACTGTGCATAAGTGCCTGCCACATGCTGAATTTGTACAGGTCATTCTCGAGGAGGCTTTTTACGATAGGTTCGGCATACATGGAACCACGTCCTTATATTTATTGTACGTTCCACGCCATTATATCATTATCAGTGTCTCCCTGAGCGTCTTGCAGGCGGCGGCGGTCGAAATGCCGGACGCGTCGTAGTGAGGGGAGAGTTCGCACAGGTCGAAACCTATTACATTCAGCTTGGCGCACGCTTCGACGCACTCCAGCAACTCCGCGAACGAAAAACCTCCCGCTTCGGGCGTTCCAGTGCCCGGAAACTCCGAGGGATCGAGCACGTCGAGGTCGACAGTCACGTAGACCGGCCTGTCTTTAAGTGCCTCCGCTCTCGCGCGCAGGCTGCGCGCTCCGAAACGCTCCGTGTAGACGTGTTCGCGGCCCCATTCGAATTCTTCCCCGCACCCGGACCGTATGCCGAATTGAAAGATGGAATCGTCCCCGACGAGTTCCCAGACACGGCGGATGACTGTGGCATGGGAGAGTTTCTCGCCGATGTAATCGTCGCGCATGTCGGCGTGGGCGTCGAAGTGTATCACGGCCAGATCGCGGTGTTTTTTCGCGGCCGCCCTGACGGCGCCAAGCGTCACCAGATGCTCTCCTCCGATCATCGCGGGAGTTTTGCCGTCGGCGAGTACCCTCGCGCAGAAGCGCTCAATCTCGCCTAGAGCCCGGGAGGCGTTCCCGAACGGCAGTTCCAGGTCGCCCGCATCGAACACGGCGGCGTCTTCGATACAGCAGTTTTGATACGGACTGAAAGTCTCGATGCCCGCCGATTCCGCGCGCATAGCCTGCGGCGCGAATCTCGCGCCGGGACGGAACGATGCGGTAGAGTCGAACGGCGCGCCGAAGAGCGCGATTTTGGCGTCCTCGTAGGAGACATCGCAGCCTATAAAGACCTGGACGTTCGGTTTCATGTCACGACGGGCTTTCTATGTAGGGGCGAATGATTATTCGCTCCTACAATTGTTCTTTGACGTAATTCGGGAGCATGAATGAGCCGGCGTGCAAATCGGTGTTGTAGTAGCGCGTACCGATGCCGAGCGCGTTCCACGCCGCGGCGTCCATGTCCGCGATGGGGTCGGTCTTCTTTGACGCGAAACCGAAGAGCCAGTGTCCCGACGGATATGTCGGGATGTGGGCCTGATACACGCGGCAGATGGGGAAAAATTCCTTTATCCGCGCGTGGGCCCTCCGCATCGCGTGCGAGTAATTTGCGTAATATGGATTCTCGTGCTGGTTCACCAGAATACCACGCTCTGTGAGGGCCTTGAAGCAGTTGCCGTAAAATTCGCTGGTGAAAAGCCCCTCGCCGGGTCCGAACGGGTCGGTCGAGTCGACTATTATGAGGTCGTAGAAATCGGTGAACCTTCTGATGTACTTCAGGCCGTCCTCGAAATGCAGGCGCACGCGGCCGTCCTCGAGCCCGCGGGCGGTGAACGGCAGGTGTTCGCGGCACACATCGACAACCATCTTGTCGATGTCCACCAGATCTATGCTCTCGACAGTGCGGTACCGCGCTACCTCCCGCACGGTTCCGCCGTCGCCGCCCCCTATCACGAGGACGCTGCGGACCGCGGGGCATGTGGCGATTGGCACGTGGGCGATCATCTCGTGATAGATGAATTCATCGTGCTGTGTGAGCATTATCGCCCCGTCGAGCGTGAAAAACCTGCCGAACTCCTCGGAGTCGAACACATCTATCTGCTGGAACGGGCTTTTCACGGACAGCACCTGTTCCTTTACCTTTATTGAGAACCGGACATTCGGGGTGTGTTCCTCGGTGTACCAAAGCTCCATGCGTCAAACCTCCAGTTTTACCACGAAAATATTTTCGAGCGTCATGTCCTGCGGCCCCATCAGGAGGCTGCCTTTTTCCTTGGCGTAGAGGATATGGTCGAGCGCGTCGCGCGTTATCAGTTCCCCCGGCGCCAATAGGGGGATGCCTGGCGGGTAGCACATCACGAACTCTGACGACACCCGGCCGCGCGACGACGCGAGCGGCAAAATCTCCCTCTCGGCGTAAAAAGCTTCCCTCGGCGACAGCTTCACCACCGGCGGGATGTATTCCTGCTCCCAGAGCGAGCGCCCCTTTTTTCCGTCGAGGCGTTTGATCTCGGACAGTGACGACACTAGCCGCTCTATGTTGTAATGGGTGTCGCCGACCGAGACGATGGCAAGACAGTTGCCCATGTCCCCGAATTCTATCTGGATCCCGTAACGGTCGCGCAGTATATCGTAGACCTCCACACCGGCCAGCCCGATTTTCAGCGTGTGAATGGAGAGTTTCGTGCCGTCGAAGTCCGCGACGTCGTGTCCGTTGATTATCTCGCGCGAGAAGGCGTAATAACCGCCTATGCCGTTTATCTCGCTCCGCGCGTACTCGGCGAGATCGCGCACCTCGCGAAGGCGCGAGCGTCCCCCGGTCGCGAGCGTCTTTCTCGCTATGTCGATGGAACTCATGAGCAGGTACGACGCGCTCGTCGTCTGCGTCAGGTTTATGATGGTTCTGACGTAATCGGGCGAGATTTTGCCGCCGCCCGTGAGGAGCAAAGAACTCTGCGTAAGTGAACCGCCAGTCTTGTGCATGCTTATGGCTGACATATCGGCGCCAGCGCGAATCGCCGGCGGGGGCATGTCGTCCCCAAAATAGAAATGAGTCCCGTGAGCCTCATCGGCCAAGACGGCCATGCCGGCCGAATGGGCGACGCTCACTATGCGCTCCATATCGGGGCATATGCCGTAATAGGTCGGATTGTTGACGAAAACCGCCTTCGCGGAAGGGTTCGCCCTCACCGCGGCCTCCACCCCGGCAGGCGACATGCCGAGCGATATCCCGATTTCCGAGTGCACGCCGGGATCTACGTACACCGGATTCACGCCGCACAGTATGAGGGCGTTTATCGCCGATTTGTGCACATTGCGGGGGATTACTATCGAGTCTCCCGACTTGCAGACGCTCATTATCATGGCTTGCACGGCCGACGTCGTGCCACCGACCATGAAAAAAGCCTGCTCGGCGCCAAACGCGTCGGCCGCCAGGGCTTCTGCGTCGCGAATCACCGACGTTGGATGCGACAGGTTGTCGAGCGGTTTCATTGAATTGACGTCGACCGACAGGCACTGTTTGCCCAGAAATTTCGTGAGTTCGGGCGTCCCCCGGCCCTGTTTGTGGCCGGGAACGTCGAAGGGCACCACGCGGTTTCCCCGGTAGAGCTCCAGAGCCTCGTGAAGCGGTGCGGAATTCTGGTTCATCAGAATATGTTCATCCCGTGGTATATCTCCAGCATCTCCTTCGTTATCTGGTCTTTCAGCGACAGGCGGATCTGCGGCGAAAGCTCCCGAGGGTCGATGTTGAAGAGGTAATCCGCGAGCGTTATTTCTTTCAGTATCATCTTGGTGTGGAAAATGTTCGACTGATAGACATTGACGTCGATGGCGTCGTAGCGCGTCAATGTCTTTGGATCAATGAAATCCTGAATGGACTTGATCTCATGGTCTTTGTAGAATTTTTTGCCGTTCTTGTCGCGCGTGAAACCCCTTATCCGATAGTCCATAGTTATCACGTCGGAGTCGAACGAACCTATGAGATAGTTGAGCGCATTCAGCGGAGATACCTTGCCGCACGTGGAGACATCTATGTCGACCCTGAAGGAGCTTATCTCGTTGTTCGGGTGGAACTCGGGGTAAGTATGGACAGTCACGTGGCTCTTGTCGAGGTGCACGGCAACAGCCTCGGCCAGCGCGCGGTCTTTCACAATCTCCTGTATGAATGTGCACTGGTTACAGGAGATGTCCATCTGATCGGGCGACATCATCTGCTCGGAGATCAACAGGGTCACGCTCGCTCCCTGCGGCTCGTAATCCTGCTTTGAGATATTGAGCACGTAAGCGCCTATAGTGTCCGCCACTTCCAGAAGTATGCCGGTGAGTCTTTCGGAATTGTACTGCTCGTCTATATACTCGATATAGTCTTTTTTCTCGCGTTCGGTCTTCGCGTAACTGATGTCGTAGATATTGAAACTCAGCGTTTTTGTAAGGTTGTTGAAGCCGTAAAGCTGGATCTTCTTTTTCAACCCCATCCTCACGTCCCTTCTCCAGATACTGGCTTTATTTCAAAGAGACATAAATATACAGGCGTCGGGGGCTTCTGTCAATCGCGTTTTCGCAAGTGTGACTGTGACTGAACGGCCCTCAAAAAGCTGAGTTTATTTATCTATACTCTTATTTCGAACTTCTGGCCTTGGAATAGAGGTCGAACGCGACCGCCGACAGAAGCACGAAACCTTTGATGGCCTGCTGCCAGTCTGTGGAAACGCCGATGATGGACATGCCGTTGTTGAGCACTCCGATAAACAAACCACCGACCACCGCGCCGATGACGGTACCCACGCCGCCCGAAACCGCCGAACCGCCCACATAACAGGCGGCAATGGCGTCCATCTCGAAATTCTGTCCCGCTTTGGGAGTAGCCGCGTTGAGCCTGGCGGCGAAGATCATGGCGGCCAGTGAGGAGAGTATCGCCATGTTGGTGTAAATCCAGAACATGACCCATTCGGTTTTGATGCCGGAAAGTTTGGCCGCTTTGATGTTACCGCCCAACGCGTAAACATGCCGTCCCTGAACCGTACGGGTCGTGACAAAATGGTACCCGACGATCAGGATGCCCAACAGGATGAGGATGTTCGGGAAACCTCTGTACAGGGCAAACACGACGGTAAAGGCCATAAGCGCCGCCGCGATGAACGCCACTTTGGCGGCCCAAATGCCGGCGGGCAGCACGTCGAAATCATACGATTTCTGCCCTTTACGTTTGCGGATCTCGCTTATTACGATAAAGGCCACAATGAGCAGTCCTATGATAATTGTAAGCAGGTGCAGACTTGTCTCGCCAATGCGGATACCGTCTCCGATATCGGGGATGTAACCTGACGCGATGACCTGAAACAGCTTTGGAAAAGGCGCTTTGGTCTGTCCCTGCAAAATAACCTGGCCGAGGCCGCGGAACACCAACATTCCCGCCAGGGTGGCGATAAAGGGAGGGACGCGCACGAAGGCGATCCAGAAGCCCTGCCACGCGCCTATCGCGGCGCCAATGAGGATGGCTACTAACATGGCCGCTATGGGGTTCCAGCCAAGACCCATGGGCGGATCGCACATCATGACCCCGCAGATGGCGCCGACGAAGCAGACCACCGACCCCACCGAAAGATCGACATTGCCGGTCAGGGTGCAGAGCAGCATCCCTACCGCCAGAATCAGGACGTAACTGTTTTGCAGGACGAGGTTAGTCAGATTCAGCGGCCTGAAAAAAATACCCCCCGTCATGACGCCGAAAACGATCATGGCGGTGATAAGCGCGATGATCATCACGTACTGCCTGAGATTCTTTTTTAAAAGTACGAATAAAGTGTTCATTATCGTTATCTCCTCAATTGCTCAGAATATGCCGCATAATTTCTTCCTGGGTTGCCGTTTTTCCCGGAAGCTCCGCGGTGATTCTTCCTTCGCTCATGACATATATTCGATCGCACATGCCGATTATTTCAGGCATCTCGCTGGATATCAGGAGGCAGGCCATTCCTTGCGCCGCCAGCGCGTTGATTATCGTGTAGATTTCATACTTCGCCCCAACATCGATGCCCCGCGTCGGCTCGTCGAGAATCAGAATCCGCGGGTCCGAGAAGAGCCATTTGGAGAGCACTACCTTCTGCTGGTTACCCCCGGACAGGTTCCCCGCAAGCTGTAAAATCGACGGCGTTTTGGTACCAAGGCGTTTTCGGAAAGCCTCGGCGGCCAATATCTCCTCACGTTCATTTACAACGTTCCACCGGGCTATTTTTTTGAGTTTCGCCAGGGTAGTATTCTCTTTTACGGTTTGAATCAGCACCAGACCAAATTCCTTGCGGTCTTCGGTAACATACGCCACCCCGTGATCTATGGCTTTCGAAATCGTGCCGAGGTTTACCTCTTTCCCTTTGATGAAAGTCTTCCCGCTGATGTTTTCCCCGTAATACCTGCCGAAAACGCTGGTGGCGAGTTCTGTGCGGCCGGCCCCGACGAGGCCGGCAAGCCCGACCACCTCGCCTGCCTTGACGTTGATATTGATGTTGTCGAGTTTTTTCCTTTCGGGATTGTCCGGGTTGTATACCGTCCACTCCCGCACCTCAAAAATCACATCACCCGTCGTGTTTGTCCGTTTTGGGAAACGGTCTGTAATCTCGCGGCCAACCATCCCCTTGATGATCCTGTCTTCGCTGATGGCCGCCGCGCCAGCGCCCCGCTCCACCTCTATGGTCTCGATCGTTTTCCCGTCCCGCAGTATCGTTATGCTGTCCGCGACGGCGGCTACCTCGTTCAGCTTATGGGAGATCAGAACGGAAGAAATATCGTGCTCGTCCCGCAGCTCTCTCAGTATGTCAAGTAAATGCTCGCTGTCTTTTTCGTTGAGGGCCGAGGTCGGTTCGTCGAGAATCAGGATCTTCGCGTTTTTGGCGAGGGCCTTGGCGATCTCCACCATCTGCTGCTTGCCCACGCCCAATTTATTTACCGGGGTGTTGGGATTTTCGTTCAACCCCACATACTTCATGAACGTCCTCGCGTCTTCCCGCGTTTTGTTCCAGTCGATGATATTGTAATTGGCCCGCTCGTCGCCGATGAACATATTTTCGGCGATGGAAAGATAGGGCGACAGGGCCAGTTCCTGGTGAATGATGACGATGCCCGCTTTTTCGCTCTGCCGGATGCCGTTGAAAGCGCAGCGTTTCCCCTCGAAAAGTACCTCGCCTTCGTACTCGCCCGCGGGATAGACGCCGGAGAGCGCTTTCATCAAGGTCGATTTCCCCGCGCCGTTTTCCCCCACCAGGGCGTGAATCTCCCTCCGTTTTACCTGAAGGTTCACGTTATCGAGCGCCTTCACGCCGGGAAACGTCTTGGTGATATTTTTCATTTCCAAAAGGATATGATTATCGGTCATATTTGCCTCTCTCTGACGAGTGGTAACGGTCGAAGAATTTTAAAACGAATTTTAAAACGCGAATCGGAGTGAAAGTTCATTTTCCGAATCTTTCAACTCCGATTCACATACCCTTTTTCGCTTTTTAAAAATTTAAAGTCCCACTTCCTCAGCGGTATGATACCCGGTATCGACCACGTCTTTCTTCAAATTGTCTTTTGTGACGATGACTGAGTCGAGCAGAAGTGACGGGACGATTTTGGCGCCATTGTTGTAACTCGTGGTATCCAGCGTTCCCACGGGTTTGCCGGTCAGGATATTGTCCACCAGCGTGACCGTGGCCGCGCCGAGGCTGCGGGTGTCCTTGAGCACCGTGGCGTACTGTTCGCCCGCCAGGATTGATTTGCAGGAAGCCACTATGCAGTCCTGACCTCCCACTAGAGGCAGAGGTTTGCCGGCGCTGCCGTAACCGACCGCCTTACAGGCTTCGAGGGTGGCAAGGCTGATGGGGTCGTAGGGCGAAAGTATGAGATCGAGCGTCGCGTCGGTGTAGAAGGCCGAAAGCAGGTTTTCCATACGTTTCTGCGCTTCAGCGGCATCCCAGCGGAGTGTGCCGCATACGGTGCGTTCCGTCTGTTTGGAAAGAACCACAAGCGTGCCGTTGTCGAAATAGGGCTTCAACACGTCCATAGCGCCGTCCCAGAAACCGACCGAGTTGTTGTCGTCCGGAGAGCCGGCGAAGAGTTCAATATTGAGGGGCTTCTTCGCGGGGCTGTCGAGTTTCGCGCCGTTCACCAAAATTTCGCCCATCTGCCGCCCGACCTTGTAGTTGTCGAAGGACACATAGTAATCCACATCGGGGGTTTTCATCAGAAGCCGGTCATAAGCAATAACGGGGATCTTGGACGCGGCGGCGTTGGCGAGCACATCCGATAACGCCGAACCGTCAATGGACGCGACGACCAGGACTTTAATCCCTTTGGTGATGAGGTCTTCGATCTGTCGTACCTGAGTGGGGATATCGTCGTCGGAAAATTGCAGGTCCACAGTGTACCCCAGTTTCTCCAGACCTTCTTTGACCGCCGCTCCGTCCTTATTCCAGCGTTCCTCGGAACGTGTCGGCATCACCACGCCCACCAACTCTTTGCCGCTGGCGGCGAAAGCCACGCTCGCAACCAGAATCAGCGCCAGAAACAAACACACTCTTTTTTTCATCTTTCAACGCACCTCCATAAATTTTATGAAACACTGACTCATTTAATCTATATTATGAACTATGATTTGTCAATATCCCGTTCAGGCCGTATACTGTTCAGGCCGTGTCCAAAAAAATAATCTGCCCAAAAAATCGCATAAAAAAAATTTGAAAAGTTGAAAAAACTAACGATAGCAATAAAAACTATCGCGAGGTTTTTCCACAGCGAATCCGAATAGGATTAGGCCTAATGCACAAAAAAATAAATCTTCGGACGGATGGTCCGCGTGCGTAACGTGCGGACCAATGTGTTTGCGGTGAGGTGTGGTATTTGCACACGGATATGTTGAATAAAAAAGATATTGCGGCGATGTGTGCCAGGAGCATGAAGAAACTTTTATCTACACCCGCCGTCAAGCCGTCAATCTGTGGTTTGACAATGCAAAGCAATTATGGTAGATTTTCGCCAATTCTTAATTTCAAAATCGTAATATGATAGAACTCATAATAAAGAAAAGAGGAAAACGGCCGTGACGGCAAAAAAAAGCATCAGGTTGGAGTCTGTGTTCGACAAAAGTTTTCGCGAGTTTGGGCAGATTGTAAAGGGGTATGATTTCTCGGAACTTTTGAAAGCCCTCGAAGAAAGCACCCCGATGCCGGAGGAGGGTGTTATGTATATCACTTCCGAACCCAAACTGGAGTCGCTTCCCGTATTCAAGGACCTCGCTCAGGGATATTTCGGCGGCATGCCAATCCAGTTGGGTTACTGCAACGGACACAACACGAAACTGAACGGTTTCGAATATCACCGCGACAGCGAAGTCAACATCGCCGCCACCGACATAATCGTCCTCATAGGGCGTCAGGCTGACATAAACCCCGATGATTTCACGTTTGACACATCTAAGACACGCGCGTTTTTTGCGCCGGCCGGAACCGCGTTCGAATTTTACGCCACGACGCTGCATTACGCCCCATGCGAGGCCGGCCCCGCCGGCTTCAAGGTAGGTGTGGTGCTGCCGAGGGGCACCAACGAACAGAAACCCGAGGGCAGGGCGAGAACCGATGAAGACAAACTGCTCGCCGCCGCTAACAAATGGCTGATCGTCCACCCGGAGGCCGCGGGACAGGGGCTTTATACCGGCCTCGTCGGCGAGAATATCGACGTATCGTCGGTGGAGAAGCGATAGATTAAAAAAACCGGCATATGCCGGCAGAATGCGAATAGGCCGCGCGGTTTCGGACACCGTGCCGCGCCTTTGGAGGTACTGGCATGTACGATTTCAAAAAATGTGTTTTGGGCGTAGCGCCGACCAGAAGGGACGTATTTCCCGGCAACAGGGGCGAGGAGATAATGAATCGCGTCCGCGAACTTGCCGGCAAGTACGATGTGAACCTGGTCACAATAGAGAACGTGACTCGCGAGGGTTTGCTCGTGACTAACGACGAGATACCTAAAATAGCGGAGCATTTCCGCGCCGGGGGAGTGGACGCGGTTTTCGTCCCGCACGCGAATTTCGGACAGGAGGAAGCTGTGGCGAAACTCTGCAGGGAGCTTGAAAAACCCGTGCTCCTCTGGGGTCCGCGCGACCCCGCGCCCAAGGGCGTGGTCGATCAGCTGGAAGACCGCGCTTACGACGTGCAGTGCGGGCTGTTCGCCACCGGGAAAGCGTTGCTCTCTTACGACGTGCCGTTCACTTATATAGAGAACTGCTGGATAGATTCACCGGTGCTCGACAATGGTTTCGACAATTTCATACGCGTCGTCTGCGCCGCGAAGGCGCTGAAAGGTGCGCGCGCAGCGCAACTCAGTGTCCGTCCCTGGCAGTTTCTGACCGTGAAATGCAACGAGGCGGAGCTGCTCGAAAAATTCGGAATCGAGATAGTGCCGATTGAGACCACCGACATCATGAAGGAAATCGACGGCATACTCAAAAACGAATCCGGCCTCGTGGGGCAGAAGATCGCCGAATGGAATCAGAAACTCGATCTGTCGGCTCAGAGTGGTGAAGA
>JAISXR010000088.1 GCA_031270375.1 Synergistaceae bacterium | reverse complement strand
TTTTTGTTTCGTGCTGGAACCAACTATCCAAGTATAAGCCCATGTCGCTTATTTGTTGCCGGTCGTTATTGATTTTTCAAGGTGCTAGACAACTTCTTGGGGTGCGAAGTTTGAGTTATATACTCAAATGCAACTGGCATGCTTATCGGTCACATAGAAAACGAAAACTTACTTTCCTATGGGCTGTCTTAGGTTCAGAGTACATTGACGTTTAAAATCTTCGTTGTAGTGTTAAATATAGATGTGAGTCAATTTCACCAGAATATCCCTAATTTTGTTTTTTACTTGGCGCTAATGTAGATTTATCAGGGTGTTAGCACCATTTTTTATGTGCGAAAGTTGAGTATTTGACAAGAAAAAATCCCTCGCGATTATCACTGCAACGATGAAAAAACACCTACAAACAAGAGTAACAAAGATAATGACATAGAGAAAAGCGGAAAACATCGCCACCTCAGCAGCCATTTTTCCGCTCATATATTTTTTACGATCCAACGTCCGTTTTTTCGGGCGCCCTCGCGTTCGAGCATGCCTTTTCGTTTGAGCGCGGTGATCTCGGATTTCACGCTACGAAGCGATTTGCCTATCGCTGCGGCAATCTCATTTTGTGTCGAATCGGGATTTTCTTTCAGGAAATCCAGGATGGCGCTTTCAGATAAAGTGCAATTTATGGTGCAACCGTTGCCCTTTATTTGCACTTTAAATATTCCCGCGTTAAACGAATAGCCGTCGTCAAGCGGCACTACAATCCGAAATGCGTCATGTAACTTGTCGATATCCATAATTATGTGGGCAGCCCGCGGCTCAAAGCGTTACGCAACGCCCCGGCGGGCGTTCATCGTTCTCTCTATTTCAACAGCGAGAAGTCGCCTATCGAGTCGAAGAGAACCTTGCATCTTTGGAGGAGACCCAGGCGCGCCGCGCGTATCGCGGGGTCGGTGTCCATCACCATCACCCCCTCGAAGAATGTCGAGATGGGGCCGCTCAGTTCCGACAGCGCGCGGCAGACCGACGCCCAGTCGCGCGACGCCAGGGCGCTTTTCACGGCGCCGCCCTGAGCGGTGAGCGCTTCGTCGAGGGCGCGTTCCTGCTCCGTGACGAAGGCGGCTTCCCTCATGGACGGTTTTTCGTCTTTGGGGGCTTTGTTCAGGATATTTACGACGCGTACGGCAGAGAGCGTCAGCGACTCGAACCACTCCTCGCCGCTCACTTTCTCGAAGGCTTCGAGCATCCGAAGGGCCTGCGTCGGACGCGAGCCCATGCTTCCCACGGCGAGACTGGCTGTCCCGTGCGAGTGGCCTCGCTCGCGAAGCTGATTGTATAGCCTCTGTGCGTAAAAATCCAGCGCTTTGCCCAGCGTATCTTTATCGGCGCCGAGACCTTTCGCCGCTTGCTGAAAGAGCGCGCGGACATCGGCGTCCATACCGAGCCCCCACACTATCTCGTTCATTCCGCGGGCGGCCCTGCGCAGTCCGTAAGGATCTTGTGAGCCTGTCGGCGCGAGGCCGGCCTTGTGGATGGCGACTATGGTGTCGGCTCTGTCGCATATGCCTAGTATTGCGCCTATCTTGCCGCTCGGGATCCTGTCGCCGGCGAAACGGGGCAAATACTGCTCGAATATCGCGAGGGCCACTTCCTCGGGCTCGCCGCCCCGCAGGGCGTACTCCCGCCCCATCACTCCCTGCACTTCGGGAAACTCGAACACCATGGCGCTGGTCAAGTCGGCTTTTGCCAACAGCGCCGCCCTGTCGAGCGAGGATTTTATTTTGGTCTCCTTCATGTTCTTCGCGAACCAGGCACAGAGCGTACGGACTCTTTCGGTCTTGTCGCGGATGGAGCCCAGTTTTTCCTGATAGACGACGCGCTCCAGTTGCGGTATCCGCGCTTCCAAACCGGTCTTGAGGTCCTCTTTCCAGAAGAAAGCCGCATCGCAGAGCCGCGCGCGCAGGACGCGCTCGTTGCCGTCGCGCACCACGTTCATGTCGCGGGGCTTGTTGTTGCTCACGCCCATGAAGTACGGCGCGAGTTTGCCGTCGCCGCCGCGCGTCGGAAAATAGCGCTGATTTTTTTTCATCGTGCCGATCAGGACTTCCTCGGGTATGTCGAGAAATTCCCTGTCAAAAGAACCCGCGAAGATAACGGGATACTCCACGAGCTGCGCGTTTTCCTCGAGAAGCTCGGGATCGTCGTCGGCGCGCGCGCCGATTTCGGCCTCGACTTTCGCAATGCCTTCGAGGATCATACGCTTGCGGCGCTCGTGGTCGACTATCACGAACTCGCCTTCGAGCGTGCGCTCGTATTCCTGGGCGCTCTTTATCTGAACGGTCTTAGCCCCCATGAAACGGTGTCCTCGGCTCTCCGCCCCGCTGTAAACGCTGCCGAAACGCACCGGAATTATCCGCGTGTCCCACAGGGCCACGAGCCAGCGCACGGGACGGGCGAAGCGCGTTCCGGGGTCTTCCCAGTACATGTTCTTGGGGAAAATCAATTTTTTTAGCAGCCCGGACAGAAAACCGGGCAGCAGCTCCGTGGCTTTTTTTCCGGTCTCCTTCACCGACGCGTGAAGATATTCGATGCCTTTTACCTCTATGAACTTGAGGTCGCCCAATTCCGTGCCGCGGCTTTTCGCGAAGCCGAGCGCCGCCTTGGTGAAACGGCCGGCGTCGTCGAGCGCCTGCGATTTCTGCGGCCCTTTGACGAGTTCCTCCAAGTCCTCCTGCCGGTCGGCGAGGTCGTTCACGTACAGGACTATCCTGCGCGGAGTGCCGGTTGTCCTGAGTGATTCGTAGGACAGGCGTATATCGGCAAGGCCGGCGCGCGCCAGATTTTCGAGTTCTCCTATGGCCCAGATCATGAAACGGGCCGGAATTTCCTCGGTTCCTATCTCGAACAGCAGATCGCGCTTTATCATTTCGTCACGCCTCCTTCTTTCTCGCCGGAGCGGCCGAATTTCCCGGCGAGGGGAAATCCCATCTGCTCGCGCTGCGCCAGGTATGCCCGGCAGCAGGCGCTCGCGAGCGCCCGCACGCGCGCTATGTATCCGGTACGCTCCGTGACACTGATCGCGCCGCGCGCGTCCAAAATATTGAAAGTGTGGGAGCATTTGAGGACGTAATCATAGGCGGGCAGCACCATTCCGCTCTCCATCACCCGCGAGCTTTCGGCCTCGAACATGCCGAACAGCTTAAAGAGCATGTCGGTGTCGGCGAGTTCGAAATTGTACGTGGAGCCCTCCACCTCCGAACGGTGGTGCACGTCCCCGTAAGTGACGTCGCCGACCCACTGGAGGTCGTAGACGTTATCGACCTTCTGGACATACATGGCGATGCGTTCGAGCCCGTAAGTCAGCTCCGCCGGGACGAGCCGCATGTCCACGCCGCCGAACTGCTGAAAATACGTGAACTGCGTTATCTCCATGCCGTCGAGCCACACCTCCCAGCCCAATCCCCAAGCGCCCGTCGTCGGGTTCTCCCAGTCGTCCTCCACGAAGCGTATGTCGTGATCCAGCGGGTCGATCCCGAGAGCCGCGAGCGATTCGAGATACAAGTCCTGGATATTCTCCGGCGACGGTTTCAGGATAACCTGGTACTGATAATAATGCTGGAGCCTGTTGGGGTTTTCGCCGTACCTGCCGTCGGTCGGTCTGCGCGACGGCTCGACATACGCGGCCTTCCACGGCTCCGGCCCTATCACCCTCAGCGTGGTCGCCGGATTCATGGTGCCGGCGCCCACCTCGATGCCGTAAGCCTGCTGCAAAACACAGCCGCGGCTCGTCCAGAAGTTTTCAAGCCTCATTATCAACTCTTGAAAATTCAAAAATAACCCTCCCTCAGCGCGGGACCCCGCGAAAAAACTACGCCGAACAATGTCATTATAGCCCATAAAAAATTTCTGAGTATTCTTACATGCCGTTTCACATATCAGCCAACCAATCCACAATGGACAGGCCTTCTACGCGCTGAAATTCACGGGTATTAACTGCATATCACTCCTTGCGATTTAACCAGCCAATGAGGCTGATGATGTACGACTGATCCATATGCACTTGAAATTATGCGCTTTATGATTATACTTCACGTGCGGGAGAATAATATTGATAAAATGTATGAATCACCAAAAATTGTAAATATATTCAAAACGCTGCGTTCGTTCTTTGGAAAAGCCGACCTCGCCAACGACAAACCCTCGGCCGCGCTCGTCAAAATGGCGATACCATCAATTGGGTTATTCGTGTTCAACACGCTGCTGCATCTGGTGGACACCATTTTCGTCTCGTGGCTCGGAGAATTGCCGATGGCGGCGATGTCCTTCACGGGGCCGATAAACATGTGCGTGTTCGCGATGCTCGACTGTGTGGCAAACGGTTCACTCGCGCTCATGGGACGCAATCTCGGGCGCGGTGACATACGTTCCGCGAGGCATATCGCGCGCAGCGGGCTCGGGCTGCTCTACGCGGCCTGCGCGATATCGCTGCCCCTCGTGCTCCCTTTGGTGTCGAACTCGCTCTTCACCTCGATCGGCGCCGGCGGCAGCGATACGCTTCTTCGGATGTGCTGGCTCTATAACATGTGGGTGCCGATAATGCTGCCCTTCCTCGGGTTCACGTACATGGCGAACACGTGTTTCAGGGCTCAGGGCGACCTGCTGACTCCATTCAAGTCGATCGCCATCGCGAACTCGATGAACATCATACTCGATCCGCTGTTCATATTCACCTTCCACTGGGGAATAGCCGGCGCGGCGATAGCCACGTGGATGTCGCGCGTAGCGTCGTCGATTTATCTCATATATAAAATGAAGCACGCTGGAAAAATCGCGATATCGCCCTTCACCCTGCCCACCGTGAGGATGACCGCGTATTGGCGGCCGATACTCTGGATAGGAGTGCCGGTGGGATTGTCGACGGCGAGCGTGGCCCTTGGGATGGGAAGCGTCAACAGGATACTCTCGGCGTTCGGGCACAGGGTAGTGGCCGCATGGATGCTCGGGCTGCGTGTGGAAGAACTCGCGTTCAATTTTTTGAACGGCGTCATTCAGGCGTTCACTCCATATGTTGCCTTCAACTACGGGAAGAGAGACCCGGGGCGGATGATCGCCGGTTTCAAGTCGGCGCTGCTGATTGCTTTTATGCTCGTCGGCTCTATGGCGGCGATAATTTACATATTTCCCGGTGTGTTCCTCGGCATATTCAAGCCGGAACCAGAGATAATGGCGCTTTCGATTCGCTCCATACGCGCGTCGATACCCGGATATCCCTGCAACATCTTCATAGCCGTGTGCGGCGGGCTCTTTGTAGGCACGGGGTTCTCGATCTTCGGAACGGTTTCGCAGCTTTTGCGCTCCGTAGTGTTCAGGGTGACAGCCGCGTGGATACTGTCGCGCGTCTCCACGGTTGACAACATCTGGTGGTTTCAGTCGATCTCGTTCTTCCTGGCGAGTTTCGTGGCGCTGGGATTTTTCACTTATCTGCAAAAAAAACTGCGGCGCGAATTCAGGAAAGGCTAGTTCACTGTACTTTTATCATAGCCCAACCCTCCCTACTTCAATCTTGGCCTCCCGTGACAAGAAATTTTCACGCCGCGCGTTTAAGCCGACACTATCCTTTTATAAATGTCCGATATAAATTTTTCATCGACGGTGTCTCGCCAATTTTCGCCGAAATGGCTGAGCCAGAGTTTTTCCATGCCCAACGCCGTCCTGGTCATTCCAGGGATATGCGATTCGAAGATGCCGTACTCCCGTCCGGTCGGGCGCGCGAGACCGTTGATTTCCAAAAATTTGACCGTGTCGTCGAAACCGCCGTCGCTGTATATATCGCCGCACGCCAACATCGAGATGGCAACGGCCACGCTGTGCGGCAAATGAGGGCTCGCGTTGCTCAAACCGTATGAAATGGCGTGACTCACGCCAACCCGCCCTCCTATGGAGCTGCTTCCTCCCAAAACCGACGCGACGGCCGAATCGACGGCCCTGTCGATATCGAACTCGCTCAGGTCTTGAGAGAGCACGCTGCGCGCGATTTCCACTCCGTCGCGCGAATCCAGCACGGCGTCTGGGGCGCTCGTTTTGCTGTGCGTTATCTCGTAGTGATGAAAGTAGCAGTCCATCATCGAGAAAAATCTGTTGAACTTCTTGGCGCCGGCAGAGAGGGCCGGGTCTATCACCGCGACTTTGGGCGCTACGTTGTCGTTGTTGATGCCAAGTTTCTTCTCAGGCCCGCGGAGGACCGCGATGGGAGTGACCTCAGCGCCGGTTCCCGCCAGTGTCGGCAGCACCCAGATGTCGGGGCCGCGCTCCATATCCATGCCGTAGCCCTGGTATTCGGCGGAGGGACGGGGATTCGCGAGGCAGATCGAGACCGCTTTGGCCAAATCCATGCTCGCTCCTCCACCAACGCCGACTATCGCGTCGGGTATGCCGCGTTCATTTTTCAGGAGCGCAACCACCCGGTCAACATCCCGCGTGCGCGGTTCCGAATAAGACGCGTCGAACACGTACTTGCCCTCGCAAGCAAAAATAGGGGCGAACGCCCGCTGCGGTTTCAATATCTCGTCGATTATAAAAAATGGCCGCGACGCCCTCTCGCGCAGCAGCTTCCGCAAATCACCAACTCCGTCGCGACACGTGACTATTTCAGTGAAAATATGCGTCCGCCACCACGGGCGCGCGTTATTGAAATTCTCATACGATACCATTCCGTCGTTCATAGTTATGCGCACTTCCCTTAATATAAATTATTCAGAAACTCTTGCCTTCCGTGAGAATGTTTTCCTGCTGCTTCTTGAAAGCCGTTATGAAGGTGCCGAAACATTCTATTTCTTGGGCGTCCAAAGATTCGGGTGCGTTCCTGTATTCGTCGTGCTTGTTCATTTCAAAACAGCGCTCCAGCGCCTCGTTGAGGCGCGCCAAGTGATTTTCGGCAAAAGCGACGGCCGCCGGGGTGTCTTCCGGCATGCGACGTATCGTCTCCAACACCATATCGGCGAAGTCGCATATCTCCAGTATCTTTTCCCGAAGCCGCGGCTTACGCACAAGAACCGCCATGGACCTCGCCGCCCCGAGTTTGGCAGAGCCCTCGAAAGCGGCATACGACTCCCTTCGCGGTGAGTTTTTGGGGATTTTCGCCTTCACCTCGCTGCGCGCTATTCTAACTTTATGGGCGTCCTTCATCAGTTCGAGCGACTGATTTTCGAGTCCCTCTTTTTTACGCTTCCTCGAGTATGAAAACGCTAAGTACATAAACACTGCTAAAAGCAACAAATAAATAACATAAACAGACATAGGCCCCTCACTGCCAAAGAATTCGGATATCACCATCACTACTCCCGCACATATCAGAAACGTCACCGCAGTCTTGTTCATCCCTCGAAAATACCGCCGCCTTTAATAATAAATTATACCGTTTACCACCAGGGCCAGCCCGGATTATAACCTATGAATTCCCCGAAACGGGCCACCAACATATTACCGATAAAAAGCGTGAAGACGCATCCGGCCGCGAGAAACGGCCCCAGCGGGACGGCGTCCTTGCGTTTGAGTTTGCGTTTCAGGAGCAACGGCACCACGACGATTCCTCCCACCAGGAAACCCATGTAAAGGCCGAAAGCGCAATATTTCCAACCGACGGCGCCCCCTATCCCGGCCATGAGGAGGGCGTCTCCCCATCCCATGCCGCCCCTGCTGACAAGTATTATCAAGGTTATGAATCCGAAACCGAGCGCCGCCCCCAAAATTCCGTCTAGCAAAACGCCCCATCCGGCGAATACGCGCAGCAACAGCCCGACAGCGCCGAGCGACAGCGCCGCCGAGTCGTAAATATAACCGTTTTCGAGATCGGTGAGCGCGTTGAACAGAGAAAACCACATGACCAGCGCGGACACCAGCATGGCGCCGCTCACGCCCCATCTCCAGAGCAGCGCCGCCGTGAGCGCGCCCGAAATCAGCTCCACCGCAAAATGCCTGAGCTTTATCGGCTTGCCGCAATAATGGCATTTACCCTTTAAAAAGAGAAAAGAGAATATCGGCACCAGATCGGCCGCGGACAATACATAACCGCAACTGTCGCAAACCGAACGTTCCCTCCCCCACCATTTCTTTTCCGCCACAGTGCGCATTGCCGCGGCGTTGATGAAAGAACCCGCGCAGGCTCCTCCCGCAAACGCCAATACAACGAATATGATATCATTATAGAAGTGGGCATCGCCCATAAATCATACCTCCAAAGGAGAGCCACAAACATGCCGCTGATCAAGGTCAATATGCTTCAGGGCCGTTCCGTCGAGACCAAACGTAAATACGCTTCGGAGCTGACGAGAATCACCTGCGAATGCCTCGACGTAAAACCCGCTTCGGTGAGAATTATCTTCAGCGAAATGCCGCCCGAAAATTTCGCCGCGTCAGGCATACTTGCCGCGGACACAAAAAAATAATCCACAACTCATTTATTATAGCAAAAAATGACAAAAAAGGCGCGGCGCGAGGGGGTTCACATTCTGATTCTCGCGCCGCACGTGTAACAGAAAACCGCATCCTCCGGCAGCGTCGCGCCGCAGAGCGGGCATTTTCCGTAGTCTTCCACCTTATATTCCGACACTATTTCCTCTCGAATAGCGATGCCGCACGCCTGACAGAATTTCGCCTCTCCGTCGTTCAACATTCCGCATGAACGACATATCACATTATTCAGTTGAAACTGCACAGGCGGCTGCATCGGCTGGCCAGCGCCGTCTTCCAGAATTTGTATCTCCTGTTCCAGTGAGGTAATTTCGTCGGTCTTCATCTGAATTTCTCTGAACACGCCGCCCAATTCCGGCTCGTACTGCCCGTCTTCAAGAAACGCCTGCCAGAAATATTCGCCAATTCTGCCTTTTAGGGCGGCGGCATCGGAAGTGAGCGACTTAATGTTTTCACGTAGTTTTTCGATGTCGGCGCTTTGGGGAAGATTGATCTCAGAAGGATCGTTCATCTTGTTCACCGCCTCGTTCGTCGATTGCCCTGTTCGAAAGTTTGTCGGCCAGTTGATTTTCCTCTCTTGAGACCCAAACCAAACGCACTTTCATACCCTCCATGAGTTCCCAGGCCTCTTGCGCCAATACCCTCAGATGGGGTTTGTTTATCTTCCACTCGCGGTTGACCTGACTCACTACCAATTTGCTGTCGCCGCGTATCTCAATTTCGCGTGTTCCTCTCGAACGCGCTTCCGCGAGGAGCGTGATCAACGCGGCGTATTCGGCCTCGTTATTCGTCTTCAAGCCCAGATATTTGGCGCATTCCCAAATCACTACCCCATCCTCGAGGATACAACAGCCAGCCCCAGCCATACCAGGATTGCCTCTCGAAGCTCCATCGAAAAAACCTGTCATATATTTCACCTCGAATGAACGAGTCAAATGCCGTGACGCAATAAAAAAAGCGCCAAAATCATAAAACGGCATTATATTTGTAATTATATCATTTCTCGGAAAAAAAACGATACGGGAAAGTGTTTGGGTGAGAGTGCGTGAGAGTGTTAGGCAGTTCATATTTTTGGGGGCAGTTCAGGGTTATTGATGTTTTCTTGCAAAACGTCTGTACATGGCGTCATCGTTTCGTTTGTCTATGACATCTATCAGCACTGTGTCGTCCTGTACGCCATAGATTATGCGATATTCGCCGACGTCCTTGCGGCGAAAGTCTGGATATCCTTTCAATTCTTGCGAATCATGCGGAAATGGCTCACCCATGAGCGTGAAAATTGCTCTCGCTATCTGTTTGAATTGTTTGGCTTGCGGTGCGAACAGAAAATCAATGGCCTCCGGAGAGACCGAGAGCTTATAGTTCATTCTTCATCGATACGTTTCTGGATTTTATCCAGAACAGCCATACCTCCGACATATCCTCCCCGTTCGCGCGCGGATACCGCTCTTTCTCCCCAGTAGCGGTCTTCCAGCAGCTGATAATGTTCGTACGCGTCATAAGACATTATCACGGCCACAGGACTGCCGGATTTTTCAATCGTGATAGGTTCTTTGGCTGCTTGTAGCAGAACCTGGCCGAATTTGTTTTTCGTTTCAGTTGCGCTAATGACCGGCAACGCGAACACCCCCATATACTTATAATGATTAGCTATTTTAGCTAATTTATGGGGAATTGTCCATCACGCCAAGACAAAAAGACAAAACAACTGTTATCTAGTTGTTACGTCAAGAAGAAAATTGAAACCTGGTGTTTCTCATGTTTCTCTCTCTGTTACATCAGTGCCATTAGTGCCAAACGCGGCATGAAAACCGTTCGTAAACGGGAAAACCACTATCAGAAAATCGCCCGTGAACTTGAAAACGCTTCTGTCGTAAGCGTTCAGAATCCGGCCCATTCCCGAACCGAGCTGTTCGACCAAGCCTACGTCGCGAAAAACGCGCATTAACTCGCGGTTTCGCGGCATAGAGCAGCACTCGAAAAAGCTCTCGCGGGACAAGCCCTCCGGCAAACCGCCGTAAGACGTAATCGTGATACGGTCGGAAAAAATCTCGACAGTCGGAACAGCATTCCGGCTGTAATCATTGTGAACGATAGCGTTAATGACCGCCTCGCGGAGCGCGGTGCGGTCAACCATCTGCTTCTCGATTCGTGTTTTTGGCGTAATTTTTGTAAACGTGCGGTTTTCAACGTCAAGGCGATCAAGCACTTGATTCGTCGCCTTAATCAGACAGCAATAGCCGTACTCGTAGTTCTCAATCAAGTCAACCTTGTCCGTTCCGGCGTATTTTGCCACCTTGACGGAAATGCCGTTCTCGTCGGCGAGCATATACGCGACGAAGTTGTCGTCACCGTCTGGCGTGAGCAATTCAAGCGATGTCTTGAATTGCTCGTTTAATCTCAATTTTTTCGACTGATAGTAAATCTCCAACTGTTCAAACGTCAGACTTTTGCGCGGCGCGGGGATATTGCCGAGCGAAACAGGTCGGTGACGAGCGTATAGGTCGTCAATCATCTGCGTTGTCATCGGTTGAACGGAACTGCCGATACGAATGAAACAACCGCGTTCCGAGCGTCCCTGATTCCGCAGATAGTACGGTTTTTCCGTGCCGCTTGAAACGATGACCTTGATAACGGGAGTACCGTCAGATTTTTCTACCGCGACGTCAAACAGCCCAAGCGCGGACGGCGAAATGTTGTATTTGATCCGGTCGACAATCTGCCGCTGAACTAGGTCGATATTTGGAACACCCACAGCTTTGCCGTCGTCATCAATACCGATGTAAATCAAGCCGCCCTCGCCTGTATTGAGGAACGCGACAACAGAGCGTTCGAGCTTCTCATTTAGCTCGCGCTTGAACTCTATTCGATTCGATTCAGCGCGCACATATTTCTCTTCTTCGACGCCCGGTGGACTGCCATCCTCCGCCAATTCTTCATTTATTTTTTCGTCTAGTTCGTTTTTTTTGTCCCGGCAGTTCATGACTTATCACCTCGTTCTGTCAGGATATCTCATTGCCCTAACTGCGTCTTGAGATAACTTCCGCGCCACCCGCGAATCTCACAATATCATAATTTTGCGTTCTTGACCAATGAGCAAAGGACATGTAAAATACAATTTGTTTCGGGACGTAGCGCAGCCTGGCTAGCGCACCTGCATGGGGTGCAGGGTGTCGGAGGTTCAAATCCTCTCGTCCCGACCATTTTTTTCAATGTAACAATGGCCCGCGAATATTAATTATTGCGCCAGGGACACCGATAATGAATTACAGTGGAGTTAAAAAAGATCGGAGAACCTGGGAATCAAGAGCATGGAGGCGGGCCGGATGGACGAAGTTTTCGCGC
Source organism: Synergistaceae bacterium (assembly GCA_031270375.1). GTDB lineage: Bacteria > Synergistota > Synergistia > Synergistales > Synergistaceae > JAIRKI01. Next base: position 4,695 of record JAISXR010000088.1, on the reverse strand, counting down.
GGCAGGCTCAGGACACTTACAGAGTCAATCAGATACAGATGGCGTCAAAGGAGCAATTGCTGATAATCACTTATGATATCGGCATAAGGTCGTGCGCGGCGGCCGAGAAAGCCATCGAATCCCAGGATGCCGAACAGGTAAACGTCAACCTTCAAAGAGCCCAGTCAGTGGTTCGCGAACTCATGGTGACACTGAATCTGGAGCAGGGCGGACAGGTCGCGGCCTCCCTGTTGAGACTGTACGATTTCATGTACTGTCAGTTGGTTGACGCAAACGTCAAACAGGACGCGGCGGCGGTGAAGACCGTGCGATCAATGCTGGAAGAACTCAAAGCTACCTGGGTGGAAGCCATAGCGAAGTTGAAATCAGAAGCCGCGAAGGGAAAAACTCCCCAGACGGTTACGCCGAGAGCAGGAGGTACGAATTTTGCCTACTGATTTTTTTGAAACTGTCAACTCTCTGGTAGAGGAAGAACTCAGCCTCTACAAATCGCTCGAGGCTCTCGTGGATGACGAGGAAACTCGGGTGCGCGAATCGGACATGGAGGGGCTTTTGGATGTCCTGCAGCAGAAACAATCAATTATCTCCCGTCAGGAGTCGCTGTTGGAACAATGGAACAATATCTCTGCCCCGCTCGGCGTTGGGGACGGTAAAGAAGGCCCCGCTTTCTGGAATAAACTAGCCGAACATGCCGGCGAAAACGGATACAACCAGATAGTCGCCCGCATAAACGAAATCCGTGAACTGGGCCAGCATCTGCTCGACAGAGAAGGCGTGATTAGGGCAGAGTTGGAGGAAAACCTCGCCGAGATGAGGAATACACTGCTTAAAATGGGACGCAACCGGATAGCCCTGAAGGGATATTCCCAAGGCATGGCGACCTTCTGAATTTCGATGAAAATGTCACGCGCTATTGCGGCGATCGTCGCTGCTTTGTTTTTGTGCGTAACGGGGACGGCTTGTGCTGCCCCCGTTACTGCGTCGGACGACCTCGTTACGTCGGAAGCCACCCAACAGGAGATAAAACTGAGCGAACGAGTGTCCGCCGAGGTCGAGAAGCATTGGACCGTACTCATAAACCCCGTATATAACGCCAGGGTAGAGACGATCGTAAATCGCCTCTCTCCGCATATGGAGCGCAGGCTGAATTACGACGTGGATATAATAGACGAGGAAGCTGTCAACGCATTCGCGCTCGCGGGCGGCAAGATGTACGTCACGACAGGCATGCTGGACTTCGTGAAGTCGGACGTGGAACTCGCCGGCGTCATAGCCCACGAGATGGTTCACGCCGATAAAAAGCACGTCATAATCCAGACAGCGAGGAACAACAAGATGACGCTGCTCGCGCTGGCGGCGGCAATAGCCAGCAGAGGCAAGGGGGCGGCGCTCGTCGCGGCGAATCTCGTACACGTGGCGGTCATGGGCGCCTACAGCATAGAACTCGAAAAAGAGGCCGACGCGCTGGGAATAGACGCCCTCTCAAAGGCAGGATACAACCCGGTCGGGATGCTCACGATACAGGAACGTTTTAAAGAAGATCGGATGAAACACCCCGAAATAGACCCAGGCATATATCAAACTCACCCGGAGGCGGAAGAGCGTATCGCGGCCGCCGAAAAATATCTGCTCGACCACGGTATTCCGATTCATCGCAAGTACGCGCTCGGAAATCTGCGAGCGGCGGTTGAGGAAACGTCCTCGGGGCGGCTCGGGCTGACGATAGACGGCGAAACGATATGGCGCGGCGGGGACGACGCGCCGACAAGGGAACTGTTCGGTCGCGTGGCCTCGAATTTGAGCGAGTACCTCCAGATGGAGACTATGCCGTTCGACATCAGGGTGGAAGGCGGGACTTCGCCCGACGCCGCCTTTTACATAGAGACGAAAAAAATACTGACGAACAGGGAAGTGCCCAAAAGCAGCGAACCGCTGCCGGCACTGCGGGACGGCGTTCAAAAAGCCCTCACGAACGCGCGCGCCACTCACCCCATGGCAAATTACTTTCTCAAATAACTAACTCCCGTTCTCACAGCTTCAGCGCGGCCCCGACTATCGCCGCGCCGCCTATGTAAAAAACGGGATGTTTATTGTATTTCTTCATCAAATATAACATCACGGCGAAAAGCGCGATCCGTTTTATGTTGAAAATATCCGCGGCCGCAAGGCCATTTTCGAGGCTGACCAGCATGATTTTCATGATGCCCAACGCCGCCGAGGCTATCAACGCGGTAACAGCAGGCCTGATGCCGTAGAACGCGGCTTTGACGAACTTGTCTTCCCTGAAAGAGTCCATGGCCTTTGTGATGAATAACGCGATCACGACCGACGGAAATATCAGTGCGAGCGAGGCCAAAACGCCGCCGTAAACGCCAGCCGCGCTAAAACCGGCGTATGTGGCCATGTTTATGCCGATGGGCCCCGGAGTGGATTCCGAAATGGCTATCATATCGACCAACATCGCCCTCGTGAACCAATCGTAACCGTCGGCAAGTCTGTAAAGAAAGGGCAGCGTTGCGAGCCCGCCTCCGACAGAGAACAGCCCTATTTTAAGAAATTCGCCGGCCAGTTTCAGATAGACGCTCATAGAAAACGCCTCCGAGCCAGGGCGATTCCGGCAATGCCGCCTGCCAGCACGGGAATCACAGGCGATATATCCGCAAATGTGAAAACCAAAAGCGCTATAACGAAAATCAACACGCAAGCGCCGTCCACGAGACACTTTTTCCCCATATCAAAAGCTGTTTTCACTATAAGAGCGGCCACCGCGACCCTTATCCCATTGAAAGCGTAACCGACGGTTTTTATCGCGAGGAAATTCTCGATGAAAAGCGCTATTACGAGAATGATTATTATCGAAGGACATATTACCCCAAGACACGCGCAAACGAGCCCGGGTATTTTCCCTTTTTTATAGCCTATCAACATGGATGTGTTGACCGCCACGATGCCCGGAAGGCTTTGGCTGATGGCGTAAAAGTCGATTATGTCCTCCTCCGCGGCCCATTTTCTTTTTATCGCTATATCCGCCTGAAGGAGCGGAAGCATCGTATAACCCCCGCCAAATGTGAGTGCCCCTATCCTCAAAAAGACCACGAAGATATTGATACATTCCTTGAACATCGCTAAATTCATACCGCTCACTTTCCTCATCCTTTTTTGCTTTCTATGATAGCTTTCAGCGCCTCGGCCCGTTTTTCACGTTCGGCCGGAGCCAAAAACCAGTCGAACAACAGCGCCTCTATCACTTCTATGGTCTGCCGGGCTTCATCGTAGTTCACGTCGACCAGGACTTTCACGTCGTCTTCGGGCATGGCGCGGAACTTGCCGATCTTACGGACGCTCTCGAGGGCGTCGATGATCTCCTGCCTTATTGTGCCGTTCATTGAGGCGAGCGTCTTTATCTCGTTTTGGAATTTGCCGGGTTTCAACTTGAATTTTTTCCTTACCATCCCCTGAAGACATCTTCTGGCGTAGGTGGCCGAAGCGCAAGGACTGGCTTTCAACAATCGGCAGGCCTGATCGTAATCGTGAAACACGGATTCGGGCACTTCCGCAGTCTTGAACTCCCCTTTTCCGCACGCTTCGATAGGAAGCAGACGCGCCGAAAAAAACAAATTGCCGAGGCCGCCGCCGGTTCTCTGCCGTTCGGCCCCTCTCCCCGCGTTTGAAACGGGCGGAGAACCCGCCTCGACGGTCACTTCGGTTTTGCCGCAAGCGATATGCGGGCATACGAAGATGAACGAATGTATGGCGACATTTCCCCCCGGAGCCGAGAACATGTTGGAATACGCGTTCTGTCCGAGTACTACCTGGTACATGTAACCGCAATAAGGACATTTATGGATTTTTTCGATTTTCATGCGCGTCACCTCTCCGCCGCACCGGCTATACCGAAACTTTTTTCTCTTATATTTATATTATCGGCAATCAGTCGGGACAGCATGGGTTTCTGGAATATCCCACCGATGGCCGCTCATGGTATCATACATGAAGAGACAGGGAGGCGGTACCGTTGAAACACGCGGGTGACTCGGGATTTTTTAAAAAAATTGCGCTGAAAACGATTCTTGCGCTCGTGTGTGCGCTGATAGTATATCCGTCACTGCCGGTAAATTATTTTGTCGTATCGCACCGCGATAAAGTGATCCTCGCCAGCCCGATCCCCAACGCGTATCCTTTCTTCACGACCTACATCCACTCACTGCAACTGACCCCCGTCATCGACGATTACCGTTTCGTCAACGGCCGTATCTGGGGTTGGGAGGAATGGACGCAGTCTCATAACGCCGGCTTGCCTTCGGTGCCCTCCCCTCACTCGAAACTCATAATGAGTTCTCCCTGGATGATATACCGGGGAGGAAGGAACGCTGCGGACATCATAAACTACAAGGTCGGGGACGCGAGATTCGGCCGCAATCTCTGGCGTCTCGCTCCCTGGGATACGATCAATATATTCAAGGTATATCCCAAATTCAGAATGGAGTTTCGAGTTTCGACAGTTCCTTTCAAAAATGCTACGGTCGAGGGATTCGATATGATTCACGGCATGCCCGACATGAGCCGCGTGTTCTCCATGTAAACGTCCTGCGTTGTGTGCGAAATAACCAACAAGACGTATAAAAACAGATAAACGTGCGCGACTGAAATTTTATTTGCTGTATAATCTTTTCGGACCTATCAGGAACAGGTCTG
>JAISXR010000085.1 GCA_031270375.1 Synergistaceae bacterium | reverse complement strand
TGTGGTTGCATTTACTCGCCAAAACTTGCAGTTACTTTTTCAAATCAACTTGCTGCTCCATCTTCTCTCGGTTTGCACTGGTAAATGCAGCTTCTCCCTTTCCGGTTGCAGTTACTACCTCAAAGTTGCATTTACTTTTTCATTAGACCTTTTTCAAACACGCCCAGTAAAATAGCCCCAATAATCTTGGCGCCTGCCGTGTCAATGTTTCGAGGCTTCGAACGTTGCGTTGCCCCGCTCCGGCTTCAGCCAAAGATTTTGTATGGCAACGTTTGGTTATTGTAACGAACTGCCATGAAAACCTGTATCCGCGCGAAACGCCCCGCGAATTCCGGTTTGATTTTGCCGGAACGCGGGGCGTTTGGACTGTCTTTATCTGCCGAAATTATTTTCGCCCGGCTTGGTCAGTCGAGAGAGATCACGTCGATATCCAGCATGTCACAGACATGCTTCAACTCCTCGTTGACGTCGCCTTCGACCGCGTGCGCGTGATTGGAGCCGTAGATTTCAATGAGGCGCTGCGGCGACGCGTTTATCTTTATATAAGCGGCCGGCCATTCGGACGATGTCTCGTTCATTTTTTCCTTCGGGAACTCGCGAACCTCGGCGGAGAATATTACCATACGGTAACGTCCGTCCTTGCGGGATAAGCGCGCGCAAGTGAGCTTTCCACTCGCTGCCATATATCTTACCGTCGCTCCGCCGGCGTCGAAAAACTCGGGCGTCTGCGCGAAAAACTCCACATTTTTCAGGTTGTCCTCAAAATTTTTCGACCTGCCGGCGTAATACGTGGACTGCGAACCGCAGTTCGAGAAGACGAATACGTTTTCTTTTTCGTCGTAGTGCCTGAAGTCGAAGAAAAGGGTGGGTGAACCGGTCAGCAGGTGCAGAATCTGCATCGTGAGCGCGCCATCCATGTCGTTTTCGCAGGCGCAGACCGTGATGTCGTGCGGGCCTTCCATATCGTAAGGGTCGTTCAAAAATGCCTGGGTCAGACACTGGGAGACAAAATGGTTGCCCATCTCGGGCTGGCATTTTATCCCTATGAAATCCAACTCGCGTTCTTTCACCAGGTCTTTCGTGGCGAGATAACACGCTATCTGGAAACGAAGTTTGTCCTCGGTAAGGCCGGCGCCGTCGTAGCAAATACGGCAGATGTTTTCGGAGAGCCATTTGAACGCCCGCTCGACCCGGTCTTTGTCCATTATCTGAGCGAGACGGATTATCTCCATTTCGTCCAGGTGTTCGCAGTCGATTCCGAACTTCTTCATCCATGTCGACTGTTCCGCGACCCCGGTGTACATGCCCATGCTCCTGCCCCCGAACATGCCGTAGACCGAGCCGTTGAGCGAATTGACGACTTTGGCCGCGCGCGCGAATTTGGAGACTTTGTCGTAGACCTCGGGTCGGGCCAGGTCGCCCCAGACGCGGCTGTTCTTTATTCCGAGCTGGTCGAGGCTTCCCGCGCTCGCCATCATTCCCACCAGACCGCACCGCACGGGATTCAGGTTCGACAGCATGAGTATCGGCCGCGTTATCTGCCGGGCGGCTATCACCGCAAGGTTCGGATATGTCCATATCGAGAAGTTCAGCACCACGCCGTCGACGTCGTTTGCCATGATCCGCTTTGCCTCGGCCACCGCTTCTCTCGCGGTATGCACTATCGTGCCGGCGACTACGATGTCTATTTCGCCGCGCTCGCGAATTTTCGCCGCCGCGTATTCCTCAAATTCTTTATTCGTTTCGTAGAGCATTTTGTGGGCTTTTTCCCTGTTGTCCGAAATGGTTATGAGCCCGAGTTTGGGTTTTCTGTACATTGCGTTTCCTCCCCGCGTGGTACGATTATTTGTCCATTCCTATGCCGATGGAGCGTTTCAGGGAATCGGTGAACATGGCGAGGTAGATGACGCTTCCCCGCACGACCGGATAGATATAGGGATTGGCCCCCAGTATACCCAATCCGTTCTCTATGCTCATGGTGAAAATCACTCCCACCAGTGTTCCCGGCACTATCGTGCCAGTGCCGCCGAAAAGACTGGTGCCCCCCAATACGGCGGCCGTTATCGCCAGAAATTCCATATTATTGCCAACATAGACCGGATTCAGCATCCCTATGTTGCCGACCTGCATGAGCCCTGCTATGCCGGCGAAAAATCCCGCCAGAACGAACACCGAGAACCTCATGCGGTTTACGTCGACGCCTATCTTGGCCGCCGCAGCCCTGTCACACCCCACTGCTTGGAGACGCCGTCCGAAGGAAGTGTATTTGTAGACGAGAGCCATGACAATAGTTATTCCGATGGATAGCAGAACGAGTATCGATATTCCGAACACGTCCTGATACGCCAGGCGCTTCATTTCGTCGGTGGTGAGAATTTGTTCGCCGGAGGCTATGAAAAAGATCAGCCCCCTGCCGAATACCTGGGCTCCCAGAGTGACGAGGAACGAGTTTATTTTGAGTTTTACGATGAAAAAAGCGTTGGCCGCTCCCATCGCCATGCCGCCCAAAATGCCTATTACAGCGCTCGCCGCGACGGACATCCCGTAATTCACGACGCACACAACCCACAACGCACCGGAGACGCCGGCAATTGAGCCGACAGAAAGGTCGATCTCGGCGATCAGAAGGACGAACGTCATGCCTACAGAGCATACGAGCAGAGGGCTCGAAATGGCGAGCAGCTCCCTTATGTTCGAAAGCGAGATAAATACGGGCGACAGAATCGAATAAACGATTATAACCGCTCCTATCAGGCCATATTGCGCGTAGTTTACAACGAACTTCAATATCCGTTTTTCGTCGCCGGTTCCATTATTTTTCATGTCCTTTTACCTGCCGTTTTCATGCGTGCATACGCAGTGTCATACACAGTAGGACATCAAAAGTTCCTTGTCGATGTCCTCTTTTTTGACTTCAGCCGTCACGCGGCCCCTGTTCAACACCAGTACCCTGTCGCTCAGCGCCGAAATTTCCTCTATTTCGGACGAGACCATCAGAATCGCCGTGCCTGATTTGCTCAGGGTTTTTATCATGCGGTGAATCTCCGCCTTGGCTCCGACATCGACGCCTCTTGTGGGTTCGTCGAGCAGAAACACCATGGGATTTCGGAGAAGCCACTTCGCCATGATCACTTTCTGCTGGTTGCCTCCCGAAAGCGCTTCCATTTTGACGTCGACGCCGCGCGCCTTGACGTTGAGTTTTGAGGCGTACTCTTCGGCGGCCCTGCGCTGGGCTTTGAAATCGAGCGTAATTCCGCCGAGGTTCAGGAAGGACTTCAAGTTCGGCGCGGCTATATTCTCCCAGATAGACCACGGAAGAAACAGGCCGTCGTCATGGCGCGCTTCCGTTACGTAACCGCAGAAGTTCCTTACCTTGTCGAAAGAGATATTTTTGAGTTCTCCGCCGGTTTCTATCATCACTTCTCCCGCGTCAGCCCTGTCCAGGCCGTATATCGTCCTCATGAGTTCGGTGCGTCCGGAACCCATCAATCCCCAGAGGCCGACGATCTCCCCCCTTCGCAGTTCCAGGTCCACGTTTCGCGGCGCGTGTCCGGCCGAAAGCCCCTTTATCCTGAATACCACGCGTTCCTCGTTGGAGACATAATCGTCGTCGAGTTTGGAGATATCGCCGCCCACCATGTTGCGGAGTATGTCGGACCGCTTTATCTCCTTCGTGTTTCCCTGAAGCGCCACCTGCCCGTCGCGCAGAACTATCGTTTTGTCCGTGAGTTCCTCCACCTCATCCAAAAAATGTGAGATGAAGAAAATCACCGATCCCTGAGCCTTGAGGTTTCTGATCACCTCGAACAGGCGCTCTTTTTCCTTGTACGCGAAAGACGCCGTCGGTTCATCGAAAAGGAGAATCATACCCCCCGTCGAGAGGGCTCGCGCTATTTCCACCATCTGCCTGTCGCCTATGGGGAGGCGGCCTACCCTTGCCGTGGGTTTTATATCGCATCCCATCATGGCCAGATATTTCGCCGCGGCCGCGTTTATCTCCCTGTAACTGACCACGCCGCGCATCTTCGATATCGATATGTTTTCGGCCACGGTCATGTAATTGAACATCAGAGGTTCCTGGTGAATGAACCCTATCCCGTGACGTTCGGCGTCCTGCGGCGAATGAATGTGTATTTCGTCCCCGTCGACGAGTATGCGTCCGGCAGTCGCCGGATAAACCCCGCCCAGAATATTCATCAGTGTGGATTTTCCGGCGCCGTTCACTCCGATGAGTCCGGTTATTTCGCCCCCATACGCTTCCATCGTGACGTCCGAGAGCGCTTTGACGCCCGGAAACTGCTTTGAGACGTTTTCTATCCTTAAAACGGTCCTGTCCTTTCGGTCGTTCATCGCGCGGCGGCCCCCCTGTTTCTCAGGATGTCGAACCATGCGACGGCGATGATGATAGCGCCTTTTACGAGAAGAATCATGAAGTACTCCAAACCGAGAAGGTTGACTATGTTGGAGATCACTCCCATGAATATACTGCCGATTATCGTCCCGAGAATACTGCCCTTGCCTCCTGAAACGCTCGCGCCGCCTATGACCACCGCCGCCACTATGTCCATGAACATGTTCTGCGGCCCCATGGACGGCCCCGCCGAATTCAGCCGCGCAGCCGCCACGATACCGGCCATGCCTGCCGTAAGGCTGCTTATCACGTAAACCGAGAATATCACCCCGGTTGTCCGCACGCCGTTGACCTTCGCGGTATTTTCGTTGACACCCACCTGAAAGAGATGCCGCCCGAACATGTTTTTCGAAAGCACGATATGCATCGTTACGGCGACCGCGGCCAGCATGACGGCCGGCACCGGTATCATTTTGAATAAATTTCCCGCGAACACGCTCTTGAATTCCCTCGGCATTCCCGATATGCTCCGCGCCGCCGTGTACCAGTTCGACGTGCCGAAGGCCATGGTGGATATCGCGAGCGTCACTATCATGGGCACCATCTTGAGCTTGGCGATCGAAAAACCGATGAAGCACCCTATCGCCGCCGAAACGGCCAGGATGACTGTCACGCCCAGCGCGATGCTCTGAGTTTTCACCATGACGCTGCATCCCAGTATCGAGGAAACAGCCATCACCGTCGGAAGCGAAAGGTCAATTCCTCCGGTGATGATCACGAACGTGAGCCCGATCGCCATCAATCCGGTGGAACTCACCTGCACTATGACGCTGGTGATATTCCTCAGGGACAGAAAGTTTTTGACGGTGAGCGATACTATCGTCACGAAGATTATTCCCGCCGCAAGCAGGATGACGTTGGGATCTTTGAGCAGCGCCAGTGGAGATCGACGCGCCGCCATATTTTCCATCACAAACACCCCCAGGCCTTAAGAAATGTGGGAGCCGCCCGCGGCGGACTCCCACATTTGAACGATGCCGAATGTCCCGGTTTTACTGATAGTTCTTTGCCCAGAGCTGTTCGGAATTGACGTTCGCCTTGCTTATGACCTTGCCGCTGACCGTCACTTTACGGGCGGCCGGCGTTTTGCCCTCGAGTATGTCGTAGGCTATCGGGGCGAAGTTGGCGGCCATCGCTTCGAGGTCATACGCCGTGTCGAAATCGATGAACCCATCCTGGATGAATTTGATGCTGATTGGGAATACGTCCTGCGAACCGATCCAGATATGCCCCTCTTGACCGGCGGGGATCCATTTGCCGGCCTTCTCGAGAACCGACTGCACCGAGGTGATGATGAAGTCGGAGGCTATGAGGACAGTGTTGCAGTTCGGATGGCCCTGATAAGCCGCGGAAAACCCCTGAAGGGCTTGGTTCGAATCCCACTCTGAGGGCACTTCCTGAGTTATCGTCACGCCGTATTCGTCGGCCGCTCTCTTGAAGCCCTCTATCCTGTTCAACGCGTTGCGGTCGGCGAGACTGCCGACGATGCTGATGACATCGGTGGGAGTGACTCCCGCGTCTTTCATGGCCTGGAAGAGCGCTTTGCCGGTAGTGTATGCCTGATCGGTCGTATCGAGTCCTATGAAAGCGTCAGGTTGTTCACCCCCGTCAGTGGCGTCGCGGTCATAGCAGATAAACGGTATTCCGGCCTCGTGAGCGGAGGCTATCGACGATTTGATCGCTTCGGCGTCGTAAGCGTATGACACTATCATGTCAACGCCCTTCGTGATCAGATCCTCGATATCGGAAGCCTGTTTTTGCGCGTCGTCGTTGGCTATGACATGAATCCATTCGACTTTGTCGTATCCCTTTTCTGGGGCGAGCGCGGCCATCGCCGCCGTAAGCGTCGCGTCCATAGCGTAGAAAAGCGAGTCATTTTTGTGAGCCCATGACATGCCTATCGTCAAAGTTTTCGCGTCCGCGGCCGAGGACGTGAACGCGCTCAGAAACAACACCAACGTTGCCATTAGAGCAAGAACAATTTTCGATGCTTTCATAATCAAAACCTCCCCTTCTATTCTCTTCCTTTTCGGTACGAGTAAGGCACAAACATATACCTACCCGCGAAAACGAACCTCTTGACATCACGGTGCCAGCTATGCGCGCATCACTTTATATTGTGTAAACGTTAACACGTGTTATGACATTATTTTAATCATAGCGCGGTGAGTTTGTCAAGTATGCGCGTGAATGAAAAATATGGATATTAATCAAACTGCGGGGGTATTCGCGGGACATTTGACGCTGAGACAGGGATTCAATATAATGCGGGCAGTACGCGTGAATTTTTTTGCACTCGCGAAAAATATGTTAACGCTAACATGATTCGGTGATTGGCATGAAGATGAGGAATAAGAGAATTACGATAAAGGACGTAGCGCTGAGCGCCGGGGTTTCTACCGGCACCGTATCGCGTTTTATCAGAAACCATGGTTATGTCGGGGAGGGGGCGAGGAGCAAAATAGCCGCCGCGATACGCGAACTTCAGTATGTTCCCAGCGCCGCCGCCCGTAGCATGATCAACAAGGACAGCCAGATAATAGGCATCGCCGTGCCGGAAATAAACAACCCGTTTCTGGCCGATCTCGTCGTTAAAATAGAAGCGGGGCTTTCCAGGAAAAACTATTCGATAATGATATGCAATACCGGTTACAACATCGTGAAGGTCGAACACTTCATGGACGACCTGATAATGCGCGACGCTGACGGCGTAGTGATGATAGCGACACAGGGAACTCCCAAGATTCTCGAAAAAATGAAGGCGTTCATGCATGGAGTGATAGTCGGGCAGAAAACGTCCAATTTCGACAGCATCAATTTTGACGACCGCAAAGCTGCGTATGATATTGCTTCTCATCTTATCGGCCTCGGTCATCGCGAAATCGCCTGTATAGGATTCCATGTAAACGCTCCGCAGACCATCGACCGCAGAGACGGTGTCCTTGCCGCGCTCGGAGACCACGGCATTCAGGCGCGGCAAGAGTACATGATAGGGGAGGACGGTTCGTCGCACCCCAAAATGGAGAGCGTTGCCGCACGCAATGTCGGGTACGTTTATTCCAAGTGGCTTCTGGAACTCTCCGAACGCCCGACCGCGATAATAGCGATAAACGATTTTTACGCCATCGGAGCTTACGAGGCGATTATCGAGAAGGGGCTGAAGGTCGGGCAAGACGTCTCGGTGACGGGATTCGACGACATCAGTATCGCGAAATTTCTCACCCCGACGCTCACCACCGTCAATTGCGACACGAAAATCATGGCGGATCTGGCCGTGGAAATTTTAATGCGCAAGATAACGGGAGAATCCGGCGATGCCTCGGTGGAACGTAATTTCACACTGCCAAGCGAAATAGTGCTTAGGGAATCAAGCAAAGCCCATTCGTAAAAGCCGGTTTTCACGCTCATGCGGCCATATCAAAAACCGGCTTTCGATTGAGAATCGGTATCAGGCAAATTTCGACCTCACGAACCTGAGCGCTTCGGCTATGTCTTCATCCATCTTTTTTTCGTCCGCGCCGCCCGAGAGATCGCGCCATACCTTTATGTCGCTTCCCACGGTACCGCCCGTTTTTACGAAAGGTTCCATGACGACTCCGCCGTCGTATCCGATATCGCGGAGAGCTTTGCCCATTTCGTCCCAGGGCATGTGCCCCTTGCCGGGAACCTTCCTGTTACATTCCCCGATATGGAAATGTCCGAGGTATTTGCCGGCTGTCCGTATGGCGTCGCCGAGGAAATCCTCCTCGATGTTCATGTGGAAGCAGTCGAGCATCACTTTTACGTTCGGGTGATCAATGTCTTTGACGAGTTGTACGGCTTCCTCGCTGGTATTGATGAGAAAATGTTCAAAACGGTTAACCGTCTCAAGAACCAGCAGCACTCCGTTTTCCCTGTCGAAGTCAGCTATGCTGAGCAAACTCTCGATCGCGCGGGCGCGCACGCCGGGCTTATCCACCGGTTTACTGTAATCGACCGGCCAGTACGCGTATATGATGCCGCCAAGCACCGTGGCGTCGATTTTGCCCAAGGCCGTGAGTATTCGTCTCAGCAGGTTCAGGCCGTTATCTCTCACGTTTTTGTCGGCCGACGAAACGTCGAACGCGGCGGGCAGTCCGATGCAGCCCGTGAGCGATATTCCGGCGTTAGCGGCCGCCGATTTTATGCGCGAGAGTTCGGAGTCGTTCAAATCGACCAGCGCGCCGCCCCCCAGTTCGAGTATGTCGAAACCGAGCCCGGCCGCTTTATCGCAATAATAAGGATAATCGGCTTTCCATTCCTGTTCCCAATAAGCGAAATACGTCCCGAATTTCATATCGTTTCCCCCCGTTTCAGGTTATTGCCGAACCTGTATTATCTTCCGCCGGCGTCGAGTTTTTTGCGCCTCTAAGTGCCGAGTGTCACTGCCGCGATGATGCCGAACCCGTCATAAACGATTGCCCCATGAGCAAACAAAAATCCCCATAACATAACGAAATCATTTCCAGCCTGTTATGCCATCTTGAACGGGATTATCTTAGAATATAAATTGAAAAAAATCAATAAAACGAATGAAACCCAAATCCGCAGACAAAACCTTGGGGCGCTGCCCCAAACCCCGACAGGGAGCTTGCTCCCTGTACCCTCTTTAATAAAAAAATTTTCTTTCACCCTTATGGTGAAAGAAAATTTTATGAAAGGGGGTCAAGGGGGCGAGCCCCCTTGCGGGGTTCGGGGCGGAGCCCCGAGATTTTGATCCTGCGGTTTTGGGAAACAACCCAATCCGCTGATATACGGTTCATCGACAAAACGGACCGGCGTCTTTCGCAAGGGATCGCCCGTCCGCTTTTGTCGCCGCGTTTTCATCTGCTTGCGTCTGTCGTCAGCTTAGGGCAGGGATTCCCCGAAAATCAACCGACGAGGGCTTGAATTCTTTCCAGCGGCATACCGGCGCTTCGGGCGATAAGATCAAGCGGAATACCATTAGCTAAAAGGTTCCTCACTATCTCTTCCTTGCCT
>JAISXR010000066.1 GCA_031270375.1 Synergistaceae bacterium | reverse complement strand
CGTACCGGCGGGCAAGGTTTATCCCACTGACGCCACGGCCGGCCTCTTCGTCGGCGGCGAGGAGGATGAGAGCTTCGTCGTCGCGCGGATGACGGTGGGGGGCTCCGGAACAGGGCAGCTGGGAGATAAGAATGTGAATACATTCGAGTGTTGGCTAGAATTTCTGGACGGCCAAAAACTGAACGGCGACGGCACCGGCGACCCCACCGGTTTGAGCTACAACACCGGATATGCCTACGGGTGGTTTCCGGCGATCCGAGTCGCCGCCGGCGACTTCGACAACGACGGCGTCGCCTCCGAAGTGGCGTTCATCAGGTCCAGCGGCAGCGACCATTATTACTTCGAAATTTTGAAGGTGTCACGAAGAGCCGACGGCTCTTTCAGCGTCACTTCGCTTTACGCGCGGGATGTCGGGCGCCGGGATGTGAACGGCAGTAACATCGAGGGCTGCGACGTGGTGGCTGGCGACTTCAACGGCGACGGCAAACAGGAGGCGGCCGCCGTCTTCAACGATCTGAATGGCCACGACGGACACGCCGCGGTTCAGGTGTTCTACTGGATCGGAGGGGGGTTCGGCACTAAATCGGCCGCTGTCAGGGACGACGCTCACCGGCTGGGCGGCACGAACGCTTCGGCTTATACCCACTATTGGGGCCTGATCGCGGACGCCGGCGACCTGGACGGCGACGGGCGCGACGAAATCGTGTATGCCGCCCCTCACTACGGCAATATAACAAATCAGAGCCATTTGATCCTGTCCGCCTGGGGCGCCGACGACTCGTTCCACCTCACCGAAGAATCCATGATTCTTACGGACTATGAGGAAAGGTCCAGCTCCAATTTTCTGCTCCGCGACGTCTCCATCGCCGTGGCGCCAGTGTCGGGATTCTTTGGCGGCGCAAGGGACATCCCGTGCGCCGACGTTTTCCTGTCGTTCGCCGATGAAAACTCGGGACACGCGCAGTGCGTCGTCTTCGATGGCGCCAGTTATAATGAAAATAAAAATAAAAGCGGTTTCAAAGACGGAAAGGGCAAAACATGGATGAACCTCGGATCGGGTATAAGGGCCAGGGGGCTCGTGACGGCTGATTTCGCGGCGGAGTCGTTCGCTCTGGGCGCGCCAACGCATACTATCGTGAGGGACAAAAAGAGTTACGCCGCGGTGCTTCAGACGCCGCCCTACCATGTAGACTACGTGCCCGCGCCCTGGGCCGCCGACCCGACACGGCCCGCGCTCACGAACTTCTCCTACGCCGGCGGCAGCGTGACGTACTCGAAGAGCGACACGGAGAGCACGGGCCGTGACACGCTCTTCGAGGCCCGCCAGTTCGCCGAACGCGGCATAGATGTCAGTGCCGGAGGCACTATACCGATCAAAAAGCTGGCTGGATCTTCCATCGGCGGAAAAGCCTCCGCCGGCTGGAAAAAGAGCACGTCCAGTTCGCTGAGCGAGGCGAATAAAAGCTCCGCCTCCGTCAGCATGAGCCTGAGTTCCTCCACCGACACGTCGGATAACCTCATGTTCTACAAGGCGGATTTTCACACCTGGCGATACCCCGTCGCGGACCCCGCGCCGGACGATTTTTTTGGAGCGCCCATCGGCGCGGATATCTCGGGAACACCGGACGGGACGAAGTATCTCACGTATACCATGTCGGACGAGCCCGCGAGGGTGCAGGGCGACCCCGGGCACAGCTCGCAGTTCGACGAATACAACCCGATTCACGAGGAGGGAAACCTCTTCTCGTACCCGACCACGATAGAGGCCACGCCCGGTTACGCGCAAAAACAGAGCGACCTGTCGCTGGAAGATCAGAAAACGCTCGGCGGCGGGTTTACCGAGGACCTCGTCTTTTCCAAACAGGTGACGGACATCAGCAGCCTGAAGACGACAGCGAAGACCCAGTTCAACGGTTCGCTCTCCCTCAACCTGGGAATCGCGAAGCTGGCGAATGGATCGCTCTCGGCAAGCGGCACGCATGGGCATGAGATCGGGGACAGCGGCACCTTCACCAAGTCGTATCAGTCCTCGGAAAAATTCCGCGTCAGCCTGCCATCTCCGATCATGGGCTTCAACTTCGGTTACGCCGCGTATCTGCTGAAAATGAGGGCGTTCTCCGACGCCGCCGGCGTGATGAACATGGCGTTCGCGGTAGACCTCGCGGACAACCCCAACGCCTGGCTCTGGCGCGCCGACGACGGTTCCGTCTACTCGCGGAAGCCCGACCCGGCGCTAGTCCTTCCGGGCAGATTCCAAAGGAACAGGTATATCAGCAACGGCGCCGAGTTGATAGGGTGGTTCGCCAACACTGACGCGCGATCCGCGACCCAGATCAGGGGGATATGGTTCTACGATAAGGACGCGGAGGAATACGCCTCGGCATCCCTGACGCGGGGCCGGAACTACACGATTTCGTTCCCCGTCTACAACGCCAGCTTCGCCGGTGCGGGCGACGTGCCGATAGAGGTCGGTTACAGGGACGCGAGCGGCGCATCGCGGCTCATCGGCCGCCTCACGGCGGCGCTTGGCGGCTGGCAGCGAGATACGGAAAACAACAAGGCGATGGCGAAGTTCGATTGGACGGTGCCGGCGGATATGCCGGAGGGCAGGTATGATTTTTATTTCCGCGTCGACCCGGACGGCGAGATTGATGAAGTGCACGAGGATTGGAACACGGAGAGCGGCGACCCGGGTTACGACCCTGGAGGGAACAACATCGGGCGCTATCCCTTCGCCGTGATTTCCGACTCGGCTTCCGCCGCCTCCTCCGCCGCTCTGTTCGCTCGAAGCGCCGCTCAGGACAGCGGATTTACGATGACGATAGATGATATGAGCGTGGCGGATTTCCGCGCCTCGCTCGCGGACCGGACTGAGGATTTCCGCGCCTACGGGACGGTGACGTTTCACGGCGACGAGCCGTTGAAAAACGCCTACGTCGAGGTCACGGCCGACGCCGGCTCCACCGCCGGAGAGAAATCCGCGCGGAGGCTCGTCGCCAACAGGTATATTCCGGCTATCTTCCCCGGCGAGCCGGAAAATTTCTCCTTCATGGTCTCTCCCTCGAACCCGAGGTATGAGGGTCTTGCCGTCGTCCTCCACACCGACAACGGCACCTTCTCGACCGAGATCGAACCCGAAGAGCTGGTACAGGACGGCGGCGGCGGGTGCGACGCCGGCTTTGGGGCAATGGCGTTGGCGGCGCTCCTCTGCGCCGCGCTGTTATGTAAAAAAATAAAGTAAATCAAATTCAGGGGGGCGGAACGGAATTCGCCCCCCGAAACACCTGGCCGGGGAGCGCGTATATCCTGATACGCGGTCATGCCGACACAAATATGGAGGGCTGGATTCAAAAATGAAAATGAGAGGGAAGATATCTCAGGCGTTATTCCCGGCAGCGATCCTGCTTCTTTTCGCGGCGCTGGCGCAGGCGTCGGATGCGCATTGGTCGTATGAAGGCGAAAGCGGGCCGGCATATTGGGGAGAGCTTGCGCCGGAGTTCAAGGAGGCCATCGGGGACGCGCAATCGCCCATCGACCTCGATATAAACACTCCGAGACAGGTATCGTTCCACTACGAAGACGGCCTTTTTACCGCGGTCAACAACGGGCACACGATACAGGCCGCCCCGGACGACAAAAATGAAAGCTGTATAGTCATTGACGGAACGAGGTACTATCTTCAGCAGCTGCACTTTCATACCCCTTCGGAACATACAGTCAAGGGCATGGCGTTCCCGATGGAAGCGCACTTCGTAAACCGTTCCGGTGAGGGGCGTTTTGCCGTGGTAAGCGTCTTTATCGACGACGGTAAAGAGAACGAAGTTATCAAAACAATATGGGACGCCGTTCCGAAGGAGAAAAACGTCGGCGCGAGGATAAATAATATGTTCCGCTTGACGGCTCTGCTGCCCAAAAAACTCGACGGGTTCGGATACCAGGGCTCGTTCACCACTCCTCCCACGACCGAGGGCGTTTTGTGGATCGTGTTGAACGAGCACATCCAGGCAAGCGCCGAGCAGATAAAATGGTTCACCGACCTGATCGGCAAAAACGCCCGCCCCGTTCAGCCTTCCAACGGACGGGCATTGACGCCCTTACAGGGCGGGCAAAAACCATAAAGGGCAAAAAAACTATTGAGAAAAGCAGGCGGCGCGTGAAATTTTTACTGTCAACTCTGTTGTTTTTGGCGGCTCGCGTTAACCGC
The DNA here is from genome assembly GCA_031270375.1 of Synergistaceae bacterium. Taxonomy (GTDB): domain Bacteria; phylum Synergistota; class Synergistia; order Synergistales; family Synergistaceae; genus JAIRKI01. The sequence goes on along the minus strand of JAISXR010000066.1, from coordinate 2,276 downwards.
GGCGCTTCCCGCGGATACTGCCCGGCATCAGTTCGACAGGGAATAATGTCTCGATAATGGAGGTATTTGGGGATGAATTTCAGGAAAAATTTAAGAAACTTATTTCTAACGGCTTTTGTTCTCGCGCTGATTTTACCGACGACGGCGCTGGCAGCTCACGATCTGGTGATTTATCACACGAACGACGTCCACGGCTACGCGTTCGAAGAGCGCGACAGCGAAGGCCGCCTCACTCGCATCGGTTACGACAGACTCAAGGCCATTGTGGACTCCGACCCATCTCCGCGCAAATTGCTCCTTGATGCTGGCGATGTGTTGCACGGACAGGCATTCGCGACTTCCAGAAAAGGGGAACTCTCCGCGATTGTACTGAGCCTCGTTGGTTACGACGCCCTGACCGCCGGCAACCACGATTTCGACTACGGCCGCGAACGCCTGCTTGAACTCGCAAGCAGATACCGCCTCAATTTTCTCTCCGCGAATGTCGCGAAAGAACAATCGGGAGAATACATCCTCCCCCAGTACCGCGTGCGCTCGTGGAGCGGCCTCAAAGTGGGAATATTCGGCCTGGCGACGCCCGAAACCCGAACATCCACCGATCCCCGCAACATCGAAGGGCTCGTCATTGAAGACCCGATAGAGTCCGCGCGCAAAATGGTAAATAAACTCAGGGATGAGGAAGCTGATTTGATCATCGCCGTGACGCACATGGGCAGCGAGCCCTATTGCAGCCCGATGTCTCAAACCATAGCCGAGAAAGTCCCCGGAATCGACATCATCATAGACGGACACAGCCACAGCGAAGCGGCGATACGCGTGAGCCGTCCTGACGGCAGCGCGGCTCTGGTGGCAAGTACCGGATCATACTTCCAGAACCTCGGCCGGGTGACGGTTGACCGTAAACGCGGCGGAGGATTCGAGATCAACGCCGAAACGCTCCCAGCTTAGTCGCCTGAAATAGCCGATATTCCCCCTGACATCACAATGCGCGAGGCTATGGGCGCGCTCAGGGCTGAACTTGATAAAGAGATGAATCTCGTCGTAATGAAAGCCCCATTTGATTTGGACGGCGCGCGTGAACATGTGAGAAGCTCCAGCACAAACCTGGGCCGTATAATCTGCGCGTCTCTCGTTGACGCCTCCGGCGCGGACGCCGCTTTCCTGAACGGAGGTTCGATCCGCGATTCCATTTCGGAGGGCGATGTGACGAAAGGGCAGTTACTCTCCGTTTTACCCTATGGCAACTATGTTTTCGTCATCGAAATATACGGGAAAGATATTCTGGCCGCTTTGAACCACGGTCTTGGCCAGCCCGGAGCGGGAGCGTTCCCGCAATTTTGGGGAATGGAGGTCGCAACCCGCGCGGCAGAACTTACGGGAACCGACGGAACGAAAAAAAGCGCGCTTGCCGTGGATTCGGTGACAATAGGCGGGAAACCCCTCGATCCCGAGATGCGCTACAAGCTCGCGATCAACGATTTCCTGCGCTCCGGCGGCGATGGTTACGCGATGTTCACGAAATACGACTACAGCGAGTATGCGACTCTTGAAGAGGCGTTCCGAAATTTCGTGACGGAGAAAGGCGCGGCCGATCTTCGGGCAATCTCCGACGCAACGGTGCTGAAATGATCCCGATTTTGAAGACTTTTCACCTTTTTTCGCCGCATATGTCTATGATAAATCCGGTCGCGAACCAACCCGCGCCGAAAACACACAAGTTTATTGCCCTGATGCGCGCGCTGTCGCTGTCCATACTTTTCGCGTGCGCGTTCACGCCGTCGGCGTTCGCGACGAGCGGCGGGGTGGTTATCGACCTGGCGGACGCTTCACCGCCAGCAAGCGGTATGGGCTGGACTTAGGCAGGCAATGTCTATACCATCGCCGACGGCACTAACGTGACGATCACGTGCAGCACGACCGAGAACCGCGTCGCCGTGGAAAGCGGAGCGGCGGCAAGCGTCACGGATGATGCCCGCGCCTTCGACATGACCGGCGCGACGATCACGCTGAACAACGCAAACAACGTGCCAGGAATAAGCCTCGTCACAACGCGGACCATCGAAAACAGCACTAGCGTCACTGTCAACACCACGGCGGCTACACCTCCCGGTTCTCACCCTATGGCCGTCACCATCCGATGGCGAGACATCGAATAGTTTCAACCCTAACTTTTCCGGATTTAAGTAATAGCAGCTCGCAACTCGCTAAATAAAGCTATTCCGCCATATCTATATTACTTATTTAGGTAATATAGATATGGCTGTAGAAATCATGAT
>JAISXR010000302.1 GCA_031270375.1 Synergistaceae bacterium | reverse complement strand
CGCGAAATGCCCGGAAAAATGGCGATTCCCTGAAGCAGTCCCGCCAAAATCCCGCTTCGCGCGCCGGCCGCGGCGTCGCCTTCGGAAATGAAACGCGACGACAACAGCAACAGGCCGGTCACCGTAAAATTCACGCCGAGCCACAACAAATTGGATGAAGCTGACGTCACGAGAGGTTTCAGGAAAATTCCAAACGGAGCGGTGACGAGGGAGCCCGCGATGACGGCCCATCCGAACCGCCACCCGGTCCATCTGCGGGCGTTGGCGTTGATGAAGCCGTAAAACCATTCGAAAAGCATCGAGACGATATCCCGCGCGAAATAGATAATGACGGCCATAAGCGTGGCCGCGTGCAGGACTATGTCGTATGCCATGGGGATGCTGTTAACCGATGAGGCGGCGATTTTCGCGATGGAGAGGTGTCCGGAGCTGCTGACCGGCAAAAACTCGGTCACCCCCTGAACCAGACCCAGTATCAAAGCGCCCGCGTTTACAGTGCCGAAATCCATGTCACTTTACCGCCTGCCTGTGATGGATGATCTCTATATCCCTGACTATCAGGGCCACGTTATGGGCGTGGTCGGCCACGCGTTCGAGATTGCTCAGGATATCTATGAACACCACGCCCACATCGGGCTGGCATTTTCCGCTGTTGAGGCGCTCTATATGCCGCGCCCTCAAAACCCGTTCCATCTCGTCGGTCTTTTTTTCCAGCGCCAGCGCTTCCTCCGAAAGTTCGGGACGCTCCCCCTCCAACGCGCGGATGCTCTTTTCAACGGCGGCCACGACCAACTGGAACATCTCGTCACATTCGGCGGTGGCCTTGTGCGAGAACTTCAGCTTGTGCTCCGACATGTACTGCGCGAGTTCCGCCAGGTTTTCGCCGTGGTCGCCCATGCGCTCGATGTCGCTCACGCCGTTGACGCAGGAGTTGAGCAGGCGCGAAAGGTCGCGGGTATGCACCTTCTGGCCGACTTCGGTAGCGTACCGGACTATCTCGTGCGTCACTTTGTCGATGGTCTTTTCGGCCGCCATCACGTCGGGTATGGATTTCCAGTCGCGGTCTATGATTATCCTGCGGCAGTCTTTTATCATCGCGAGAGCTATCTCCCCCAGGCGCACCGTTTCCTTGCGCACGGCGTCGATGCCCGCCGCCGGGGAAACTTCAGCGAGATGCGCGTCAAGGAAGCGGGTCTCCTGAGCTTCATGCGCGGCGGCCGAAGGTCCGATCGGCAAAACGCGCTTTATCAGTTCGGTATAAGGTTTGACGATCGGGAAAAATACAATCGTGTTCAAAATGTTGAAAAGGCTGTGCGCGTTCGCCACCTGGCGCATGACATCCGAGGACGTCATGCCGATGAGTTCCGTGTAGTAAGGGAAAATCAAAGGGCTCATCATTATGCACGCGCCTATCACGTTGAACATCACATGGGCCGCCGCCGCCTGTTTCGCCGCCCTGTTGCCGCCGAGAGAAGCCAGCACCGCCGTTATCGTCGTGCCGATGTTGTCGCCGAAAATTATCGCTATCGCGGTGGGCAGTCCCAGAAGCCCCTGGGAAGCCATCGCCATCGTGAGCCCAACCGTAGCCGAACTGGCCTGAACCGCCATCGTTACGAACATGCCCATAAACAAACCGTATATCGGCCTGTTGTTCAGACTGGTGAACAAATCGGCGCGGCCTTTCAGAAAGCTCATCGCGTCCTGCATCATATTCATTCCTATGAAAAGCAGGGCAAAGCCGACCAACCCGGCGCCGGCCTGGCGCTGTTTGGCGCTTCGTCCGGCGAGCGCCAAAATCATGCCGATTATCGCCGCGATTATCGAGTATTTCGTTATGTTGAACGCTATCAACTGAGCCACTATGGTGGTGCCTATATTGGCGCCCATTATCACGCTGAACGCCTGCGCGAGGTTCATGAGGCCGACGTGGACGAAACTCACGACCATGATGGTCGTGGCGCTGCTGCTCTGGATTATCATGGTAACTATGGCACCGACCGCTATACCCTTCGCCGGAGTCCCTGTCAGGGAAGCCAAAAGACGGCGCATGTTGTCCCCGGCCAGGTTCTGCAGGGCATCCCCCATCGTCTTGATGCCGTATATCAGGAGGGCCACGCCGCCGAGAAGTTTGAGAACATCCATTTCGCGCAATATTTGGGCAACTTGCGTCAACAGTGCTACACGACCTTTCCTCGTTTTTGCGGGGCTTGCCGGACACGTTTCCCCGAAGCGCGATGTTTAACGGCCTCGCCGTTTCTGCCGTCCGGGACGTCGTGTCCGTCTTCCGCCCCTATTACGCTCACCAGAGGCATGATGCCGGGATAAGCCCTGTAATTTTTTCCTATGACCTCCCTGATTTTTCTGCGAATCTCCGTGACAACGGAGGAACTGTCGGCGGAACCGCTCCGGACATTGTCGAGGGCCCGTTCAACGGCTGACGCTATATCGGGCCGCATGTGCTCCTCCTCGAAACCGTATATGCTGCCCCGGCTGTCTATCTGAGGCGCCGAGACGAGCCTGTATTCCCCGTCGACCACCACCGAGACCGCCATAACCCCGCTCTCCGACAATTCCCTGCGTTCCCGCAGCAGGCTTCCCTCGAATTCGCCGAGCATCACCCCGTCCACCAACACCGAGCCCGACGCGACGCGCGAACCTCTCCTCATATTTCCCGATGGATCGAGTTCCAGCACGTCTCCGTTGCCAATCACGAAAATATTCTTCGCGGATATTCCCATCTCAGAGGCAAGCTGAGAATGGCGCACCAGATGCCGGTATTCGCCGTGCACGGGCACGAAATATTTCGGCTTCACGAGGCTCATCAGTATCTTCTGCTCCTCACGCGAGGCGTGCCCCGAGGCATGCACCGCCATGTCGCGCTCGTATATCACGTCGCAGCCGCACTCGAACAGCCTGTTTATCGTATTGCTCACCAATTTTTCGTTGCCCGGAATCGGGGTGGCGGAGATAACGACCGTATCCCGTTCGCCCAGACGAATTTGCTTGTGTTCGCCCTTGCTCATCAGTACGAGCCCGGAAAAAGGTTCCCCCTGGCTTCCCGTCGTCATCACGACCGTCCTGTTCGGGGACAGTTTTTCCGCCTCCTGCGGCGTCACGAAGAGTTCCCGCGGGATATCGATATATCCCAGTTTTATCGCCAGCTCCACATAAGAGATCATGCTGCGACCCACGAGCATGACTTTTCTGTTGAAACGCGCGGCTATCGCGAATACCTGGGCGGCCCGGTAGAGGTTGCTCGCGAAAGCGGCGACCACAATCCTGTGGTCTTTGTGCTGCCTGAAAACGTTTTCGAGCGTCCGGCCTACGACCGATTCGGAGATGGTGAAACCGGCCCGCTCGCTGTTGGTCGAATCCGACAAAAGCACGGTGACGCCCTCGCTGCCGCACGACGCGAGAGACGCCAAGTCGGTGCCGTCTCCCCCGGCCGGGGTCATGTCGAGTTTGAAATCGCCGCTGTGAAGCAGCGTGCCCACCGGTGTCCTTATAAAGAGAGCCATGCTGTCGGGTATTGAGTGCGAGACGCGAATAAAACTCACCTCGAAAGGGCCCGCTTTCACGGTCTCTCCGGCCTTCACCTCGTTATACATCGGCTTGTAAGGCGTCCTCACATCGAGCAGCCTGTGCTCCACCAGCGCGAGCGTGAGCGGGGAACCGTATATCGGAGAATCCACGCGCGGCAGAACCAGCGG
>JAISXR010000259.1 GCA_031270375.1 Synergistaceae bacterium | reverse complement strand
TTTTATCTGGTTTTACGTATGACGGAATGCTGCGCGCTTTGTGCTTTGACACATTACGAGAGCTGTTCAGTGCAATTCCTCTGAGCATTGCAATGACAGCTTGCGTGAGCAACAACATTGGAGAAATCCGCAAAAGATTGGAAGCGATCGGCTTTGAAATCTGAGAAACCGGCGAAAATTTCCGATTCCGACATCATCATCTATCAAACACAGGACGGTTCCACAAAAATTGATGTGCGCATGGAGAACGAAACTGTCTGGCTGACCCAGGCGCAGATGGCCGAGCTGTTCCAAACCACAAAACAAAACGTCAGCCTTCATATAAGCAATGCCTTCAAAGAAGGCGAAGTTGATGCGCTTTCAGTTGTCAAGGAATACTTGACAACTGCCGCTGACGGGAAAAGTTACACCACGAAGCATTACAACCTCGACGTGATCATCTCCATCGGCTATCGCGTAAAATCCCTGCGCGGCACACAATTTCGCAGATGGGCATTGAACGTGCTGCGCGAATATCTCGTCAAAGGTTTTTCCATGAACGACGACTTGCTGAAAAAGGCCGGGGGCGGCGGTTACTGGAAAGAACTTCTGGAACGCATCCGTGATATTCGTTCCAGCGAAAAAGTGTTTTATCGTCAGGTGCTTGACCTCTATGCCACAAGCGTTGACTACGATCCACGGACTCCCGAATCTGTCAGATTTTTCAAGATCATGCAGAATAAAATCCACTACGCCGCCCACGGTCATACGGCGGCGGAGGTGATTGCCAAGCGCGCGGACGCGGCGCTGCCTTTCATGGGTTTGACGGTCTTTTCGGGAAGTCAGCCGACCAAAAATGAAGCCGCCGTAGCAAAAAATTATCTGACGGAAGAAGAGTTGGCGACCCTCAATCGCATGGTATCGGCTTTCTTCGATCTCGCGGAACTTCGCGCGATGCAGCATCACCCTATGTACATGAAGGATTGGGTAACGGAACTGGACGACTTCGCAGAGCGTTACGGGAAAGGAATTCTCGTAAACGCCGGAACGGTCAGCCATGAGGCGGCGCTTGAAAAGGCGGGGCAAGAATACGAGAAATATCGCCAAAAAAACGCCGACGAGTTTACGCCCGCCGAGCGGGATTTTCTTGCGAGCATTAAAGATACGCAGAAACGACTGGAAGGTAAAAGTAAAACGAAAAAGGGTAAAGATGCAGGAGAATGATAAAAAACTTATAACCTCAGAACTTGACAGCTCAACAGGTGTACGCGCGAAAACAGAGGCAAGCTCATTCAAATTTTTGAACGCAGGAGGGCTTTTCGAGATGGCGGAAAAACTCGCGGACATCATCAAGTACGAAGGCGACAACACCACGGGAACCGAGAAGGAAACCACCTTTGTCTGGAAAAGCGGGATAGAGGACTTCAACACCGGGACGCAGCTTATCGTCCACGAATCGCAGGAAGCGGTGTTCTTCATGAACGGGCAGGCGCTCGACCTGTTCGGGCCGGGGCGATACAGCCTCGAAACCCAGAACCTGCCGCACGTCAGCCGATTTTTCAACCGCCCCACCGGCGACGTGACGCCTTTTCACTGCGAGGTGTACTTCATCAACAAAACCGAGCGGATGAGTATCAAATGGGGCACGCGCTCCAAGGCGGAGTACGTCGAGCCCACCTACGGCTTCCCTCTGCAAATCGGCGCGTCGGGGGAGATGAGCCTGAGGGCCGAGGACTCCCGCAAGCTGCTGGTAAAACTGGTCGGGACGGAAAAATCGCTCACCCAGCAGGCGCTGGTCGAGAAATTCCGCATCTTTCTGGACGCGAGAGCGAAAACGTATCTTGTCCAGGTTATCAAAGCGGAGAAAATCAGCATCTTCGAGATCGACGAACACCTGACCCGCGTGTCCGAGGCGCTTCACGAAAAACTGCGCCCCGATTTCGCGGACTACGGCGTGTCGCTGGAGCGGTTCTTCATCGGCGCGTTCGTCAAGCCGGAGGAGGACCGGGCCTATCAGAAATTCAAGGAGCTGCACTTCCGGCAGTACGCGGACGTGACGGAGGCGAAACTGCGCCAGCAGGTGGGTGTCATCGAGCAGCAGACACAGGCTCAGCGTATGCTGCTCGAGGCGCAGGCCCTCGCGCAAAAGCGCGCGGCGGAGGGCTACACTTACCGGGACGAACGCGGCTTCGACGTGGCGGAGCGCATGGCGTCCAACGAGGCCGTGGGGCAGATAACGAACCTGGGCGTCGGCCTGGGCATGGTTGCGGGAGTCGGCGGCACGGTCGGGTCGGCAGTGGGGGGCATCCTTCAAAATACCCTCGGCGGAGCGTTTGCGTCCACGGCAAACGCGGCAAACACGGCAAATACACCCGGCAAGGGCGCGGAACAGGCGGCGTGCCCGAAGTGCGGGGTGGTTTTGCCCGCTAACGCAAAATTCTGTCTGGAGTGCGGCGAAAAAGTTCCGTCTCCTGAGAGGGGAGAGATAACCTGTTCGGCGTGCGGCAAAAAGACGGCGCGGGGGAAATTTTGCATGGAGTGCGGCGCGGTGCTGGACCATTCGCGGAAATGCCCGAAATGCGGCGCGGACGTGCCGCCCGGCGGCAAATTTTGTTTGGAATGTGGAAATAAATTGACGGAGGAGGCTCAGTCATGAACGCGCTTTCTAATAAAAGATACGCGACGCTCATTGCGTTGATTCTGGCAGGCGTGGCGAGTCTGCTTTTTCTGGTTGTGCGGATCACCCCGCTGTTTCTGATCGCCTACGCGTTCGCGCTTTTCGGTATCGGCGGTTTTTGGTTAAGCAGCGTCTACCTTTTCGAGAACATGGGGGATTACCCGTGGCTTGCGGCCTTCCCTGTGGCGCTGCTGCGGTATCTGGCCATCGAGGTACTTTTCTCCGCCGTATTTGTCATTCTGGAACAGCTTCCCGTCTTCCGGCTCCCGCCGGTGTGGTTCTTTCTAATCCACGTGGTCATTGCGGCATACTTCGCCGTGAACCTAATTCTCCTGAAGGGCGGCAAGGAAATCATCGAGCGGCGTGACGAAGTGGTCCGTGAAAAAACGCGAACGCTGGCCTTTTTGCTGGCGGACGTATCGGCGATTCTGGAGCGAACGCCCGAAATGGCAAAAGACATCCGCCCGGTAGCCGACGCCCTCCGCTACAGCGACCCAATGAGCCACCCCTCCCTGGAACGCTATGAGAACGACATCAAAGACAGCGTGATCCTCCTGGAGCAGGCCGCTTCGGAGAAAGACGCTGAAAAAGCCTCAACTTTGTGCGTCACACTGTTGCGTCAGATCAAAGACCGGAACAACCGGGTGAAATTGATAAAGTGAACGCCAAAACGCTTCAGAAGTGGAGAGTGGTGACTGATATATAGATAATTGTTTGTAGAGGAACTGACAATCAGCATTTGCGCATTTTCGTTAGTATGGTTGGTCAAGTATTGCTATGGCTACGTTTGCAAGCAATTCATCTATACATAGGTCACCACTCTACGGAAAAATTGTCCGAGAAATATATCCGCGAATAATCAAGAATTTCCTCAATTCTATCGTCATAAATATTTGTATAAAAGATGGCCGAGTTGAATCAATTCGCTTCAATAATGGCATGGAACACAGATTTTCGTACAAAGGAGAGGAAACACAAAAAAGCCTGAAACCGCTTGCGGCAGGCAGTTTCAGGCTTTTTTACCATCATGAAGATCTTTTATTCAATGAGCATCGCGTCGCCGAACGAGAAAAATCTGTAACGCGAGATCACGGCGTCGGCATAGGCATTCATAGTGTTTTGATAGCCGGCGAAGGCGGCCACGAGCATCAAAAGCGTGCTTTTGGGGAGATGGAAATTGGTGATCAGGGCGTCTGGCACTTTGAAACGGTAGCCGGGTTTTATGAAGATGTCAGTGTCGCGCGTTCCGGCGGTCACCAGGCCGGATGAGTCCGCAAACGATTCGAGCGTGCGGACCGCGGTCGTGCCGACAGCGATCGTCCTTCGTCCCTCCGATTTCGCCGCGTTTACCGCGTCTGCGCAGGTTTCGTCCATCTCACAGCGTTCCGAGTGCATTTTGTGTTCTCTTATGTCGGCCGTCTTCACGGGGCGAAACGTGCCTATGCCGACATCAAGGGTCAGAAACGCCGTCTCAATTCCGCGTTCGCGCAGTTTCGCCAGCAGTTCCAGGGTAAAGTGCAGCCCGGCGGTGGGAGCGGCCACCGAGCGGTTGTGTTCGGCGTTGGAATAGACGGTCTGATATCTGGCGTCGGGCGCGTCGGTGTGTTTTATGTATGGGGGCAGCGGGATCGTGCCGGAGCGTTCGAAGATGTCCCAGGGCGAGACTCCTTCGGGACACTTTACCCTTCTGGTCCCGCCGGCCGACGTGCCGGTTATCTCCAGCACCGTTCCGTCGTCCAGAAGCACCGACGAACCGGGCGGAAGTTTTCGGCCGGGGCGCGCGAGCGCGTGCCACTCGTTCGATGCACCAGCCGGGGAGAGGAAAAATATCTCGGCCGACGCGCCTCCGGGGATTTTTTTGCCCCTCACGCGGGCCTTGAATACCCGCGTGTCGTTCATCACGATCAGGTCTCCGGGCGAGAGAATAGCCGGCAGTTCCGAAAACAACCTGTGCTCCCTCGCGCCGTCGCTTTTGAAAAGCCTCATCAACCGCGAACCATCCCTTTGAGGGCTTGGGTTCTGGGCTATCAGATGGGGAGGGATATCGTAGTCGTAGGACGAAATGTCGTCGAGGCCGCGCTCCGTCACTTCGCTATTTTCGTGCCAGGGAAGTAATGCCCCAGAATTTCCTCGCATTTCATGCTCTTCTCTGCCATCGCCTTGGCTCCCCACTGAGAGAGCCCGACACCGTGTCCCCATCCCCTGCCTGAGAACACAAACGCTCCCGTTCGCGCCGCTTGGGGCACGGGCTCTGGTGTGGAAATTTCGGCTGCCGGAGGCTCTGGGCTTGGAGACGCCCCGTCCTCGGGCACTTGTTCATTCATCCGCTCGTAGCCGGTTTTGAGGTATTCACCTCTTTTTTCGGGATAAGAGAGCATGTCGATCAACTCTTTCGGAGTGAACATTCCGGCCTTTATCATCGCGATGAGCGGATCGCCCTTTGCGGGTATTACCGGGGTGGAAGGAGCCGCTTGGGGCTTGGGCGCCGGAGTTGGAGTAGGCGCCGGCACCGGCGCTTTGCCGTCCCGTGAGACTTGGAAGTTCGTGCTCTTTATCACCCTGCTTCCGGCGGCCATTCTGAAAGCGTGCGCCTTGACATTGGCGGTTCCGCGTTCTCCCGTCACCTTGAGCGTGACGGCGCGCCCAGCCGAGTCGACGGTCGCAACGTCGATGCCCAGCACTTTGCCGACGTTCTGTTTCATCTTAGACAGTATTGATGTCATCTGGGCCTCGGTGAGGGTCGTGTTCCATGTGGAATTCGGAGAAGTGTACTGCACGGCTTCCCTCTGTACGCGGAGATACGGCCTGGCGGAACCCCATACGTCCGCCGCGTCCGCGGTCGCGCCGCCGCTGTCGGAGTGATAATATATGTCGGCGGGTGAGCCGTTCCACGTGAGCACCATTCCGGCTGTATCGAGGACGGCTTTGTCGGTGCGCGGGTCCTCGGCGTTCACGCCTCTGTACACCTGCGAGTTCTCGCCCGTGTCGAAGTCGTATCCGCGTTTGCCGAACCTGCCCCTGTTTCTAACGGCATACGTGCGCGCCAGAATCGCCTGGGCCTTCAGTGCCTCGAACGGCCAGTCGGCCGCCATCTCCACCTTGAGGATTCCCCTGACGTAATCCTCCAGAGGCAGCTCGTTCACTACCGTGAGACCCGATCCGGCTTTTATGAAGGTCAGCTTGCCGCGATATTTCACGTCGTTCCACCCCACGGGGCCCTTCGCCGCCGCCGTCACAGGAAACGACAGCACCGCGGCGCCCACCGACATGCCACCGCCCGCGGCTTTGACGACGGCTCCGTTCTTCACGCTCCCCTTTTTGCCCTTCGCGTCGGTGAAAATTATGCCGTCGCCGATGACACGGCCGCTTTGCACGCTGTCCGCGATCCCGACTTTGATCTGGATATTCGGCACAGCCTCTGATTTTGTCGTGAACCCGGCTAGAAAAGAGCCAGTGGCGAATACCGCCAGGAATATGACGAAAAAATTTTTACGAGAAATCATGACATGCCCCCGATGATATTATTTTCTTCCGATTCTCGCGATGATATTGAGTATCACTGTTAAAACCGCGCTCACTACAAGCATGGTAGCAAGCGGGAAGTGCATTTTTACATTCGCGGTTTCCCATGTTATATCGCCGGGAAGTTTGCCCAGGGGCAGTCCCAATTTCGAGACCGCCCAGATTACCGCGCCGGCGATAAACAGTATGGCGCCGATCGTCATGAGCGCACGCGCCACGCGTCACACCCCCTCGTCGTCCAGTATGGACATCTGGCGGAACATGAAATCACGCGGTTTTATGCCCAGATATTCGTAGGTATTGCGCGTGGCCTTGCGGCCGCGCGGGGTGCGTTCGAGCATTCCCTTTTGTATCAGGTAGGGCTCGTATATGTCCTCGATGGTGCCGGTGTCCTCGTTCAGCGCAGCCGCAAGGGTCGAAAGCCCCACCGGGCCTCCGTCGAAAAGTTCCAGAAGCGCGCGCAAAAATTTTCTGTCGTGGTCGTCGAAACCGAGTTCGTCAACGCCCATCATGTCAAGCGCCGCTTTTGCCAGCACAAGCTTAATGATGCTCTCGCCCCGCACGGTCGCGACATCCCTCACTCTCCGAAGAAGCCGCAGGGCCACTCTGGGGGTGCCGCGCGCCCGCTTACCTATCTCGGCCGCCGCTTCGTCGGTGATATCGGCTTCGTGCACCGCCGCGCCGCGCCGCACTATTTTTGTGATCTCATGCGGCGCGTACAGGTCGAGCTGTTCGAGGATGCCGAATCTGGCGCGCAGGGGGGACGTGAGCAGGCCGAGACGCGTGGTCGCCCCCACCAGGGTGAAACGCGGGAGCTGTAGCCTGATGCTTCTCGCGAGAGGGCCCTTGCCTATGACGATAGAGAGACAGAAATCCTCCATGGCCGGGTAGAGTATCTCCTCTATGTTAGCCGAGAGGCGGTGTATCTCGTCTATGAAGAGGACATCGCCCGCCTGGATGTTCGACAGGATGGCGGCGAGGTCACCCGCGCGTTCGAGCGCGGGGCCGGATGTCGTCTTCAGCGTGCCCTTCATCTCGTGCGCTATGATACCGGCGAGCGTCGTCTTGCCGAGCCCGGGGGGGCCGTAAAAGAGTGTGTGGTCGAGCGATTCTTCCCTGCTCTGCGAGGCCCTTATGAAAATCGAAAGTTTGTTCTTGAGTGCGTCCTGCCCTATGAATTCGTCGAGCGCCTGCGGACGGATAGACAGCGCATCCTCCTCGGTTTGGCCCCGCAGGTTTTCGAAAGGTTTGTCGGCGGCCATATTACCTTCTCTGGAGTTTCGCGAGCGACGACATCAGCAGGTCTTCCTCGCTCCATTCCCTGTCTCCGCCCTCGGAGCGGCAGAGGCTCACCGCGCGCGCGGCCTCACCCTGTGAGAAACCGAGCCCGACGAGCCCGCCTATCACCTCGCCGTCCACGGAACCCGACAATTTTATCTCCGTCCCGCCGGATGCGAGATACGCGAATTTTTTCTCTATTTTGGGGCGCAGTTCAAAACATATTCGCTCGGCGCGTTTGACGCCAAGCCCCGGAACAGCGAGGCGCGATGCGTCGGAAGCCATTATGGCCGACACTATCGCCCCGGCGTCGAAGTGGCGCAGCAGCGTGATCGACAGCTTGCCCCCCATCGTCTTTACCTGTGTTATCTCCAGAAACAACGCGCGCTCCGACTCGTCGGAGAAGCCGAACATCGCCATACCCGCGTCGCTCACCTGAAGCCAGGCGAGACAGGCGAGTTCCTCCCCCGTCACGGCACGCGCGAGCAGCGAGCCGGATGCGTATACCTCCAGTCCGAAGCCGGCGACATCGAGGCATATCATATCGTCCCCGACGGACAAAACCGTTCCTCGCAGAGAGTGAATCATTGCACTGTCCCCATGGCGTTTCGCGTGTCG
>JAISXR010000241.1 GCA_031270375.1 Synergistaceae bacterium | reverse complement strand
GCGCTGTCCGTCGCGGAGCCGGTGGCGAGCAGCATCATGCCGGCCAGGATGGCGATGATCATGATGACTATCAAGAGTTCTACAAGGGTGAAACCGCCTTTACGTGCTTTCATTGTGTTTATTCCTCCAATTTTGTTTTGGGACTTTGTCCCGTTTTTAAACGACCTGCCTGGTTGCCTGTTTTGTTTCCTAATAACAAAACTTCCAAAAACTATGCCGGAAAATCTCTCTTCGTCACCCGCGGCTTGGCATCACTCCCTCAAAATTGTTTTGTGTATCTCCGTCGGTTCTCGCTTCTCGCGTCACACGGTATTTGGTCTGCCGCGCGATTTACATGAACTTCTGCATGGCCTGTATTATCGGAATGAAGACAGAGGCCACGACCAGACCCACCACAAGGCCTACGAACACTATCATCACCGGTTCAATTATGGATGTGAGCGCCTTGATCCTCTCGTCCAGTTCCATGTCGTACCAGTCGGCGACCTTGGAGAGCACGTCGTCCACCTGACCCGTTTCCTCGCCTACAGCTACCATGTGTGCCACCATCGCCGGGAAGAGCTTTTGTTCTTTTATGGTGATGCTCAGCATGACGCCGTTCTGGGCGCGTTCTTTCATCACCCTGAAAGCGTCGCCTATCACGTAGTTGTCCGCGACCCCCGCCGACATCTCTATGGCGTCGAGTATCGAGACCCCGGCCGTCACCAGCGTGGCGAACGTCCTGAAAGCCCTCGCCATTATCGACTTGAAGATAATATCCCCCATCAGCGGAAGACGAAGCTTTATCCTGTCGAGCACCCTCCTGCCTTCCTCGGTTTTATTGACCTGCTTCAGAGCGACCACCGCCGCGATAAACGGTATCGGTATCAGGAACCAATAAGCCTTGAGGAAATCCGAGAAACCGAAGATTATCGAGGTCAGCAACGGCATCTCCTTGACGCCTATGTTCGCGAAGGCCTTCTTGAAGAGAGGCACGATACCCACACACAGGGCCACGAGCGTCACAAGCGTGAAGAAAATTATCACCGACGGGTACATCATAGCCGACTTGATCTTCTTCTGCAGCGCGTACTGCGCTTCCACGAACGAGGCAAGACGGGCCAGGCTGACATCAAGAACGCCGCCCTCCTCGCCGGCCCTTATCAATGCTATCTCGAGATTGTTGAATATCTTGGGGTGACGTGCGAAAGCCGCGGCCGTGGTTACTCCGCTGGATACCGCGTCCCTTATCTCCGCTATGGCAGTGGCAAGTGTTTTATTTTCGATTTGCGACGCCATAAGGTCCATCGTCGCCGCTATGGTGATTCCCGCGTTGACCATCGTGGCCATCTGCTTGAAGAGGACGTTTTTATCCTTCAGCGTCACCTTCTTGGGAAACAATTCTCCCTTCAATAAAGACGATCCGCCGCTTTTGCCGGCCGAGACGGCTCCCGCGCCGCCCGCTGCCTCTATCGAAATGGGGGACCACCCCTGCTCCCGCATCCAGGTAATAGCGGCGCTTTCATTCGCCGCTTCGCGGGTGCCGGTACTGATGAGACCGGTAGCGGTTCTTGCCCTGTATTTAAATATCATATCCGCACCTCCCTGTCTCGTAATACGCCCGGACTATTTAATCTAGTCCCTCATGACTCATTGCCGCGTATTATAGGGACAAAAATAATATTTTCAATAGGTCTAAAGTCTCATATTTTGAAACGCCATTTTACTTACAAATTGATGCCAGTCCGCGCTTTGACTCATTCACACCTGTTTCAGCAATCTGGAAGTTTTCCACCTCCCCTGCGGCGGCTGCGCCTTCCGGTTCGAATTTCATAACGATGAAAGTTTCAAATCCCCAGGACAAAGTATACACGCTTCCGGCGCTTTCAATACAATTTTAATCGTTTAATGTATAATAACGCGACGGGGTGTGATCTTTCCTGACCCCGCGCGGTCTCCGGCGCGGCCGGACAATATATCGTGAGGACAGGAAATGAAATCACCGTGGAATATCGCGAACATACTCAGTCTGTCGAGGGTCTTTCTCGCGCCGCTCGTCATGGTTTTCCTCACCGTGCGCGGCCTGGGGACTTTCGAGATCAGGACGGCCGGTAGGGAGATAATCGTCAATATTGGCGATATAATAGCCGGCATAGTGTTTATTGCCGCCAGCATAACCGACGCCGCGGACGGATACTTCGCCAGAAAAAAGGGCATCGTGACGAATCTGGGGAAATTCATCGACCCCATAGCGGACAAAATACTCGTGGTGGCGGCGCTGGTGTCGTTGGTGGAATTGAGGCGGCTTTCCGCCTGGATAGTGGTGATAATTGTCTCGCGCGAGTTCATAGTGTCCGGAGTGAGGATGGTGGCGGCCGCTGAAGGTGTCGTGATAGCCGCCTCGAGAGGCGGCAAGGCCAAGACCGTGAGCCAGATAATAGCGATAGTGATGATGATCTTCGATATCCCCGGCGCGGTGCCCGTGATGTGGGCGGCCATGATTCTCACCGTCTGGTCGGGAATGGACTACCTCATAAAGGGGCGCGACTATTTTCGCTGATGATATGGTTCTGAGGTCTCATTCGACCGCAATGGCCTTACCATTTCTCCGATAAGATAATATAATCACGGTGTGTCTTTTAGTTCTATTGGGAGACAACTAAGGGGGAAAAACATGCAGAAATTTGTCTGTACAGTATGCGGCTACAATTACGACCCGGCTGCGGGTGACGCGGACTCGGGCGTCGAGGGGAACACTCCTTTCGAGAACTTGCCGGATGACTGGGTCTGTCCCATTTGCGGCGTGTCGAAGGATATGTTCGAACCCGAGAACGCCTGACGGCAAAAATCGGGCAGGAGGCCTCTCATCAATCGAGAAGCCGTCCTCTCCGGCCACCGTACGTACGGACTCGCATACGGCGGTTCAATAGCTTGAGAGCAGCGCCTCGCGTCTCCTCAAGATCCGCGAGGCGTTTGCTTGTCGGTGTCGTTTTCGGGATTTGACCGTTGGACATCCCCCAACAGCCTTTATGTTTGTTTGCTCATCGCGGCGCCCGCCTCTCCGATACTCCAGGTTCTCTGAGTAAAAAAATCTTGTCCTGCCCCATTTCTTCGACATAATCTTGACTTACGCGGAAAACGCGAGCAGAATAAACGACAGGAGGTAAGCCCCGATGGCCCAGTCCGATGTCACATTGACCGACGACGCGTCAAGCTCGCCGACAATAATAGAACCTCCGCGGGAAGCTGACGCTACGCTCGCTGAACCCGTTTCGCGCGGGCGCGAGATATTCGGCGTACTTCGCGAGTTCCGCGGATGGAAAATTCTCGCTCCTCTTCCCACGAAAGGTTCGGAGGCCGACATTTATCTGGCCGCCGAGGACGGCGAAAAGCGCGTCCTCAAACTCTACCGCCACCGCATGGAGCCGAAGCTCGAAATTCTGCGGCGCGTCAAGGAGATGAGCCGGCGGAATAGCTCCTGTTTTGTGGTGTTCCACGAGACGGGTTTCGACGAGACGACGTCGCGCTGGTACGAACTGCAGGAATACATGCCGCTCGGCTCGCTGAAAGACGTCCCGGCGGACGTGAAACGCTCGGGAAATTTCGTCTCGCAATTCATACCCGAATTATCGGCCGCCATTCAGTGCCTTCACGACAACGGAATCGTTCACTGCGACCTGAAACCCGGCAATGTCCTCGTCCGCTCGATGGAGCCGCTTGATCTGGTGCTCACCGATTTTGGCATATCATCGCTCTTGGCGAACGACATGTCACAGAAGATGACCGGGCTCAAGGGCACGCCGATGTACTGGGCGCCCGAGGCGTTCAGCCGCGTCATCGGGCGTCCGT
>JAISXR010000204.1 GCA_031270375.1 Synergistaceae bacterium | reverse complement strand
TGAAGGGCGGAGGTCCCGGCCTGACCGTCGAGCCGCCCCTTTTCGTGTACGACGGCGCGGGGAACTACACCCCGGACCTACTGAGAGCCTACGGGCCGGAGGGGCTGCCTCGCTTTTTGGTATAGGAGGTCAGAATGTCTCTCCAGTACGCGCTCACTGCACCACATTTTGTTCGTGAAGTCGATCGCCTTTGTCACATTGACAAAAATTGACGTTATCTTTGCAAAAGAGTAGTTTGAACGTTATTTCCTCAAAAGGGGTTTCAGGAGCCTACGGCCCCTGGAGAATGCGTTGCAGATCCTTCGGGTCGTAGGCATAATTCAGAGCTTCGTCCTCAGAGAGAGCGCCTTCGTTGACGAGCCGGGCCAGGTCTTGTTCCATGGTGTGCATCCCGTCGAGGACTCCCGTTTGAAGCAAAGAGCGGATCTGGGATGTCGCTCCCTCGGCAATGCAGTTCCTGATCCCGGAAACCGCCATGAGAATTTCCGTCGCGCAGACGCGGCCGCCTTCTTTTTTCGGTATCAGTTGCTGCGAACATATTCCCGTCAGGGACCCCGCGAGCTGGACACGTATCTGAGCCTGCTGCTCGTAGGGGAATACGTCAACAATGCGGTCGATGGACTGGGAAGCGTTCATTGTATGGAGGGTACTGAAAATCGTATGCCCCATGTCCGAGGCGGAAAGAGCCGCGTCGATGGTTTCCCGGTCCCGCATCTCTCCTATCAGGAGAACATCGGGGTCCTGACGCAGGGCGCTTCTCAGTCCCTCCGCGAAGCTGTCCGTGTCGAGGCTGATTTCCCTTTGGTGAATCAGGCATTTGTCCGGCTGATAAACGTATTCCACAGGATCTTCGATTGTGATGATATGATCCCTGCGCGTCTTGTTGATTTCGTTCACGATCGCCGCCAGGGTCGTGCTTTTCCCGCTGCCGGTCGCCCCCGTCACCAGAAAGATTCCCCGCCGCATTCGGCTGACCGTCCTCAGCAGCGGCGGCAAAGCCAGCTCGTCTAAAGAGGGAATATACACCGGAATTCGCCGGAAAACCGCGGACATTTTGCGGGTTCCGTAAAAAGCGTTGCCTCTGAAATGCGCCTGGACGTTTGTTCCTTCATAAAAATAGCTGAAATCCAATTCGTTTGACGATTTGTATATTCTCATCTGCCTGCGGGTCAGGATATTGCCCAGCAGCTTTTCCATGTCGCATTCCGTGAGCGGGGCGGCTCCGCCGAAGGGACGCAGTTCGCCGTCGATACGCAAAAGCGGAGCAGCCCCAACAGAAAAGTGTACGTCGCTGGCGTTTTTTCTAATCGCGTATTCCAATAGGAAATAAAAATCCAAAGGCAAATTTCGAATCCTCCAAGCCTTGATTTCCGCTATTGTGTATAAACGCGCGAGTCCCGTCAAGGAATAAAGGCCTAGACAGAAATAAATTATACTCACGGCCTGAAACATTTATCAAGTATACCTCCTATTGTTTGATTATCCGAGAAATCGTAGGGGCGAACTGTGTTCGCCCGTCCCCTGCTATCAATGCGGGACGGCTTCGCGCCGGACGGCGTGGTACGACAGGAACGCGAGCAGCATCGAGGCGGCCAGAACGTAATACCAGAAAGACGCCCCGGAGTGCAGGATGGCGCTGAAAACCATGGGACCGGCCGCGAACCCCAGGTTCTCGATGAAATTGAACAGCGCCATGTCGCTGCCTTCTCTGAGTTTTTTTGTCTCCGGCATTTCCGTGAGATAAAGAGGGAAATACGTATTGCCTATGCCGGAAGCGCCGCCCAGGATGAAAACCGCCGCCAGCATCGCGGCCACCGACTGAAAAAACGCGAAGCAGAGGATGCCCGCCAGCTCCACGGCGAGCGCCAGCCGGAGAAAGTACGAGATCGTGTTTTTTCCTTCTTTTTCTCTCCGCTGAAAAGCCGCGATTCCCGGCGCGAGGAACATGATTCCTACCCCGAACAGCACGAAAATCAGACTGATCTCGGTATCGGAAAACCCCGCCTGATTTCCAAACACAGGAACCAGATAATACATGAAGCCGCCGTACAAAGTGAACGGAAAGAACGACAAAACCAGAAACGCGATAATTCCTCGCGGGAAAACGATCGGCACGCGAACCGATTTTTCCGCGCCCACGCCGATTCGATTCCAGTCGTCCGTCATTTTTCTCGTCAAGAACAGGAATACCACCATCGCAAATATCGACAGGAACTTGCCGAAGACGAAAACCGATTTCTGACTGAAATGAGCGGCAACGATTCCGCCGGTCATGATGCCGCAGTTTATGCCGGAAAAACTGGCGGACGCCAAAGACGAGAACGCGAACGCTTTTACGTCGGGGTCCTTCCGCGACGCTGCGCACATTTGCGCCAGAGTGAACAAAATGCCGGCACCCAAACTCAAGGCGCCTACTCCCGCAATGAGCGGGCCAAGCGATTCCGCGAGCGCGCTGAGCGCGTACCCGGCGGCGCATAACGCGAAACCGGCCAAAAAAGAGCGGCGGCGTCCCAGGCGCGCGTGCAAAAAAGGCAGTATCAGCGGCGCCAGAGCCAAACATACGCCGTCGGCGACTACCGGGAAAACTGCCGAGGTTCGCGGAGAGAAGCCCAGGAAAGAGCCGCCGATACTCAGCGCGTAGTTGGGGAGAAACCCGGCAAACAAATTGAACGCCAAAAACACGAGGAAGGTGATCAGACGCAGATGCCCGACCGGAATATCCGTATCGTTATCGTACTCATTGTCGTTTTCGACGCGCGTTTTCTCCGCGGGGAGGCATTCGAGCATTTCGGAAACGAAGAAAAACAGGAGTGCCAGCAAGAGCAGAGTATGGACCATCGCGTTCTTCGACAAAGTTCGCATATGATCTTCCAGCGCGCTCAGGTCTACCCCTATCTCGATTCCTCCGCCGACGCCGCCGCCGGCGTCATACAGCGGACCGCTCAGCGAGATGTAGTTTCCGCTCACATCATGCTCGTCCAGGTTTTTTATCCATTCTCCGTTCTCTATAATGCGGATGTCGGAACTTGTGAGATCCTTCGGATCGAAAAACGCGCCGATCGTTCCGTCCAGGAAACAGACGCTGTAGCGCAGCCCGTCCTTGAATTTGAAGACATCACAGAATATCTGCTTGTTCCATTCGTTTCGTCTTTTCAGAAGGTTATCCAGCGAAAGCCTGAACCTCCTGTACGCTGGTCCATTGTAGTCCTGGGGAGTATTTATTTCGGCGAACGCTTCCAGATCGAGGATTTTCGGGGATACTTCCATGATATAGTACAAGTGGCTCATGATTTCGCTTTCCGACGCGGCGGTCAGTTCGCTGGAGAAAGTGGGCATAATCGCCGCCAACGCCAGGCCCATGCCCACGAGAATGGAAAACAGAAGGATATTCTTGCCCTTCGCCTTTTCGATGACGCTCGCGAAGCGGGAAGGCGCGGCAAAAACGCGAGACAGCGAAAACAGAACGACGAACAGGGAGACCCAGAGGCCCAGCCTCAGCAACACGATTCGAAACCCGGCCGGCAGCGACGAAACGCGGAAGAATTCCTCTCCTTCGGGAGAAATGCCGACGACGGAGGCCGTGCTCGTCAGGGTCAGCAGATCGCCTCTGGAATGCACGAAATTATAGGGAACCGGCATGACGGTCTCCTCCCAGCCGCCAATCACGATCTTCGCCGCATTGCTGTTTTCGGGGTTATTATAGTTTTCAAGGCGCAGAATAGCCCGTTTGCCCGTGTCGGCAAAGTACAGCCCGGAACCGTCGAACGCCAGCCGGTACGGACGGGAAATTTCTTTTACCGAAACTCCGGAGACCGGGCTGAACACGACTTTTATTCCGCCGGAATCGGCGACCCTGATGACGCCGGCCTTATCCAGAAAGAAAATCCGCTTTCCGGCGATATCCGCCGCGACATCGCTCAAGGTCCACAGAGCGTCTTCGTAAGCGACATCGTATTCCCCGACGGCCTTTTCCCCCGGAACGAGACTGTAAAGGGTGAACGAATTTTCGTTCTTCCGCGTGAACCACAGCTTCCCGTCCTCGAACTTCAGGCCGCCCAACGAAATCAGCGCCGACAGTTTCCAGTCGAGGCCGATTTCGTCCCGGTCGAGCCTGTACACCTCTCTCCGCAGCGCGCCGGATACTTTGTCGAACTCAAGTATTCGCTCGGCGGCGATGCTCATCCCGCTCTCGTCCCAGGCGATCTCGTGGACGAAGAAGCTCTTTTTATCCTCAACGGAGATTTCGCAAGCGTTCTCGAAGACCCCGCCGCTGCTTTCGCCGCCGAGCGCGTAACAGGCGCGGCCGTCTTTGTCCATTTTGACGATGCGGCTCCTGCCGCTGTCTATGATGTACGTATCCCCGGCGGTGTCCGTCCGGGCCATTACGATATATTGCAGTTCGATTTCTTCGAATATGTCCGGCTGCCAATGGTGAAAATTTTCATACAGGAACCAGACCGACGCCGCGACCGCGAGCAGGAGCGCGCGGGCCAGCATCCGGCGAAGCGCCGATTTATCGATCATCGCATGTACTCCTTGTTTTCGATCGGCGCCATGGACATGGCGCGCGAGGAGCTTTTATCGAGCATTTCGGGGTAGAGCACGCCGAAAAAAGCGATTTCGGGTCCGTGAGCGTTCGCGCATTTGCGCAGAGAATCCGTCTCGTTCAGGGAATCGACCTGAATGACGTTTTCGATACCCCACAGGTAAAAGGGCAGCGCGGGATAAAAAATATAGTCCGTCACGGACTCGACCCTGTCGGCCTTCCGGGTTATCGGCGCCAAGCCCTGCTTGAACGAAATAAACCTGTCATAATAACGCTTTCTGCCGTCGTAAAACGCGCCGAGCCCCGCTTTGTTGCCGACGTGCAGCACCTCCAGCTTCGGAGGCTTCAGACGCCGCCGCAATTCTTCGATCGCGTCCAGAAACAATTCCGCAATTCGGCGGATCTCGGCCGCGAAATCTCCCTTCGCGGAGTCGCGGACGCCCGGCGCGACGAACGACGTGATCTCGTCGATATACTTCATATAGGCCGCGTCCGGCAGGGGAATGACCACGGGAACATCCAGCGAACGCGCAAACTCGATAGGCAAGCGAAGAGATTCGTAATCCTGAAGCGTCAGAGCGTTCTTTCTAGGCTCAAACACAATCTTCACGATTTCGTCGGAGTTATTTCTGATATGAGGTCCAACGGCGTCCTCGTCGCGGAGGTCGCCGTCGTGATTGCCCGTGTTGAAATCGAAGAGGAACGAGCTTCCGTCGCGATGGATCACGCGGATAAGCATTTCTCCCGTTCCCAGAAGGCAGGGGCCGCCGACAACGGCGAACCGCCGGCCTTCGTTCAATTTCGCGGGCAGCTCGTCGAACGAATTCGTGAACACCGGCGTCTTTTCGAGCCTGCCCGCGTCCATTCCGCGGATTTCCGGCAGAAGAGTTTTCATATTTTCAAGGGAATTGCATAAAACCACGTCTTTATACGTCAAAACGGCCGCCTCTTTGCGGACGCCGACATTCGAGAGAATCAAACGTTCGATCTCGTCCAGAAGACGGGCTTTTTCCGTTCGCAGACGCCTGGTTTCTCCGGCGATGGAGGATTCTTCCTCCGTCAGAGCCGCGCTTTGGAACAGGAAATTTTTCCTGTTGTATTCGTTCAGCTCACGGATTCTGTTCTTCACCGCCTCCAAACGCGACGAAAAGACCGCGTAAGCGCCGCCCGCCTTCACGGTTTCTATCGCGGCCTCCCTCTTTCGCGAGGCCGCGAAATTCATCTTATATTTTTCGATATCGGCAACTTTGAAAAAATCCGTCGCATCGAAAACACAGGCGTTGATTTCGTCCTGACCGGCATACGGAGTATCCCCGATATCCGCGCCGTACCGCGACATCAAGCTCGATATTGAGAAAAGCACGGCTATACCGGTCTCAAATTATTTTGAAGATGGCCGAAAAGCCGTCATATCGAACACTTCGCGAAGTCCCGTTGGTGTCGAGTCTGCCCGAAAGAGTGATCGTCGTCACACCGCCGTCGTTCTGTACATTTATTTCCATGTCCGCCTTCCTCCCTTTAAGACTGCGCTTGATTCTATATTATGCTATGGATTTGCGCAAGGCTGACAAAGAAAATTTGCAGGGCAAATGTATCAGGAAGCGGCATAAACAGGAAATCGACGTGATTTATTCAAACGTGCGTAGGGGCGCGCCCACGCGCGTCCGTCGTTCTCTGCCATTGGCGAGGCGAACATCGCCAGACGAAGAACCCTGTTCTCTCAAGGCTTACGCGCGAAGAAAGGCAACGGGCGGATGATATCCGCCCCTACCAACGTCTTTCGATTGGTTTGATTATCCGAGAAATCGTAGGGGCGAACTGTGTTCGCCCGTTTGACGATGTTCGCCTCATCGATAGCAGATAACGACGGACGCGCGTTGGCGCGCCCCTACGCACGGTTGAATAAATCATGTCGATTTCCTGTCCATGCCGTTTCCCGATGCGTTAGCCCTGCTTTGCCAGGTGGGTCTTTTGCCGTATTATTCGTATTCCTTCTGCGGCACGGAAAGCATATACCGGTATAATAAGATGGTGTTAGCGGATTTGGACGACGATGAGCTTTTGTCGAGCGATAACCCGATAGACTTTGTTCTTTACGCGGGCAAACAGGCGGCGTTGAGCCGGACGGAGCTGCAAAAATACCATTACCTGCGTGTGGTGACGGGGCTTCTCGCGGAGCGCGGCTGGAGTATGGAAGAGAAACGGGACTTGCTGCTGTTCATTGAAAGAATTCTCTATCTGGAGGATAAAAGTTTGTCGGCACAGTACAAAGGGTACCTTCAAGAATTGAGCGAGGAAGGGAAGATAGTGTACATCCCATTCTACGAACGAGACGAGGGTCTCCGCTAAAATAACGGACAGGATGTGAAGGTAGTCGTCTCAGGAAGAAGAGGAGGCGATGCCCTATGTCGGCAAGCAGGAGAAAATTTGACGAAGATTTCAAAAAGAATGCGGTGAAGCTGAGTTATGCCAGTCCTAAAACG
>JAISXR010000133.1 GCA_031270375.1 Synergistaceae bacterium | reverse complement strand
GGCGGCGCCCGTCAGGGTGGGAATCGTGCAGTTGATCGAGAACGGGGCTTTCGCGGACATGCGGGAGGGATTTATCGACAGGATGAGGGAGCTGGGTTACTCGGAGGACAAGATGACCTTCGATTACAAAAACGCTCAGGGCGACATGAGCAACCTCAATTCCATATGCCAGAGCATGGCCGGCGCGGGCCTCGATTTCATCGTCACTATCGCGACGCCGCCGACTCAGGCGATGGTGAACCTCGAACCGGAGGCTCCCGTATTTTTCATCTCCGTCTCCAACCCCGTCGGGGCGGGTGTTATAACGGAGATGGCACGTCCCGACAAAAACGCGACCGGCGCTTCCAACGCGATCCCCGTGGACGAGATGTTCAAACTCGCCGCACGCGTAACACCCAAGGCCAGGACCTTCGGGCTCATCTACAACTCCGGCGAGATAAACTCGGTAACCACCATCAACGCCGCGAAAGACTACATTGACCGGACGGAGGGCTACTCCTACAAAGAGGCCGTCGTCACCGCTTCATCGGAGGTTCAGCAGGCTACCCAATCGCTTGTGGGAAACGTGGACGCGATCTTCATTCCCAACGACAGCATGATCCAGAGCGCCCTCACGCAGGTGGTCGAAATAGCGAACGCGGCCAAAATCCCCACCTACGGCAGCTCCGCCGTAATGGTCAACACTGGCGCTTTTTCCACCATCAGCATCGACGACCATGTGATCGGCGCCCGCGTCGCCGACATGGCGGACAGATACCTGAAGGGCACGGCGGTGAAGGACATTCCCGCCGTTGTGATCTCCGATTTCGTGACGTTGTTCAACAAACCAACAGCGGACGCCATCGGCGCGGAAATTCCGGCGGATATCCTGGACAATTCCGTTCTGGTGAAGTAGGAGAGCGAGGCCCGTCATGATTCTCTTTGCCGGTTCGCTGCATCTGGGATTGATCTACGGCCTGATGGCGATGGGTATTTACGTGACCTTCCGCATCCTCAACACGCCGGACTTGACCACCGACGGCAGCTTCACGCTGGGACTGGCTGTTTCCGCGTCCTTGACCGCGCTCGGGATGCCCGGCTGGGGGATCGTCTGCGGCATCCTGTTCGGCGCGCTAGCCGGAACCGTGACGGGCTTTCTGCAAACCAAGATGGACATACATCCCATCCTGTCTGGCATTCTGACGATGAGCGCGCTCTACACGGTGAACCTCTTCGTTCTCGGGGATCGCTCCAACCTGTCGCTTCTGGGATCGAAGCATCTTTTCTCAATGGCCGCGGCGTCACTGCCGAACGTTCACAAGGATGTCACGCGCCTCGTGCTGGCGTCTTTCTTCTGCCTCGCCTGTTTCGCGTTTCTCGCGTGGTTCTTTCAGACCCATCTGGGGCTCTGTATACGCGCGGCCGGCGACAACGACGACATGGTGCGGGCTTCGTCCATCGACGTGGACGTCATGCGGATAATCGCCACGTCCGTCTCCAACGCCTGCGTGGGTTTTTCGGGGGCCGTTGCCGCGCAGTACCAGGGTTTCGCCGATATCAGCTCCGGCGTTGGCATGATGGTGGTGGGGCTGGCCTCGGTGATCATAGGCGAGGTGTTTTGGGGGCGCCGCTCAGTGACGTTGGGTTTCGCATCGGCGATATGCGGCTCCGTCATCTACCGCCTGATCATCGCCCTCGCGCTGAAGAGCGATTTCTTCCCCGCCTATGCCCTCAAGCTCGTTTCGGCGCTGATAGTGATCGCGGCGCTCTCTTTGCCGGCAGTAAAAGGCCGGTTTCAGCTATATTCCGCGCGCAGGGAGGCGGGGCGTCATGTTGGAGGTTAAAAACGCCAAAAAAACTTTTTTTCGGGATACGCCGAACGAGAGGGTGGCGCTGGACAATTTGAGCCTGACGCTGGACGACGGTGAATTTCTGACCATCATAGGCTCGAACGGAGCGGGAAAATCGACGCTGTTCAACGCGATAACCGGCGGTTTCATACTGGACGGCGGTTCCATCGCGCTGGGCGGGGAGGACGTTACCTGGCTCGCGCCTCACAAGAGGGCACTAGTGATCGGTTATATCTTTCAGAACCCCGCAAAGGGCACCGCGCCCAGCATGACCATCGAGGAGAACCTGGCGCTGGCATACAGCCGCGGGAAAAAATGGCCGCTACGAAAGGGCGTGTCCCGGGAGGATCATTCATTTTTCAAAGACCATCTGGCGCGCTTCGAAATGGGTCTGGAGGATCGCCTGACCGACAAAGTGGGGCTTCTCTCCGGCGGGCAGAGACAGGCGCTCGCCATGCTGATGTCCACGATCGCGAAACCCCGTTTGCTTTTGCTAGACGAACACACGGCAGCCCTCGACCCCGCCGCCGCCCAGAAAATAATGCGCATCACGGACGAGATAGTGAGAGAGCAGAAACTCGCCACGATGATGATCACCCACAATACCAAGCAGGCTCTGGATTTCGGCACGCGCACGGTCATGCTGGAGGAGGGTAAAATCATCCTCGATATCCTCGGCGAGGAGAGAAAAAATATGACGCTCCCGCGCCTGATGGAGCATTATTCCCATCTGCGCGTCATTTGACCGATATTTGCGTCCCGTTTTTTTCATTCGTTTCCATTAGGACGATATGATATAATGCGCGAAAATGTTTACGGAGGCGTGTAATGTCTCAATTTGAATTTGTAAGCTGCCGGTTAGCGATACAGGTTTGTATAGGGCATTTTCCAGACGGACGCGAGCGTCACCGCACGTTCAGCGTAAATGATATCCGGCCGGACGCTGACTGCGACGCCCTGATCAGCGTTGTTCGCGCCATTGGATCGCTCCTTGCTCATCCCGTCACGAAGGCGCGGCTCATAGTTAAAAAAAGGCGCGTGCTGTTCGACGGTGAACGCGATACGGAACATAAAGAGGGCGAGGCGCCTCTGCGCGGCATGAAACCCCGTGACGCGGGACGCGAGGGAGCGCAAATGAAAAGCGTTTTCGCAAAACCGGCGGAACTGACAAAAATAGCCGCCTATACATGTCTGTTTTTTAAAACATTTATCGTGGCCTTTCGAAGATATTGTCAAAAATATCATAATGATAATGTGTGGGATGTAATCGCTGCACGGGCGTGTGCCCCGTTGAGATCGCCAATATAGCGTACGCGAACGAAAATGACGATATCAGGGTGCGCATGGATCCCGACAAATGCATCGCGTGCGGCGCTTGCATCTCCGTGTGTCGTCACGGCGCGCGCGGTTACGAGGACGACACCGAAAAATTTTTCTCCGATCTGTCAAAGGGCACCCGTATCTCGCTGATGGTCGCGCCCGCCAGCAGGACGAACAATCCTGAATTGGGGCGCCTATACGCGCTTCTCAAACGGATGGGCGCGGGTACCTGTACATGGGCGTATATCCGCTACATTGAGAGGAATAATCCAGGCCCGATCACAACCCAGCCGTGCCCCGCTATCGTCAACTATATATTGAAGCGCGAGGACGACCTGTTGAAATACCTCTCGCCCGTGCAAAGTCCCATGCTGTGCATGGCCGTGTATATGCGGAAGTACGACGAAAAGCAAACCTGACGGGTGGTGAAGCTATGTACGACGCTCCAAAATTTCTCGGCTCCGGGGATAGCTGTCTTGTAGTCGAGTTCTCGGATTCGATCGAGATGGAGGCGAATTTCAGGCTCCAGAACCTGATGCGGGCTCTCGCCCCGAAGAACGTCAGGGGCATACGTGAGTTCGTGCCAACGTACCGCTCCCTTTCTATACATTACGATCCCATAAAAACCGATCGCGAAAAGCTGGAGGCGATAGCGCGCAAAACTCTGGAGAGCCTCGGCGGCGGCGGCGGGGAAACGCGCCGCGTTTGGGTCTTGCCGGTGCTGTATGGCGGCGAGTACGGACCTGATATGTCAAACGTGTGCGCGCATACGGGTTACAGCGAAAATGAAGTGATTAAAAGACATACCAAGCCAGAATATTACTGTTATATGCTCGGATTCACCCCCGGGTTCGCCTACCTCGGCGGCCTGGACGAGACGCTGGGGACGCCGAGGCTCAAAATCCCGCGCGTCCTCATTCCGGCCGGAAGTGTCGGCATTGCCGGCAGGCAGACTGGAGCTTACAGCATCGACAGTCCCGGAGGATGGCAGTTGATAGGCCGCACCCCTCTGAGGCTCTTCGATCCCGGCGACAGCGAACGGCCCACTTTGATAGAGGCCGGGGATTGGATAAAGTTTCGCGGCGTATCGGTGGACGAGTACGCGAGCATAAAACATGACGCCGACGCCGGACGTTACCAGGCGGAGGTGAGAGTAAAAGATGTCGTTCAGGGTTGAGAAACCCGGGATATTTACGCTGGTTCAAGATCTTGGCCGCTGGGGGCATCAATCGAGAGGCGTGCCGGTATCGTCGCCCATGGATCAATTTTCGCTTCGCATGGGCAACGTCATGCTCGGCAACGCTCAGAACGACGCGGCGCTTGAGATGACGCTCTTCGGGCTCGAAATAGTATTCGGGAGGGAGTGCTGTGTGGTTCTCACCGGCGCCGATCTCGCTATGAGCATAGACGGCATTTGCGTTCCGTCGTGGACAGTTCACAGGGTTGAGCGAGGCAGCCGTCTCGCGGTGACTGGATTCCCGAAACGTCCGGACGGCTGCCGCTCGTACCTCTGTTTCAGCGGCGGAATAGACGTGCCGCTCGTCATGGGAAGCCGGTCGACTTATACCAGGGGTAAAATCGGCGGATACAAAGGACGCGCCCTGCGGGCCGGCGACGTGGCCGGTCTGTGTGAGCCCCGGCCGCTGTGGCGCTTGTCCGAAGGATTTGCCTGTACTTCGGAATTGCGGCCCGACTCGCGTGACGACGAGTTCATTTGCGCGCTCGACGGCCCTCAGATCGACGCTTTCACCGATGCTGGCATAAAAATCTTTTTCAACGAGCCTTACACCGTGACGAACGAAATGGACAGAATGGGATACCGCCTCGACGGCCCTATCATAGAGCACGCATCGGGCCCCGATGTGGTCTCCGACGGCATAGTGCACGGCGCGGTGCAGGTTCCGGGTGAGGGGAAGCCGATAGTGCTCATGGCGGACCGTCAGACGACGGGCGGATACGCCAAAATCGCCGCGGTGAGTACATGGTCGGTCGCCACGCTGGCGCGGAAGACGCCCGGAGATACCGTCCGGTTCAAAAGGATCTCCGAAAAAGAAGCCGCCGCGCAACTATTCGCGTTCGAGGAAAATCTGCGCCGCCTCGACGATATGAGGGCAGCCTACAGGTCGCGCCCGCGCTAGGAGGGCAGTAATATGGATGTACTTGCCGTCGATATGAACAGCGATTTGGGAGAGGGGTTCGGCGTTTGGGAGATAGGGGACGACGAGGCGGTGATCTCGCTCGTCTCTTCCGCCAACATCGCCTGCGGATATCACGCCGGAGACCCTTCGGTGATGCGCCGCGCCGTCGGGATTTGCGCCGAACGCGGCGTCGCCGTCGGCGCGCACGTCTCGTATCCCGACATGTTGGGTTTTGGCAGGCGGAATATGGCCTGCTCGCCGCAGGAGGTCTACGACTACTGTCTTTATCAAATAGGGGCGCTCGGCGCTTTCTGCCGCGCGCGCGGCGTCGCGCTGCGGCACGTGAAACCGCACGGAGCTCTCTACAACCAGGCGGCGAGGGACGCAAGACTGGCCGGCGCGGTCGCGCGCGCCGTGCGCGACTCGGGAGACGGGATAATACTGATGGGGCTCGCCCGTTCGGAGTTAGAGCCGGCGGCAACGGAAACCGGCGTGCGGTTCGCGTCGGAGGCTTTCGCGGACAGGACCTATATGAGTGACGGATCGTTGATGCCCCGCTCCATGGAGGGCGCTGTGATTCATGACGCGGAATTGTCGGCGCGGCGGGCGGTACGGATGGTGACGCTGGGGACGGTGACGGCCGGAGACGGAACGGAGATCGACCTCAAACCCGATACCATCTGCCTGCACGGTGACTCCAAAGGCGCCGTCGACATGGCGAGAGCGGTGCGCGAGGCTCTGGTGTCGGCGGGAGTGAAGATAAGACCGCTGAAGGAGGCGTTTTGAGATGACGTATTCCGCCCGTGACCTCGCGCACATGCCGGCGTCCGAGGTGAGGAAGATAATCAGAGACGGCGGTTGGGCCGCGCCCACGCCAGGATTATCTCTGGGATACGCGCAGGCGAACATGATCGTCCTGCCCAGGGATTGGGCGTGGGATTTCCTGCTTTACGCGACGAGGAACCCGAAGCCGTGTCCCATTCTCGACGTCACGGAGCCTGGCGACCCGGAGCCAAAAATTATCGCGCCGGGCGCGGATGTGCGGACGGATATCCCGAAATACAGGATATGGGAAAACGGCGTGATCACCGACGAACCCACCGACATCAGGCCGGTATGGCGTGACGACCTGGTGGCTTTTCTCATAGGCTGCTCGTTCTCGTTCGAAAACGCGATGCTGGAGGCGGGCATAGGCATCCGCCACATCGAGGAAGGAGTCAACGTCCCCATGTATATTTCCACTATAAAATGCGTTCCCGCGGGACGTTTTTCGGGCAATATGGTGGTGAGCATGAGACCGATCCCGCACGCTCAGGTCGTAAAAGCCGTGACCTGCACGTCGCGTTTCCCTTCCGTTCACGGTGCTCCGGTTCACGTCGGGGATCCGGCGGCGATAGGGATAAAAGATGCCGGACGCCCGGATTTCGGCGGCGCCGTGACGATAAAAGACGGCGAAGTTCCGGTCTTCTGGGCCTGCGGAGTGACGCCGCAGGCAGCCGTGATGCAATCCAAACCGCCGTTCGCGATCACCCACGCGCCCGGACACATGTTCATAGCGGATAAACGCGATTCCGATTACTCGGTGCTGTAGGCAGTGTTCAGCAACTGCCCGCTTCCTTAGTTTACATTTTCGGGCTTGGTATAATACAGATGGAGAAGGGGGCGGTTGTCGTTCTGAAAATTTGGCGTTCCAATGGGCTGTATCGCATTAGATAATGATTCCGGCTCGTTTGAAAATGCGGCGGCCGGGGGAACCGCAGCCATATGAGGACGTGCCCGAGAGGAGTGAATGAATGCCCGATTCGACACACGAAGGGTTGATGATGCCGATGGACGCGGATTTATCGCCGCTTCAATTCGGCGGAGGAGACGGATTGTCTCCCGAGACCGCTTATATCATCTCGAAAG
Source organism: Synergistaceae bacterium (assembly GCA_031270375.1). Taxonomy (GTDB): domain Bacteria; phylum Synergistota; class Synergistia; order Synergistales; family Synergistaceae; genus JAIRKI01. The sequence continues at coordinate 7,444 of JAISXR010000133.1, read as the reverse complement.
CCGAACACCTGCTGAAACTCGCGCGCGACGTCAACGGGGGCATGTCTTACGGCGGTTCCTATTTCAGGATCACCGACGACATTGATCTCGGCGGCATGAGTTGGCGGCCGGTCGGGTACTGCACTGGACCTTTCGACAAGCGCGAGTTCTGCGGCGTCTTTGACGGCGCCGGCCACACGGTCAAAGGTTTTGTCGTCGAAAATCAGGGAAAGAGAAGCGCGGGGCTTTTCGGCTACATCGAATACGCCGTCATACAGAACCTGTATGTCGAGGATTTCGAGATGAAGGGCGGAGACTCGATAGGTGGCGTCGCGGGTTACGCGGAGACAAGTTCCATAGTGAGCTGTTACGTCGAGGGCAAGATATCGCCAGTTTCCTCGTCGAACATCGGAGGCATCGTCGGCATAGCAAGCAGCAGCGTCATCGAAAACAGCGTTTCGAACGTGTTCTCGGATGTCAGAGGAGCGAACGCGTGCGGCGGCATGTGCGGATATGTCTATAGCGGGACGGAGATCGCCAATTGCGAGGCGCGCGGGGCGCTCCGCGCGGCTGACTCAGACGGTGCCGGAGGTTTTGTGGGGATTGCCAGGGATAGTTCCATGAAGAACTGCCATTCGAAAGTGTCGCTGGATTGTGCCGAATGCGCTCACGCGGGCGGCTTCGGCGGGTATATACGCGGCTGCCGCGCCGACTGGTGCACGGCGCACATGGATGTCGTTTCCAACAATGAACGCGCGGGCTCGGCGATAGGAGGTTTTGCGGGACTGACCAGCGGTCTGCTGACGAGATGCGCGGCGGCAGGCGCCGTGAACAAGACGGGCACAAAGGGCGCGGCCGGCGGATTCGCCGGGGATATCGCCGGAGGTTCGATTTTCGCGTGTTACGCGAGCGGCGGCGTAACGGGAGAGGGAACTGTAGGAGGCTTCGCCGGATCGATGGAATGCGGCGAGGGCTCGGCTACGGTGGAAAACTGCTACTGTCTGGGGTCGGTGACATCCTCCGAAAAAGGGTCGCGAAGCGGAGGCTTCGTGGGCGTGATGAGCCGCCGCGGAGGGGACCCGGTCGTGATGAGATGCTATTCGTTCGGCGAGTTATCCCCTCTCGTCAAGGGATTTACGGTAAAGCAGTCGGCCGGAAGCATAGTCGACTGCGTGTGGCGCAGGGACGAACTCGCCTTCAACAGCAAATGCGATGACGGGCGCGGCATACAGGAACTTTCGACCGAGCGTTTCGGCGACCGCGGTTTCTTCGCCGGAATCAACTGGAGCATCTTCGACGACGAAGGCGTATGGCGGTATCTCGACGAGATCACTCCGCGCCGTCCCCACTTGAACGGGGTGCCGCTACTTTAAAACGTATTCCTCGATAGCCCACGCAACCCCGCATTCGTTGTTCGACGGAGCGATGAGGCGGGCCGCTTTTTTTACGCTCTCGCGCGCGTTTGCGACCGCTATTCCAAGCCCCGCGGCTTCGACCATTTCGGCGTCGTTATCGCCATCACCCAGCGCCATGATATTCTTGAGCGGCACACCGCACGATTCCGACAACAAGCGGAGACATCTCGCCTTGTTCGCTTCCGGGTTCATCATCTCGATGAAATCCTCGTTCGAGCTGGTGACGTAAACCCTTCCCGGGAACATGCCGGAGAGTTCTTTTATCAATCTGCGCGAGTCCTTGATTCTCTCCGCCTTGGAGAGCAATTTTGTCGGGCGTCTCTCCGGGGTGTATAAATCGCTGCCGACGGCGGTCCCGCTTATCCCGAAGTATTTGTTATAGTATCGATATTGCTCGGCGTCACTCTCTTTGATGTAAAGCCTGTCGTCGATATACGACTGAACGTACATGTTCCGGTCCCTGAAAACCGCGAGCAAGCCGAGGGCAACATCCATGTCGAGCTTCAGGTGAAAGAGTTCCTCTCCGTCCGGTTCGGCTATCATGGAACCGTTGTAGCATATCAGCGGAAACTGTGCCGCGCCGAGTTCTTCCGCGAAACCGCGCGCGGAATGATACATCCTCCCCGTCGATACGACGAAAATTATCCCGCGCCGCACCGCTTCAGCGATGGCCGCTTTATTGCGTTCGGGCACGCGGCTCAAATCGTCGAGCAGCGTGCCGTCCAGGTCGGATGCTATCATTTTAATGGGTGCGTGTTTCAAAGCAATTTCCTCCCGCTTGATGTAATTTCGATTCCATGCCGCGCGATTCCAATATACCGCGCGGCGTCATAGCGCGCAGACAGCCATGACCAACAGTTCTCCCAAGACGGAGGACGCGCCTATGACGTCTCCGTTCACGCCTCCGAGACGCTCGTTTGCCCAGACGGCCAGCGCCGCGCCGGCGGCTGTGGAGAGAATCATTCCGGCGATCCACGCGAACGGAGCCAGGGGAAGCATGACGCACGTGAATACGAACGAACGGAACAACTGATAACCCCCGAAACCCCTGACGATATCGCGTGCCATCCCGTTTTCCCACGGGTATTTGCCCAAGCGGGCGGCAACAGTTCCGCCGAAGCGCCCGACGCTTCCGCTCAGCGCGCATATAACCGGCCAATGAGCGGCGCCGCCCTCGGGCAATAACGACGCCTTCGCAGCAAGCGCTAGCACGATGCCCGCGACCCCAAAAACACCCGTCCTGGGGTCTTTCATCACCCGTCTCAGTTCATCCCCGCGCCGTCCCGAGCCGAAACCGTCCCACAGGTCGCCCCATCCGTCGAGATGCAGCCCCCAGCCCAACACGGTATAAAGCCCGCACGCGAACCACGCCGCGGCAATATCCGGCAATCCGGCCCGGACCGACAGGGCGGGAACGACCGTCGCCAGAGCGCCGAACAGTCCGCCCGCGACAGGCATCAGCGCCAGGGCTTCCGCTGTCGGGAGAGCGAATTTTGGAGGACAGAGTTTTCGGGGAAGAGGAATCCTCGTGATGAGCGTCCAGACTGAGATGAACTGATCACGGAGCCCGGCGAAAAAATCGGCCGCGGCGATTTCGCCGGCGAAGCGTCTCGCGTAAACGGTTATTTTGGCGAATAGCCTGGCTAAGTCCGCGGATTTCACGCGCAGCCGCTTTCCGTTTCGATGATACCGGTTTTGAGCCAGAGAGGAATGCCCGCCGCCACCAGAACGGCCTCGTCGGACAGAGCAGCCGCCGTTTGGTTGGCGCGTCCCTGAATGTCCCTGAAGCGTCTTCCCATCCTGTATGCCGGTACCACTCCGCATCCTACCTCGTCGCTCACGACTATCAGGCGTTTCGGCGTATCGCGGACGGTTTCGGCGAAACCTGTGAATATTTCCGAGACGCCCTTCAGGATTTTTTCAGCCGGCTCGGCCCAGGCGGTTTCGTCGTCATCCTCCGACGCCCGCGACGACACGAAGAGCGCGGAGATGTACGTCGTAAGAGAGTCTATCAGCAACAGGTCGTAGTCGCCGGCCAGTTTTCGCGCCGCGCGGGGAAGCGTTTCCACGCCGCCCTCCCACGTGTCCCAGGACGCTGGCCTGCGGGACTTGTGAAGCGCGATGCGTGACGCCATCTCGGCGTCGGCGGCGTCGGCAGTGGCAAGATATATGATTTTCCCGGGCGCCTCCCGGGCGAGACGTTCGGCGAACTCGCTCTTACCGCTGCCCGAGCCGCCGAGAACGAAAGTTATCACCGTTCGAACAGGATGTTTGGGGCTAAGTCATTCATATGGTTATCCTCCGCGCCTGATGGTAAAATGTCCCAAAATCGCGCCTTCATTATAGCTTCAGGACACGGCGTTGCAAAGGAGGGCAAATGACCATGACGGGACAGACAATGCGGAGACGCGTCGTCGTCTCGGGGCGGGTGCAGGGAGTCGGGTTCAGGTGGAACGCGCGTTCCCGTGCGGCAGAGCTGGGTCTGACAGGCTGGGTGAGAAACCTCCCCGATCGCAGGGTGGAGATATATTTTCAGGGCGAAAATGGAGCCGTGGAGGAGATGGAGGACTGGTGCCGCCTCGGCCCGCAGTTCTCCCGCGTCAGCGGTTTTTCCGTCACCGACGAGGCTCCGTTAGAATACGAAGAGGGGTTTGAGATAAGATGAGCGTAATTTCGTGGCTGTCAGGCTCGTTCCACGCGCTGGTAGCGTGGCTCGTGAACGTGGTCGGTTCCCTGGGTTATCCCGGCATCGTGGGCTTGATGTTTCTTGAGTCGTCGTTCTTTCCGTTCCCCAGCGAGGTGGTCATCCCCCCCGCGGGGTATCTCGCGAGCAAAGGCGCGATGAACCCGTTCGCGGTCGTCGTCTGTGGCATCGCGGGCAGCCTGTTGGGAGCGTATTTCAACTACTACATCGCCGTGAAATGGGGCAGAAAATTTTTCGAGCGGTTCGGGAAATACTTTTTTGTTTCGCCCTCCGCGCTCGACAAAGCCGAGGCGTTCTTCGCGCGTCATGGACACATCAGCACGTTCACAGCGCGGCTCCTGCCGGTGATTCGCCAATACGTCTCCCTCCCAGCGGGGCTCGCCCGTATGAATCTTGTAAAATTCAGCGTATACACCGGCCTCGGCAGCGGGATATGGGTCATAATCCTGACCGCCCTGGGATATTGGTTAGGCCTGATGGGCGAGACCAAGTACAACGAAGAAGTCATGTATAGCGGCCTCCACAGGATAACGCTGGCTCTTGCCGTCTTCTGCGCGGCACTGATTGCCGGTTACGTTTTTTTCTGCGTGAGACGTAACCGCGCTCTCAAAAAGGACGTTTCGTGAAAAAAAACGCGGGCATCGTCTGCGCCGCGCTCGCTGCCGTGATTTGGGTCTCGTCCGCCCATGCCGCCGTGAAACTGGATGCCGAAGGCAGCATATATCATTCGGCTCATCCCGATTTCGGCATTTTGGACGACCTCGTGTCCGTCCAAAATGTCATCGACTTCGAACGCATGTCCGGCAAAAAAATCGTATGGGCGTACCTCTCGTGGAACTGGGGCGCGCGGCCGGCCTTTCCGTCGGAAGCGTGCCGCGCTCTGCGCGGCGCTGAAGTTATCCCTCTGGTCGGGATGATGCCGTGGAGTTCTTCAAGACAGGGAGCGCCGGAACCGCTATACACGCTGGAAGCGATACTCGAAGGCCGTTTTGACGATCTGATTTCGTGTGCCGCCGACGAGGCGCGCGCGCTCGGATTTCCGGTGATGATTGAGTTCGGCCCGGAGGCGAATGGCTCGTGGTTTCCCTGGAGCGGAGCGTGGAACGGCCGGGATAGCGACGAATACGGCGAACGGGACATCCCCGACGGCCCCGAGAGATTCAGGGACGCGTACCGCAGGATAATCGGCATCTTCAGGGAGCGCGGCGCTGACGACGTCACGTGGGTTTTCCACATCGCGCAACGCGGCGCCCCGCAAGAAGCATGGAACTCGGCCTCGTACTACTACCCCGGAGACGAGTGGATCGACTGGATCGGCGCGAGCGTCTACGCTGGCACAGCCGCGTCCGTCGAGAGTTTCGACGAGATCATGAAGCGCATATATCCCGGGCTCTGCGCCCTGTCGCCGTCAAAACCGATAGCTCTGCTCGAAATCGGCGCGTCCGGCCCTGGGAAAGCGGAGTGGATGCGTGAGACATTCGCCGCGATAAACTCTGGCAGATACCCCAGACTGAAAGCCGTATCATGGTGGAACAAGCTCCTCAAATCCGACGGATCGCCGTCTGATTTGGAGATAGACAGCACGCCCGAGAGCCTGTCCGCCTATCGCGACGGCGTGAGGGACTTCGCCGGGAAACCGGTTTGGAGAGGACTGTAAAGGCGGCCGCGTCGACGTCGAGTATAATTTACTCCTCCGGAGGAGGCGGAGTCTCCTGTTCGGTTTCGGTCGGGGCTACGGTCATATCACCGCTTGCCGAAACTGTGAGGGTAATGTCGGCTTCTTTCAGGGTGAGCCTCGTTTTCGTGCGGTTGTTGTAGACCTCGACCTTGCCGCCTTTGTTGAGCCATTGTACTTTCAGTTTTTCCTCGCCGCCGCCGGTTTCGAACTGAAGCGTCGCGTTGCCGGACGACACCAGAAGGGACGGCGTGCTGAATTTCACGGCTTCCGCGCTGACGAGACCTATTGAGCCTATGGATACCCATAAGGCGCCATTGTCCACCGATATATGGAGGCGCGAACCACCCGCGCGAAACCGGACTTCGGTGAGCGAAATAACGCTGTTGCCGCCAAATGCTATCAGCGTGTCGTCTATCAGCTTTATCTCGGCGTACCCGGATTGTCCCGCCCTTAGCAAGTCGCCCGTGTAAACGGCGTCTCCTTCGGACAGATAAATTTCCTTACTGCCGCGGGCCGCGGTCACAGTTTTGGTAAGTTTTTCCACAACGCCGCACCTGTCGGCCGCCGCGGCTCGCTGCGCGAACAATATCGACAAGGCGATTACGAAATATACCGCTATCATTCCGCGATAACGATTGTGAAGCATGTCAATTCCTCCCAACATGTCGGTATTCGAAACACCGAGTAATAAATGCCTCTGAATAACCTACTTTATATTTCTTTTATCTTAGTTTATCACAAATTAGCCCAAAAGCTCTATTTAGTGTGCTTTTGGGCTAATTTTGAACGATGCCGGGTTATCCCGAACTTATCTTCTGGCTCCTCGGCGAGGACTCGAACCTCGAACCTAGTGGTTAACAGCCACCCGCGCTGCCGATTGCGCCACCGAGGAATTTGAAACTCAACGTTCTGTATCCTAGCATATATTTCGGTCATGTCAAGGATTCAATCTCCGCATTCAATCTCCGCATGTTATTCGCAATTCGGGAAATCCGCAATTCTCAAACCGCAATCCTCAAACACTGTTGAAAACGTTCTCAAGTCAGATACCCCCGGCAGAGCCGGGGGTTTGATTTTATGAACCGCTCAAAGCGGTCTAAAACCTTGAGCCGCTAAAGCGGCTAGTCGAACAAGCTACGTTGATCATACTTCTTGTCTTCCACTTCCTGCTTGCGAATGTATTCCCTGATCAACTCTTCATCTTTGCCTACTGTCGAAACATAATATCCTCGTGCCCAGAAATTTTCGCCGCGAAAATTTCTTTGTCGCCCACCATACTTCCTAGCTATGAAAATCGCACTCTTGCCTTTTATATAACCGACTACCTGCGCTACTGGGTATTTCGGCGGTATCGAGATATACATGTGGACGTGATCCACTGCCACATGACCTTCCAGTATCTTGCACTCTTTTCGCCTCGCAAGTTCGTGAAAAACTTCCCCAAGAACCTTGCGCAACCCCCAAAACATCACCTTACGCCTATATTTCGGTATCCATACCACATGATACTTGCAATCCCAACTGCTGTGGCATAAACTACTTATATCTTCCATGGGCTCTTCCTCCTTGTAAACTTCGGCGGTTCACAAGCGTAGGATCGAGCCCATTCCCGGATCTGTCAAACTTTAGGAGTCCCCCGGCATAGCCGGGGGTTTACCATTTTTTAAT
>JAISXR010000118.1 GCA_031270375.1 Synergistaceae bacterium | reverse complement strand
CGAGAAGAAGCCGCCACGCGGAGTGTTTTTTCCTCATCTCGCTCAAGATATCGAAATCCAGATTAGGCACAGTCCTAAACACCTTCTATGTTTTTAACGCTCGATACCGCAGGATTTTACCCCGTGCCGGCATTGATATTTTAACACGTATTGAGGTAAGGAAGCATGAAAACCAAAATCAAAACCTTATCCATAAAAACTACATATTTGACAAATACAATCATCGATAGATTTCGGGCGGCAAAATCATGTCAGCGGATTTTAAGATGGGGGGATTGGCGTGGATTCATCGAATCAAAAAAGGGAGACGCTACGTATCGCCGGGATGACGTGTGTAAGCTGTCAAAACAGGATAGAAAAAAAATTGAAGGCGTTGAATGGGGTGCTTGCGGCTAGCGTCGATTACGCCAAGGGGACAGCGGAGGTCGTTTACGACGACAGGACGAACCTGAGCGCCATCGTCTCAGCTATCGAAAACATGGGCTACAGGGCGGCCCGGCACGGCGGCAAAAGGGGTGCGGAACGGAGCGATCTCCTCGGGGCGCTGCTCCTCGTGATGGCGCTCTATATGTTTTTAAACAGCGGAGCCGGTGGTTTTCTGGGGGGCATATTCAACTTTTTCCCGCAGGCCGAGGCTGGGATGGGGTACGGGATGCTTTTCGCGGTCGGGTTGCTGACGTCCCTCCACTGCGTCGCAATGTGCGGCGGCATAAACCTGTCCCAGAGCCTGACTGCGGGCGGGGAGCCTCCGCGCGGCGGCAAGTGTCCGACGCCTTCGACCGCCCTGTGGCCTGCCATACAATACAATGCCGGGAGGGTCGTTTCCTACGCGGTCGTGGGCGGAGTCGTTGGTATGCTGGGTTCCGTCATCAGCCTTTCTGCCGCGATGAAGGGCATGATTCAGATTATCGCCGGCGTTTTCATGGTTATCCTGGGGCTCAACATGCTGGGTATGTCCGGGTTTCTGAGGGCATTGACGCCAAGGCTGCCCAAGTCCATTACCGAGCGGATCGACCGCGAAAAAGCGGGGAAGGGGCCGCTTTTCGTGGGATTGCTTAATGGGCTGATGCCGTGCGGTCCGCTCCAGGCTATGCAAATTTACGCGCTCGGGACAGGCAGCGCGCTCCGGGGGGCGCTATCGATGCTGTCCTTTGGCCTGGGCACAGTCCCGCTCATGTTCGCCCTGGGGGCGTTCGGCTCGCTTATGAGCAGAAAATTTGCCGGCAAAGTCATAAAGGCGGGGGCGGTTTTGGTAATATTCATGGGCGTGACCATGTTCAGCAACGGCACGGCTCTTTCCGGGTTCGGCACCGGGTTTGGCGATTTAAGGAGCGCCGGCTCAGTCGCCGCGCCGGCCCAGTCCGGTGGTTTTATAGCTAAGAATCCCGGCGCGGACGGCATCCAGGATATCACGACACCGCTGGGCAGGCGCGGATATCCTACACTCACCGTCAAAGCGGGGACGCCTGTGCGTTGGGACCTTTACGCGGAACCAGGCACGCTCAACGGCTGCAACAACGCTATCGTGATACCCGCGTTCGGGATAGAGAAACGCCTTCAATTGGGAGAAAACATCATCGAGTTTACTCCGCTTAAGGAGGGCAAATACAGATATAGCTGCTGGATGGGGATGATCAGGGGTACCATAATAGTGGTGAACGAAAGCGCGGTTACGGCGTCAGGCGCGGGCGCCGCCGAAGCCACGGAACTTCCAGGAGATACGGAAGACGCGGTGGAGGCTTCCGCTCCCGGTTGCCCTTGCTGCAGGAATAAATATTAGTGAAACAATTTCAGCTGTCAGATGGAGAGGGGATGATATGTCATGAGACACGAATCTATAGGCATCAGCGGCATGACATGCGCCGCGTGCGCTAAGAGGATAGAGAGGGCGACCGGGAAACTTGACGGTGTGACGAGCGCCGCGGTGAATTTCGCCACCGAAAAGCTCACCGTCGAATATGACGAGAACGTCATCCAGGTTGGAGCCATCAGCGACACCATCGCCAAAATCGGGTACGGCGTCGTAGAGGGGCGCAAGAACGGCGAGGTAACGATCCCGATAGCGGGCATGACGTGCGCCGCGTGCGCGAGGCGCATTGAAAAGGCGCTCGGCAAAAGCGCCGGGGTTTTAAGCGCGTCCGTCAACTTCGCTACGGAGCGGGCCACTGTAGTATACGACCTCAATGCAATAAAGCTTTCAGGGATAAAAGACGCAATATCGAAAGCGGGGTACACGCCCCTCGACGCGGAGAGGAAGGGGGCTGTCGACGAAGACCGCATACGCAAGGAGCGGGAGATAAATTCCCTTAAGAGAAAATTCACAGTATCGGCTGTGTTCGGCATACCGCTCCTTTACATAGCAATGGGCTCTATGATTTGGTGGTGGCCGTTCCCGATCCCCAGGCTGCTCTACCCGATGCAGTACCCGCTGAACTACGCGATTGTACAGATAATCCTGACCGTGCCTATAGTCATCGCCGGGAGGAGGTTCTACTCCGTCGGGTTCCGGTCGCTCGTTCAGGGGAGCCCTAATATGGACTCCCTGATAGCGATAGGCACGTCCGCCGCGCTGGTTTACAGCTTCTATTCCACATATCAGATACTCGCCGGCAACTTCGGCGCTGTCGAAGGCCTCTATTTCGAGTCGGCCGGCGTCATAATAACGCTTATCCTGCTCGGTAAATATCTTGAGGCGGTTTCGAAGGGGAAGACGTCCGAAGCCATAAAGAAACTCATGGGGCTTGCGCCTAAAACGGCAATTATCATTCAAGACGGCAAAGAAATGGAAATCCCGATAGACGAAGTTGAGATCGGTCACGTTATCCTGGTCAAGCCGGGCGGCAAAATTCCGGTCGACGGCGTGATCGCCGACGGTCATTCCGCGGTGGACGAATCAATGCTTACCGGCGAGAGCATACCGATAGACAAGAAGCCCGGCGACAAGGTGTTCGCCGCTACCATCAACAAAAACGGCGTCCTCCGTTTCGAAGCGACAAAGGTGGGCAGCGACACCGCGCTCGCTCAGATAATCAAACTGGTGGAGGACGCCCAGGGTTCAAAAGCGCCGATTGCCGCTATGGCCGACATCGTATCGGGATATTTCGTCCCGGTCGTCTGCGTCATAGCGGTAATAGCGGCCACAGCCTGGTACTTCCTCGGGACGCCGCCAGCAGGTTGGACCCATGTCCAATTCGCGCTGACCATATTCATAGCTATCCTTATAATCGCCTGCCCGTGCGCCCTTGGGCTTGCGACACCGACGGCAATTATGGTGGGTACTGGCAAAGGGGCTGAAAACGGCATCCTGTTCAAGGGCGGCGAAGCCCTGGAGACGACGCATAAGCTGAACGCGATCGTGTTCGACAAGACGGGGACGCTGACCGAGGGACATCCAGAAGTCACCGATATCGTCGTAGCGGGCTCTTCCGGCATACGGGACGAAAAACACCTTCTCCAGATAACCGCGTCGGCGGAGAAGAGTTCCGAGCACCCGCTGGGTGAGGCGATAGTCAGGAAAGCGGAAACCGAGGGCGTCGATTTTCTGGAGGTAGAGGGCTTCCAGGCGCTCACCGGCCTTGGGATAGAGGCTAGCGTCGGCGGCAGCGTTTTTTGCATAGGGAACCGGAAGCTAATGGCCGAACGCGGCATCTTGCTGGGCGAATTGGAAGGGGAATCCGATCGCCTGGCGGAGGAGGGGAAAACGCCTATGTATGTCGTGCTCGAGGACAAACTTGTCGGCATTATCGCCGTCGCGGACGTTTTAAAAAAGAGCAGCGCGGAAGCGATTAAATCCCTAAAGGCTATGGGGGTCAAGGTTGCCATGATTACCGGGGACAACAAGAAGACGGCGGGCGCGATCGCCCGTCAGGTGGGCATCGATATAGTCCTGGCCGAAGTCCTGCCGCAGGACAAATCCAACGAGGTGAAAAAACTCCAAAGCGAGGGCTTGCGTGTCGCGATGGTCGGAGACGGAATAAACGACGCCCCCGCGCTCGCGCAGGCGGATATAGGGATAGCGATAGGCTCCGGAACCGACGTTGCTATGGAATCGGCTGACATAGTGCTGATGAAGAGCGACCTCATGGACGTGCCTACGGCTATCGCCCTTTCCCGCGCTACGATACGCAACATCAAGCAAAATCTGTTCTGGGCTTTCGCCTACAACACGGCCGGTATCCCGGTGGCGGCCGGGGTACTGCATATTTTCGGCGGGCCGCTCTTGAATCCGATATTCGCCGCGGCCGCGATGTCGCTCAGCTCCGTATCTGTACTCACAAACGCTTTAAGACTGAGGCGGTTCGAAGCTAACCGCGTCAGCAACTAATAAAATCAAAATATTGGGGGGATTTGAAATGGGAAAGAAAAAAATGTGCAAAGTTATATTGGCCGCGTTGTTGATAGGGATATCCTCGATTCTCGCGGCGGGCACGGCGGACGCGGCATTCAACACCGACCTCGTGGGGCAAACCGCTATATCTTCGTTTGGCGAGATGATAGGAGCTTTGGAATTTCCGCCTGCCGCCGACGAAATGGACAAAGTGTGGGTTCTTACGGATCCGGACGGCGACGCCGCTTTCTGGTGGCGCAGGGAGGCTAAACCCGGCAGGATGTTCGACGTGTACCTCTGTTTCGACGCCGAACCGTTTGTGAAAGCCGGTCTTGATCTGAACAAATTGCCGGGCGATATGAAGGGGATGCTCGACGACAGAGGCAAGCTGATGGTCGGCAAAAAACTTTCGAACAAACCGTTGGAATATAGCGGTGAAATAACGCCTCTCGCGTCATTCGAGCAGATAGTGAAGCTCGATCGGGAATCCGTTGGCTACCATGCCGCGCTCGACCATTACGGGGTCACGGTGGCCGATGGTTTTCTGTTCGAGTGGGCAAAGGATATGAGCAAGAACGACAAGGACATCGTGTTTGTGGTTGATCCGAAGATATTCATAGACGCCGGGGTCGATCCTTCCAAGGTCGAGGGCTGGGCATACGACAAAGTCCCGCTCGAAGACGCGAGGGGCCGTAAATTCGAGGCGTATAAATTTCTCAAGCCGTTTGACTTGAAATAAATGGATAATGATCGCGATGAAAAATAAAATTCACAGAGCTTTAAAAATAACGATACTCTCCGCGGTCATTCCGGTAATCGCGTTTGCCGCGACATCCGCTCCAGCCGCGCTGCGCCCGAACGGCGACCTGTACATTCCCGTCAAGGAAGTTTCTGAAAAGGCGATATTCTATCCCGTCGTAGTCGAAGGAACGAAGATGGAGGTATTCGCGGTAAAAGCGCCCGACGGCACGATACGGACGGCATTCAACACGTGCCAGGTCTGTTTCGACTCAGGCTGGGGCTACTACGTGCAGGAGGGCAGCGTGTTCGTCTGCCAGAACTGCGGAAACAGGTTTCGCGCGAGCAATATCGAAGTGGTGAAAGGCGGCTGCAATCCCATCCCTATATTGCCGGAAAACAAGATCGCGGACGCTGAAGGCATCACTATTTCGAATGGTTTCCTGCGGCAGGCGAAGAGGATATTTTCCAACTGGAAAAGCGGATATTGACAATGGCGTGACAATTCCCGATACTATCCCTTATGATTTTATTGGAGCGCAGATAAAATCGATCGGGGTGATACAGGATTGGCTCGATTTATTGTGGATCGCGTATTCTCCATCGCCTTGACGCTGGCGGCTGTCGTTACGCTGACGTTTTTTATGATGCACGCCGTTCCGGGAGGGCCGTTCGCTCAGGACAAGGAAGTCCCCCCTGAGGTGCTGAAGGCGCTGGAGGCGAAATACCACCTCGACGAGCCTCTCTATCTGCAATACATCAATTACGTGAAGGGCCTGCTCGTATGGGACCTAGGGCCGTCGTTCCAGAAAAGAGGCGTATCCGTGAACGACATTATAAAGCAGAGTATGCCGGCGTCCGCTAAACTGGGCGCCGTCGCTTTCGTTTTCGTGCTGCTCGTCGGCATCCCGGCGGGGATATACTCGGCTGTGCGAAGGGATTCGTTCGCGGATCAGGCCATCCGGTTCATAGCGACGCTCGGTCAGACGATACCGAGTTTCGTCCTTGCGACGCTCTTGATTTACATATTCAGCAGCAAGTTGAAAATTTTCCCGACATTCGGCCTGCGCACGTGGAAGCACTTCGTGCTGCCGGCGGTCGCCCTGGGCGGTTACTCTCTCTCGTTCGTGACCCGGCTCGTGCGCTCCAGTATGCTGGAGGCTATGGGACAGGATTATATAATGACCGCGCGCGCCAAGGGCGTTCCGGAGTTTCAGGTTTTTTTCAAGCACGCGCTTCGCAACTCCCTCATCCCGGTAGTGACGTATATAGGTCCTCTCATCGCGACGGTGATCACAGGATCGTTCGTAGTGGAGAAGGTGTTCGCGATCCCCGGCATGGGCAAATTTTTCGTCGATAGCATCACAAACCGCGACTACACGGTTCTCATGGGGCTGACCATACTGGACGCCATACTTCTCTGCGCGGCTGTCCTTATCGTAGATCTGCTCTACGGCTTGATCGACCCTCGCATCAGGATAGGAAAATAAAATGATCGAGAGGGCCCTGTGGGAACCGCTTCCTCCCGAGCTCCAGGCCTCCGAGAAGATCGTCCGCCCGAGCATGACGTACTTGCAGGACGCGTGGCGGCGCTTCCGGAAAAACCCGACCGCGATGTTTGGGCTCGTGTTAGTGGTCGTCATCGTCCTTCTCGCTCTTATCGGCCCCGCCGTCTCGACGCACTCCTATTGGGAACAGGACCTCGACCGCACGAACGAGTTCCCGGGCGCGGAGTACGTCTTCGGCACGGACAACCTGGGGCGCGACCTCTTCGTCCGCGTGATGACCGGCGGGCGGATATCCCTTCTCATAAGCTTCATCGCGACGTTCGTAAGCTGCGCCATCGGGGTGGTCTACGGCGGATTCGCCGGATACGCCGGCGGACGCGTCGACAATGCCATGATGCGGGTGGTCGATATAATATGGACGATCCCCCTGATGCTCTACGCGATACTCCTCATGGTATGGCTTGGCACCGGGCTTCACAACATACTCATAGCCATAACCCTCGTCTATTGGGTGAACATGGCCCGGATCGTGCGAGGGCAGGTCATGAACCTGAAGGAACAGGAATTCGTCCTGGCCGCGCTCGTGCAGGGCGCCAGCACATGGCGGATTCTGACGAGGCACCTCATCCCAAACTCGATGGGCCCGATACTCGTGACGGCGACGATGATGATACCAGGGGCTGTGTTCACTGAGTCGTTCCTCAGTTTCATAGGGCTGGGCATCTCAGCCCCCTTGGCGTCGTGGGGATCGCTCTGCTCGGACGCCCTCGGGGCCCTGCGCCCGCACCCATACCAACTCTTCTTCCCAGCGATATTCATCTGCGCGACGATGCTCGGCTTTAACTTCGTGGGCGACGGCATGAGGGACGCCCTCGACCCGAGGCTGAGAAAGTGAGCGCCGCGACGCCCCTGCTCGCCGTGAAGGACCTCAATGTCTCTTTCTTCACCCACGTCGGCGAGGTGAAGGCAATAAGGGGCGTTGATATTCACGTGAACGCCGGGGAGACGGTCGGCATCGTCGGCGAGTCCGGCAGCGGAAAGAGCGTGACATCTCTCGCGATCCTGCGGCTGCTCCCCTATCCCGGTAGGGTTATATCGGGGAGCGTGACGTTTCGAGGGGAGAATCTCCTTGAAAAGAGCGCCGGGAGCATGAGGGCCCTTCGGGGGGACGAGATCTCGATGGTGTTTCAGGATCCCATGACCTCGCTGAACCCCGTCTTCACGATAGGTGAACAGATAGTGGAGGCGCTTGCGGTTCACAACAAAAAGAAAAGCGCGGGAGAAGCCAAGGCAAAAGCGATAGAGATGCTGAACCTTGTCGGTATTCCTGACGCGGTCTCGCGCTTCGGAGCTTACCCGCACGAGTTCAGCGGAGGGATGCGCCAGCGGGCCATGATAGCGATGGCGCTCGTCTGCGAGCCGTCATTGCTAATCGCCGACGAACCGACCACGGCGCTCGACGTCACGATCCAGGCGCAGATACTCGAATTGATGACGAACCTCCGCGAAAAAACTGGCGCTTCGATCATCCTGATAACCCATGACCTGGCTGTCGTATCTGAGACATGTTCGCGCATTATTGTCATGTACGGAGGGCAAATTATGGAGGAAGCGCCGGCGGCCGAGCTCTTCGAAAACCCGCTGCACCCTTACACGAAGGGGCTGATGCGCTGCATACCCCGTCACACCGGCGCCGCGCGGGAGCGCCTCGTCCCTATTCCCGGAACCCCTCCCGATCTCTTGAAGCCGCCCTCCGGCTGTCCATTCGTTGAGCGGTGCGGCCAAGCCATGATGATGTGCCTTGACCGCCGGCCAGCCTTTTACGGAGAGAGCGGACACGGCGAACATAGCGGACATAGCGAACATAGGGCCTCATGCTGGAGGCTTGACCCGGAGGCGCCTAAATGAGCGGGAGTTACGAGAAGGACGCTCCGCTCCTGGAAGTGCGCGGGCTGAAAAAATACTTTCCTGTCCGATCGAGGAGCTTTTTCTCCGGCGAGCGGCGCGTAGTGAAGGCGGTCGACGGCGTGGATCTCTCCGTCACGAGGGGAGAGACGGTAGGGCTCGTCGGCGAGAGCGGGTGCGGCAAGTCCACCCTTGGCAGGACGATAGTCCGCCTGTACGAGCCGACGGAGGGCGAGATAGTCTTTGCCGGGGACACGGTGCCCGACAGGCGTAGGGTGCAGATGATCTTTCAGGATCCGTACGCGTCGCTCAACCCGCGCATGACGGTCGGGGACATCATATCGGAGCCGCTGGCCATCCACGGCATCGGTACGCGCACCGAGAGGGCCGAGCGTGTCCACGCCCTTCTGCGCCAAGTCGGGCTGAACCCGGACCACGCGATGCGCTATCCGCACGAGTTCAGCGGGGGCCAGCGCCAGCGGATAGGAATAGCGAGGGCGCTTTCCGCCGAGCCGGAGTTCGTGGTTTGCGACGAGCCGATATCCGCGCTCGACGTCTCGATACAGGCGCAGGTGGTGAACGTCCTGGAGGACCTGCGCGACCTGTACGGCCTGACGTACCTCTTCATAGCCCACGATCTGTCCATGATCCGCCACATATCGGACAGGGTCGGGGTCATGTACCTGGGGAGAATAGTCGAAATAGCGCCCGCGGAAGAATTGTACGGGAACCCCGAACACCCGTACACGAAGGCACTGCTCTCCTCGATACCGCGGATCGGCAGTCGGAAAGAGGGCGCCGGGGAAAGGAGGATCGTGCTGAAAGGGGACGTGCCGAGCCCGATAGACCCGCCGTCAGGCTGTACGTTCAGAACCAGATGCCCGCACGCGGCAGAGGAATGCGCGGATCAAGTTCCCGTTTTGACGGAGAGGGAGGCCGGTCATTACGTGGCCTGCCGGCTATATTGAAACGACGACCGCCCGCTGTCTTGAGCCTGCGGACGGAGTAACGGAAAGGATGATGTTTAAGTGAAGACGATATGTCGTTCCCGCTTTGTTCTCTTTGGCGTACTGGCGATTGCGCTGTCATGCCTGCTCCTGGGCGGCGCGCCCCTGGCGGCGGCACAGCCCGAGCAGGTGATACGCTACAACCTGACGACGGAGCCCAAGACGCTCGACCCTACCAGAAACGGCGACCTGATCGCGGGGTATATCATCAACCACTGCTACGAGGGGCTGCTCCGCGACCGCGACGGGAAGCTCGTCCCCGGCATCGCGGAGTCGTGGGACGTTTCAAAGGACGGCAAGACCTACACGTTTCACCTGCGCGACGCCAAGTGGTCGGACGGCAAGCCGGTGACGGCAAAGGACTTCGAGTACTCGTGGAAGCGCGTGCTCGATCCGGAGGTCGCGGCTGGCTACGCTTACATATTTTATTTCTTAAAGAACGGCGAGGCTCGCTATAACGGTAACGCCAAGCCAGAGGACATAGGGGTTACGGCGAAGGACGACAAAACCCTGGTCGTCGAGCTCGAGAACCCGACGCCGTTCTTCCTGCAGCTCGCCGCATTCATGTCCTACATGCCTGTGAGGAGCGACATCGTCGAGAAGGATCCGGAGAAGTGGGCGCTCTCTGCAAAGACATATATCGGCAACGGGCCGTACATCCTGAAGGAATACGGCGCGGCCGGTCTCGTCATGGAGAAGAACCCGAACTACTGGAACGCCTCCGCGGTGAAGCTCCCGCGCATCGAGAGCAGCTTCATCAACGAGTCGTCCACCGAGCTGGCCGCGTTCGAGAACGGCGACTTGAGCATCCTGGAAAACTTCCCGGCCGC
>JAISXR010000094.1 GCA_031270375.1 Synergistaceae bacterium | reverse complement strand
ATCGTCTACGCCCATCCGATCGCTTTCGACTTGCTCCCGCATATAGGGGCGTTCGACAGCGACGGCATGACCGAGGAAGAATGGAAGATGGTGCGCGAATCGCGGAAGATAATGCACATTCCGGACCTCAAAGTGAGCTGCACCACGGTGCGTGTGCCGGTTTTCAGAGGACACGGGGAATCAATAATCGCTCAGTTCGAGGAGCCCGTGACGCCGGACGAGGCGCGGGCAATACTCTCGAAAGCGCCTGGCGTGGTGCTCCAGGATGACCCGGCGAACTCGGTCTATCCGAGGCCGCGTTACTGCGAGGGCAAAGACCCCGTGTTCGTGGGCCGGATTCGCAGGGACACTGGACTTGAAAACGCGCTCGCGATGTGGGTGGTATCCGACAACTTGAGAAAAGGCGCGGCTTTGAACGCCGTCCAGATAGCCGAGATGCTCGAGGTAAATATCAGAGAAAATTCATGAACGCCACAACAGGATCAAGACCTCGAGGCGCCCCGCAGGTACATCGGACCTATGGACGCCCCGAGGTCTTGATCTCATATGTCAGGGAGAAGTATTTATGACAGTTGCGTCCGCCGAATCGCCATCCGGCTCTCCCGTATCGGCTGGCGAAACCGCGGGAACTTCGCTGCCGCCCGACTCCGGTCTGATGAACTGGCCGTAAATCCATCCGCTTTCGCCGAAGCTGCGTACTTCAAACCAATAATACGGCTCTTTTCCCGACGAAAATCGTCGTACGAGTTCCACTTCCGCACCGCTGTCCAACTGCCTTTTTATCCGCGAATCGGTATTGGGCGCGGAGCGCACGTTCACGCGTCTCCCAGTTACAACCCCCAGCAGCTCGGGAGCTTGCGAGGAGGTGAAAAACTCGTCGCCCGTCGCCACGGTGCTGTACCCATCGGAATCCCGCTCGGTCCATGCGCCCGGAACCCGCCGCTCGCTCCCGGCCGAGGCGGTCTGATCCTCGCTTTCGGGGGATATGTTCAACGGAGAGCTTTCGGCGGATACGTTCAAGGGAGAAGCCAAAACCATCGCGCCGCTCCCAGCGTCGGACAGCGTATTTTCCACCCCATCCGCTCTTTCATCCCTCTCGCCGGAATCGCCGGGGCGAGAGCCCTCGCCCTCATACGTATTTTCGGGGGGATTCGTCCCCTCTTCGCGGCCTGGTTGCACGTCCGGCGAGGACATATCCCTCTCATCCTCGGCGATCGGCGCCACGGCCGTCAAACTGTCGTTTGGGACCACTATCCCGTACAAGTCTTCGGAAACTGCCGCCGCGCTTCCCCCATCAGGTTCCTCTTCGGCCTCTTCGTCCGCGGAATCTGACGCGAAAAGATTTTCCCTCAAGAACGTCAGTACCCCTTTGAGGGACATATTTCTCGATACGTCGTATATCGCGACCGCCGAGATACCGGCAGCGAAGCAGAGCAATACCGCCGCCAAAATCAGGAAACACCCGCCTCGTTTGTGTTTCCCGCCGCGTCTCTCGCGCCGCATCTTGACACATTCTTCGCCGCACAGGTCACAGAACCTGGCGGCCGGACGGAGCGCGTTGCCGCAATTCAGGCAGACTCGCTTGATCTCCGCGGGCGGTTTTATCCCGCTCACTTCAGACAGGTGCTTGATGCCGCACGCGCGGCAGAAGACATCGCCCTCTTTGGCGGGTGCGCCGCATTTCTGACAGGTTTGCGCTTCATTCTCACTCATCTTCGATCACCCGTATGTATTCTCCGTAAATCCATCCATTGCCCTTCTCGGAGCGGACATTGTACCAGACAAACTCTTCTCTTCCCGATGAAAAGCTCCTCATTACGCCGACTCCGTCGCCTCTTTCAAGAACGCCCAAAATATTCGCCCTCGTGCTGGGATCGGCCCTGAGGCGTACTCTGCTTCCCGTGACCGAGCCCGAGAGCGAGGACGAATCCGAGGCCGGCGTGCCGTCCGACAAAACCAGGACGCGGATTCCGTCCTCGCCTTGCGTTCCCCAGGCAAGTTTTGCGGGCGCTGGTTCCCGGCTTTGCGGTGCGCCGGAATACGACGTGTCCGGGGAAGCCGTCTCCGGCGCTATCGGGGGGAACCCCGCCCGCGATTCGTCGAGGGACGAGCCGTCATCCGTGTCCTGTACCTGCTCCGTCACTACCGCCGCCACGTCGCTCCACGGAATATCGCTCCAAAAATGCCGGTAAACCGCGTAACAACCACCCAATACCGACCCCCAAAACAAAATCGCGATCACGATTTTGAGCATGATTCGCGGCCTGCCCCCCCGCGGATACTCCTCGCTTTCGTCATAAAAGCGCGGCGGCTCGGGACGCAAGGTACTGTCAGTTCCGCAATTCGAGCAGAACCTGTCACCAGCGTACAATGGCAAACCGCACCTCGCGCAGTATTCCGCGATTTCGGGCGCGTCTTCGTCGTCCGAAATTTTTATCCGCAGCTCTGCCCCGCAATTATGGCAAAAGACATCTCCCGCGTCCACCGTAATTCCGCATTTTTGACAAAAATTTACACTCATCGGCGCTGCCTCTCTAAATCTCTGAGATATCTCAATAACTTTATCACAATTCTGTCGTTTTAAGAATATACTACTATCAGACATCAGAAATTGGCTTTATGTTGTCGATATCCTGTTTTTATGATATATTTCTTCACGAAGCAACCTGAGCATCGCGAATGAGACTACAGCTAACATGAGGAGAATAACACTGTCGTAGTGAATACTCTTGATGTGTTGAGAACTGCCGAACAGTTGAAAAATCAGATTGATGCGCTGACCGCCGATTGGTTGGCCAACGACAAAAGCCGCGAACAAAAATTTTCGGCGCTGAAGCAAGAGCGCGCACAGCGTGAATCTGAAATATGGGCTGTGCGGGATGAAGCCGTGAACAGCCTGGAGCGTGCGGTCAACCGCAAAATTTCCCAACTGGGGGGCGAATACGATAAACTGGCCGCAATCGGCAGCCAGTGCCGCTACAAACGTTTTTACGGCCATTTCCCCGCTCGAGCCGGCACGGCAAAACGTCCCGATTTTGCCAGAGTTCAAAAGATAATCCAGGAGATCGACAAAGTTGGAATAATGACTTCGCTGGCGCGCGCTTTTCACGTGGGCACCAAGCCGCGGGACAAATTGGTGGAAGAATTCTACATGGTGATGGACGAAGCGCGGGCTTATTACGATAGCGAGATAGCAGCAGTCAAAAAATCCGGCGACGACGCCCTTCTTCAAATTCAGCAAAACGCGGTGGTCGAAATGGCCTCGCTGGAGCAGGTGATCCTCCAACGGACGCGGGTTATCTCCGCCGAATACAAGGCCGTCCAGGACGAACTCGCAAACCGCGCCTCGACGCTCATTGACGGTTCCCTTCCGGAGAAATTGAGCAACGAGCTGATGATCTTGACACAAACCACGTTGATAAACGCGGCCGCGGGCGGCTCATTTTTGAACGGTTCCGCTCACGCGCAAAAATGGCTCGACGTGCTTCTGGGAGAGATTGTGTTCGACATGTCCGCGCCTAAAGCTATACTGAGCGTCATTGCCACCGCGATCGAAAGCTTGACCGGTGACGGCAAACTGCTGATTCCCCTGTCAGTCGAAAAAGGACAGGCCGGGCACTTGGTATTCGAGTTCGAACCTTCAACCATGGAAAAAATAACGGACGGAATTCTGGCGTTCATCCTGCGGCTGTTGGTATATCATCCGCCTCGCGGCGTCCGTTTTTCCATCATCGACCCTCTCGGACAGGTAGGCAGTGTCGGCCCTTTCGCGAGCTTCTTCCGCGCGGAGGAAAAAATAATGGGCGAGAAGGTCTTGCATGATTCCAGGGAAATCGGAACAGAGCTGGCCAGGCTGGACAATATGATAAATGAGCGAATTCGGATATTGAGCGGCGGTTTTCGGGACATAACGGATTACAACGCTCAATATCCGGGAGATTACCGCCATTATCATCACGTCGTAATTTTCGATTATCCCGAGGAGATCAGCCGGCAGTCGACGATCATTTTGGACAGGATCGTCAAAAACGGCTGCAGGGCCGGAGTATCGGTCATACTGATCGCCTCCGCGCAGTCGCTTGAACCGGACAAGAACGCCGGCGGCCACGCTTACGCTGAACTGATCGCAAGAAACGCCCCGAAATTTACTTGTGTGCGTTCTGACGAAGCCGGAATGTCGCTGGTGCTGGAAGGGAAAAAATACACGTTTATTTTCGGTTCTGCCTCAAACGACGCTTCTGCCGCCGTTATAGACTCGCTTTGCGGGAATTTTGAAAAAGAGAGCGCGCAAAATAACAAGCGTGTACAAGACAACGGTCCGAGCAAATTTTTGCCCGATGACCAAGACCTGCTCATTTAAAAAAATTCGCTCAGTCTTTTCCGCGCGCCGGTTTTTCGTCCGCGGCGTCCCTGTGTTTGGAGAGCCACGCTCCCCAGTCAATCCCCAGTATGCCGCTCGTGAGGTATATGCCCGCCAGTGCGAGGAGCGATTTTTCGCGGAGCAGGGCCAAGCAGGATATGATAATCAGCGTCAGAATCAGCGCTTTGCGCTTGTGGACATTGCCCTTGCGCAGAAGTTTGAGGTTGCCGTAAGGCACCGACGATATCATGAGAACGCCGAGCGAGGCCATTGTCGCGACCGCGAGCGCCGGGGTGAGGGGTATATCCCCGATGACCAGCGCGGCCAGAGTCATGCCGCCGGCCGGTATGGGCAAGCCCTGAAAGGAGCCCGAGACATGGGTGACGTTGAAACGGGCGAGCCTCAGCACTCCGCAGAGCGCGAAGAACGCGGTCCCGAGCGCACCAGGCATGCCTCCCTCCACGTCCACGTATCTGGCGTAGATGAGGAACGCCGGGGCCGCTCCAAAGGAGAGCGCGTCCGCCAGACTGTCGAGTTCTTCGCCGAAAGCGCTGCTTCCGCCCAGGCTGCGGGCCACTCTGCCGTCCATGTAGTCGAAGAACACCGCCATGACCAATACCAGCGCGGATGGCAGAAACAGCCGCCTGTAGGTCAGTATCAGGGAAAACATGCCACACAGCACGCTACCGCTCGTTATCATGTTGGGCACTATCTTGTTGAACGGGATGCGGCGGCCCCGCTTTCTGTATCTCATCTGATTTTTTTCACTCCTATCACGGATTCTCCGGCCTTCACCCTGTCACCGACACAAACTGCCGGAGAAATACCTTCGGGCATATATACGTCCACTTTTGAGCCGAGCTTAATCATACCATATCGTTCGCCCCGCGCAAGGGAGTCTCCTTTTTTTGCGTAACAGACTATTCTCCGGGCCATTATTCCGGCTATCTGAACCAGCGTCGCCCTTCCTTCCGGCGTCAGGATCCGCACGTACATCCGTTCGTTTTCCTCCGACGCCTTGGGAGCGAAGGCGAACCATTTTTTCCCGGGTACATATATTATGTCCCGCACCGTTCCGTCGCGCGGGAACCTGTTGACATGGACATCGAAGCCGTTCATGAAAATGCCTATTTTGACGGAACGTCCGGCGAAATCGTCGGTGGTTTCGATTATCTCGACGACATGTCCATCGGCCGGACTCACCCACGAATCCGATGTCCCGCCCGGCGTTCTGTCGGGATCCCTGTAGAACCACAGCGCCAGCGCAAACGGCAACGCGAGAAACGCCGCGAGGGCGTGAGAGAAAAAATACGCGCCCGCCGCGGCGGCGGCGAGTGTTGCGATCGTCGGCGCGCCAGGCGCCGCGAATTTCAGCCGGCTACGCATCCTTGGACGTTTCAGGCTCCGACTTTATTATGCTGACATCCGCCACGGTGTCACCCTCGTCCAGCCTCACGACAGTGTATCCGGTGGCCGACCTGCTCAGGCTCGATACCTCGGAGGCCATCATGCGCACCACGCGGCCGTGTCCCGATATTATCATCAGTTCGTCGTCCTCGGAAACGCCCCACGCGCCGATGAGTTTCCCGGTCTTTTCCGTCAGGTGCATGGCTCTCACGCCGCCGGTAGCCCTGTGATGCTGCGTGAATCCCTCGTAAGGCGTCCTTTTGCCGATGCCGCGTTCGCTGACGAACAGTACCTGCCGTCCGGGAATGATCACGTCGCAGCCGACCAAGCGGTCGCCGCCGGAGAGTTTGATGCCGTGGACTCCCTGGGCCGAGCGCCCCTGCGGGCGGAATTCGCTTTCGTGAACCCTCAGCGTCTGGCCGTCGGCCGTGGTGAAAAGAAGTTCGTCATTGCCGTTCGTTATGCGCACCCGCGCTATTTCGTCGTCGTCGCGGACGCCCAGAACGCGCCTGCCGATCTTGGGCACGCCGTCGAGTTCCTCTATGGGCAGCCGCTTGGCCTGTCCCTGTT
>JAISXR010000052.1 GCA_031270375.1 Synergistaceae bacterium | reverse complement strand
CGCCTCTTTCCCGTTCACCGCCGTATCAATTTCGATTCCGCTGCCGTCAAGCATGGCTATAATGATTTCCCGGTTGATTTCAATGTCGTCCACAACCAGTATGCGCTTATTTTCCAGTTTTTTGGGAAGAACGAGGCGGTCATCGCGTTCTGTTACAGCGATGGTCTCCTTTGCCGGAACACGAATCGTAAATTGGAACAACGAACCCTGCCCAAGTTCTGTTTCGAGTTCGATCTCCCCGCCCATCATGCGCGCAATGCTCTGTGAAATCGAAAGGCCAAGGCCTGTCCCGCCATATATGCGGGTTGTCCCGGCATTGGCTTGCGTGAAGGGAGTAAACAGCTTCTCCGCCTGTTCCGGGTCAATTCCCACGCCTGTATCTTGCACGATAAAGCGGTAGATACTCTCGCCATCCAAGTGGGCAACCTCCTCTACGGTCAGCGCAACCCGTCCGCCGCTATCGGTAAATTTGATCGCGTTGGACAGTAAATTGATCAGCACCTGATTTAGCCGCAGCATATCGCTGGTTATGCCGTCGTGCTTTATTTCTTCGAACTTTACCTGCAGCTCCAGTTTTTTCTCCTTCGCCCTATCCTTGAACATGGAAATGACAAAATCGATATCCTGCCGAAGGGAAAACTCCGATTCTTCCAGTGTAAGGCTCCCAGATTCTATTTTTGAGAAATCTAAAATATCATTGATGATTCCCAGCAGATGCTTGGAATTACTCTCCATTTTCTCCATGCAGTCGTCAATCTTACTCTTCTCTGACGCGTTTCGGGCAATCTGGGCCATACCTATGATTGCATTTAGAGGCGTTCGTATTTCATGGCTCATTCGCGACAGAAAATCACTTTTAGCTTGGTTTGCGCTCTTTGATTTTTCGATTTGAATTTCGAGATCCTGCGCTTTTTTTTTCAATATGTCATGAAATCTGGACATTCGTCTGTGATTTCTTGCCACCACCAAGAGCAATACAATAGTCAGGAAAGCGATATAACCAAACAGCATCCAGAGCCATATTGTGTTTATCCAAATGTATTGTTCCACGTCATCACTTCCACGATATCAATTTTCAACAGCGTGTTAGCGCGTGTTGACACTACGCAAGTAGTTTGACACACTTCTCAGGGCAGACGCATGAGCAAAGAGAGTTATAAATACTGCATAAATGAGTGAAAGTGTGGGCGGATAAGATCACGTGCGTGGGGCAGGCATACTTCACGTGGCCGACCACCGGATATCGCCCGGCAAGAAACAGTGGACATGGGGCTGCGGGGACTTCGGGCAGGCGTGGGACAGAAATCTGACCGACGAAAACGGCCCATACGTTGAACTGATGACCGGCGTCTACACCGACAATCAGCCGGATTTTACCTGGCTCGCGCCTTTCGGCAAAAAAAATCGCGCCCTTTATCGGGGGGTGTGCCGGTGAGGCGGGGATTTATTTCGTTTCTTTTTTCAAGAGCGTTTCGATCTTCTTTTTGGCTTCCTCGGTATCTTTGCAGTTTTCAAGGATCATCAAAACCATCTTGATGATAGATTCGTACTGATAATCAGTCATTTCCAACGCTCCTTCCATTTTATTCCCCTCCTGGGCGGCCGGATACACACCAGCCGCGTTTAATTGTCTTTATCCTTGCTCTTCTGTACAATAAAGAGAACCATTTCCATAAGTTTTTTGAGCTGGTAGTCGGTCATAGTCTCACCTCCCAATATTGATTATAGCACGAGCGCTAAAATGAAGTAAAAGAAGATAAAAAGCCGGCAGGAAAACGCATGATATCAGGACACGCGACAAACCCCTCATGCCGAATCCAAAACACCCCTCAATTCCTCCGGCGAATATACCACCGTCACTCCGGGAAAACGCGACAGTTCTTCGGTTCTTTGCAGGTCGACCGGTCTGGGGCGTACCTTTATTTTTCTGCCGGAGATCGTGGCCGACTCTATTTCGGTTTTCGCGTCCGTGGGCAGAATTATTGCCGGCACTTCGCTCTTACCGGCTTGAGCGAAAAAATTTGACGCGAGCGAATCGGCGACGCCGAGGGCGCATTTCGCGACCGTGTTGGCGGTGGCAGGGGCTATGACCAGCGCGTCGTACCGCCCGCCCGCAAAATATATCGCGCTGCCGGCGCTGTAATCGTTCTCCCGGAAAGCATGTTCGGCGCACGCCTCCAGATTTTTGAAAAGACCGTATTTCGCGGCAACCTCCGCGCCGGCGCGCGTGAAATACATATCGACCCGCACGCCGCGCAAGGACGCGAGTATGCCTGCGGTCTCGCCCAGAAAATGCCCCGCGCCGGTCACCACCCAGCAGATTTTTTCAAACATGCCGGCGAACGGTCACTGAAGGAGGCCGTCGAGCCAGGATTCGAGCGACGAAGCGCGCGCGCGGTGAGTTTTCCCCGCCAGTTCGTCTCGCATATCGCCCAACAGACCGCAGCGCTCCGCATACGCGTTGTGCGCGTGGATGCTCTCGAAATTTTCCTGACGCGCCAGCACGAATGTGTCGTCAGCGAGATGCGTGAAATTGGCGGCGACACCCTTTATCATCTCCCTCACGACATCCTCGGCGAATCTCGGCCGCGAATGGGCGCGGCTCACGACGTGGAGTTCATCGGGGCGCTTCAAGAGTTCATAAATCTCGGAACTCATCGACCCCTCGGCTATCTCGGCCAGTTCCTCCGCGCGTATCGGAGTCTGCGTTCCCACTAGAAGCGTTGCTTTCCCTCTCTGATTGTGCGACGCGCAGATGACCAATGACGATATCTCGTCCGCCTGTTCGTGGCTGTAGCCGGCGGCGGCAAGGGCGGCCCGGTTTTGTTCGGTCACCATTTCCATGGCGCAGGGACATACTGTGAGGCCCGTCACCTCGACCCCTACGGCCCTTCCGGCGAGCCGTCCGTCGCTGACGGCGATTCCGACGAACGTGTAAAGGTCTTCCACCTCCGCCCTCGATACCGGCGCGCGGCGTGTCCTCGGAAACTGGGCCCGGATTCGTATCTCCGCCCGTTCCGTTCCCTGAGTGCGTGCTATCGCGAACGCCATGCGTTCGCCCAACGTCTCGATATCCGGCGCGCTTTCCGACGCCATGGAGGACGCTACGTCCTCTATGTTCTCGATGAAACGCGACATATGCACGCCCGAGCGCTCGGAGGAAAGCCGCGCGAACATGTCCATCTCGGCAAAAAAAAGCGCGTTGTCACGCCCCGAGCCGCGTTCCAGCCGCAGCACTCTTTTCAGGCCCGTGACACCGACGCGCGTCAGCTCCACGCGCGTTTCCGGCACGCTGTTCTGTATGTCGTTTCCCAAATTATTTTCTTCCGTTGGGACGGTCACTTGCGCATCCCCTCTCTCTGTTTTTCAGCACGCTTATGTTATCATGTGATAATGTACTTTTGGAGGGTTTTGACGATATGAAAGGATTCTACATTGTGCTGCCGCTCGCCCTGGTTATTCTGCTGGGAATGGCGCTAAGGACGAAGGGTTTTTTCTCTCTGGACGACAAAGACCGGCTCGCTCGCCTGCTTTACTGGGTGGTATTGCCCGTGATGTTTTTCAGGACCACGTATCTGGCCGGCGACTCGATGATCTCGCATTTCAATCTCGCCCTGGCCGCGTACGCCGCCATTGTGTTCACTCCAGCGTCCGCGTTCGTCATAGCGGCCGCCATCACGCACAAGGGCGACAGGATGCGTCAGGCCATATCGACGATGGCCGCCGGCAGGTCGAACACCGTATATCTGGGCATTCCGGCCTGCATGCTGGCGTTGGGCCCCGAGGGGGCGGAAGCGGCGTCCCTGTATGTGGCGTTCACCGTGCCAGGGTACCAAATCGTATCGATATTGTGCGGGGAAGCCGTGATGTCTGGCAGGATAACGCGCGAATCGCTCGCGCGTTGCGGGGCACGCGTTATAAAAAATCCTCTCGTGATCTCCTGCGTGCTTGGCTTCTGCGCGGCATTGTCCGGGATACCCGTTCCGGAACCAATCCTGACTGCCATGAAACTCATCGCGGACATGGCGACCGGACTCGCTCTGATAGCCCTCGGACTGAGCCTCGAAGTGAGCGGGCTTCTGACGGCCCTGCGCCGGACATGGCACGACGCGTTGATTAAGCTCTTTCTTCACCCCGCCCTGACTTGGGCATTCCTCCTGATCTGGCCCGCTCCAGATATATTTTTCAAGTCCGCGGTCATACTTGCCGCGATGCCAACTGCCATCAACACGTTCATAATAGCGGGCGGAATGGGGCTCGACGAAAAATATACCTGCGAGCTAGTGGCCTTGTCGACGGTGCTCTCCGCGTTTTCGATACCCGCGTGGATCGCCGTTTTGGGAATCAGTTGACGCCTATCCCCAAACGCGCAGCAGAATCCACATCACGAAGAGAAAAATCATCATCCCGGCAACGGCCAGCAGCACTTGGAAGCGGAAGGGAAATTTTCTGCCGGCCATTCCGAATAGTTCTTTTCGCGGCAGGGCCTTTATCCTCACGGTTCCCGCAAGCTTAAGGACACCGGAGACGCCGTCGGACAATTTAAGGGAAACAACGGCGGAACCAAGTTCGTTGACTTGAATCGCGGTCACGTCGCCCGACACTATCCCGTTGAAGTCGGGCGACATTTTGCCGATGAGGTCTAAGAATGCCGAATCTTCCCTGAGTTTGCAGCAGACGGTGTCTCCAACCGACAGATTTCTCGCCGGCACGCCTGTGACAGGATCCAACACCGGCTCGCAGGCGATCACCACGTCTGCCGGAGCGGCGTCTCTCGTCTCGCCATCCGCCGCTTGTTCCCCCTGTCCACTTTGCTCTTCGCCGATGCCGGGCTTTTCCTCAGGCTTCAGCGACGGCATCACGAGATAGAGTTCGTCTTGATTCATCGTGATCAGTTCGAGAAACGAAATCGCGTTGAGTGACATGGAAGACGTGCAGAAGTAAGTTATCTTGTGTTCCAGCGGTTTGGGATCTTCCAGGTTTTTCTCGCTCTGAAACAGCTTTGACGCACGCACGTAATCCTTCAGGCCGTTCTCGTACGTCTTCATCTCCTCGCGATATTCGTCCGGCACTGGAGTTTCGAGCATAGCGTAAAGCGCGGAGAAGGGTGCTTCAGCGTCTATGGCGCCGCGCGAGAAGAGCGCGCCGTCATATTCGATATCGCGCTCGTTAAGCACACACATGTAAAACCCGTGAATCACATCTCCCGGCGCTTCCCTCGCGTCTATCCGGCACTTGACAACAACGCGATTTGTCATTTTGTCCCCGTATTTCATTTTTTATTTCCCGTCATCCTAAGATATAGTAAAGCGCTGCCATCGCGAATATGAATAATATCACCCCCGCCATCCCGAACGCGAAACCTGGGGGCAGCTCCACCGGCATACGCGCCGTATTTTTCTTCTGATCGTTCTTTTTCACGGCACTTTTTATCTTGACCTTGCCCGACATCTTCATCAAACCCGTCACGCCGTCCGAGAGGGAGAGGCTTATGTTCGACGTTCCCAGCTCGTTCATGAGTATGCCGGTCACCGTGGCCGTGATTATCCCGTCGAAATTCGCGATGTTGCGCGACAGCAGCTTGAAGAAGACCGAGTCTTGCGGCAATTTGGCCAGCACCGACTCACCTATGTCAAGTTCGCTTGCCGCGATTCCTTTCACCGGGTCCAAAACCGGCTCGCACCTGATCACTATTTCTTCCCTGCTATGCGTCTCCTCGCTCTGTTCGGCCTCTTGGGCGCTTTCGGGGATTTCCTCCTCGGGCTCCGGTTCTTCCTCCCGCCTTCCCCCGGTGGACGACGGGCCGGCCAATCCGCCCTCCGTGTCGAACAGCGCGATATCCTCCTCTGCCGCGTCGAAACACTCCATCAGCGACACGGCCTTGAGGTGAAGGTTATCCAGGCAGTATCTGCTCACGGCTTGTTCGGCCTGCTTGGTGTTGTAGTTCTTGGCAATGGCGGTCAATACGACGCCGCGTTGGAGGTACTTGAAAAGCGCCTCCTCGTGATGAAATATCCCCGGGTCCCGGTCCGATTCCTGATATTTTTCGCGGAGCATAGGCAGGAGATCGCGCCATTTGACGGTTTTCAGGGATTCATTGCGGGAAAACATCACATTCAGGTACTTTATCTCCCTGCGCGAGACCACTCCCAACATGGAACCGTAAAGCGCCCGACCATGATCGTCTTTCGCGTCTATGTATCCCTTCACTATTACGAAAACTCCCGTTCCGAGAGCCGTATCCATTGATGTCCCTCCAATTTTTTTCTACTTCATAATATAATATATTATAAATGATGATAAAATAATCTTTTTACTAATTATCCCGAGGATAATTCGGGCAGGGGAAGGTGGATCAGCCGCACTGGCCGTTGTGTGGACCGTTTGGAGGTTTTTAGCCGGCCGCGATGAGATGGCATGGGAAAATTCGACGTACTGTTTCAAAATGACTCCGCTCTCGCGGGAGTGAAAACCGGACGCGCCGCTCCGGGACGCGACAGGAGCGTATCGGGATTGCCTGCGGGGATGTGGGTATCGGGCGGGGTCTATCGCGCCGAGACGCTGCATGAAATCGGCGGTTCTCCCGAAAATGGGGGAATCGAGAATCCGGAGGAAGACAACGCGCTGCGTGAAATGGGTGCGGGAGAACATCTGTCATTCCTCGACATCGAGACGACCGGGCTATCCGGCGGTACGGGCACTTATGCTTTTCTCTGCGGATTGGGCGTGGTTTGCGGGAAATATTTCAAGGTCGTCCAGTTTTTTCTGAAGAACCCGGCACACGAAGCTGAGTGGCTCGAAGCGGTGGATGCCTGCATTCCTGAAGACGCCACACTGGTGACTTACAACGGCAAGACTTTCGACATCCCGATGCTCACGACCCGGCACATTCTGTCGAGAATGCGCCCGCACTGGGAATCCTCGCCGCACGTCGACCTGCTATACTTTTCGAGGAGGTTCTACAGGGGATATCTCGAATCCTGTTCTCTCGGCAGCGTCGAGACGAACATCCTGGGCGTGAGACGCGCGAACCAGGACGTTCCGGGATATTTGATACCGGAGATATACGCGCGTTACCTGCGCACAGGCGACGCCGCCCCTCTTCAGGGAGTTTTTTACCACAACGAACTCGACATAGCGTCGCTCGCATCCCTCTACCGCCGTGTATCGAACGCGCTCACCGGCAAGGCGGGCAGGGGGCGCGAATTCTTGAGGGCGGGCGATATATGGAACGACAGGGGAAAAACCGAGGCGGCCTCGCGGCTTTGGAAAATGGCGTTACGCGAGCCGGAATCGCGCGCGGAAGCCTCACTGCGCATGGCTTTCGCGGCAAAGCGCGGCATGGAACACGAGAACGCGAGGATTTGGTTCACCGAAGCGCTCCGGGAATTTTCCGCGCGCGGGACCTCGCGCCATGCCGCCGAACTGTTCGCCATCCTGGAGGAACTGGCGAAACTGGAAGAACACAGATTCATGCGTCCGGAGCGCGCCTTGACTCACGTGACGGCCGCGCTCGACGCCATGAGGCGCGCCCGTCACTACGGCACGGCGCCGGACATCGTTCTCGCCAAAGCACTGGAACACCGGCGCGAGCGTTTGCTCAAAAAAATTCGCGCACTGGGGGATGAGCGTTCTGGTTAAATTTTTACGATTCTCCGAGGACACAAAATTTCTTCTGTCGATGTTCGTGCCGCTGTACGCGATACACTGCATGGAGCAGGTTTATTTTATCTACGGGAACGTGCTGGACTCGTACGGACTGTCCCCTCAGACCAGCGGAAACATTCTGGGGGTCTTTTTCGGGGCCATCATGTTGGCGAGGCCGCTGGGCGGATGGATGATAGAGAACCTGGGGATAAGGCGCACCATGATCGCGAGCGGCATACTGGCGTTCGCGGGATGCTCGGTGCTGTTTTTCGAGAGGAACGTTCCGCTGTTGTACGCCGGACGGATAATTTCGGGCGCCGGGTTCGGCATCTTCTCGATAGGGCTTTTCTCGTTTCAGGCGATCCGGACGACTCCAAAAACGCGCGGCACGGCGTTCGCCATAACCACGATCGGAGGCGTGCTTCCGATGGGTACCATGACCCCGCTTGGGGATCTGCTCGTGACGGGAGGACACGTCAAAACGTATCTCGCCTTGGGACCCGTTATCGGCGTCATCTGTCTCTTGCTGAGCGGTCTGGTCAAGGATGAAAAATTCAGTGGCACGTCCTCCCAAAAAACGTGGGGCGCGTACGGCGCGCTCGCGCGCAGCGGGCCTTTCGTGATGCTGGTGATAACCTGTGCCGCAATGGCGCTCATCGACGCGTCGAGCGTTTCGATATCGATGATGGCCTCAGAGCGGGGACTGGTGGCGTCGAGCTTTATAGCGAGCCTCTCCGGCGCGGCTGTCATCACGCGGCTGTGCGGCGCGCGGCTCCTGAACAGGATACCTCGTCTGCTCAGCATCGCTCCCTGCGCCATGTTGATGTGCTGCGCGATTCTGGCGGCTTCCGCCGCAAAATCGAACGTTTCGTTCCTGCTGTGCGGGATACTGTTCGGCGTAGGCATAGGCGGCGGCTTTCCGCTGATGCTCGCGTCGGTGAGCGACATACTACCCGAGAAACTGCGCCCTAAGGGAACGGCGGTCACCCTTCTGCTCTACGACCTGGGATGGTTCGTGACGCCCCCGCTGATAGGAGCGCTGACGCCCCGTCTGGGAATCGCGCGTTCCTTCACCGCGCTCGCCGGCGCGGCGCTCGTGATACTGACGGCGCTCACAGTGTTTTATTGGGCGCCGAAACAGGGGCGCCTGAAATAATTAATTATTTGACACTGCCTTACTCGGTGACGCCGGACGAACGGACGCGGCGCGCCATTAAAAAAACCCGCTCCGCAAAAGCCGGGGGCGGGTTTTTGGATATTCTTCTCAGTGACGCAGGCCCAAGCTCTGTATCAGGTTCTGATAGCGGCCAAAACTCTTGTCGCGCAGATACTGGAGTAGTTTGCGGCGTTTGCCGACCATCACAAGGAGACCTCGGCGTGAATGGAAGTCCTTCTTGTGTATCTTCATGTGTTCCGTGAGTTGTCTGATGCGCGTCGTGAGGATGGCCACTTGAACCTCCGGCGAGCCCGTGTCGGCACCGTGTGTCTTGTACTGTTCGATTACCTGCGCTTTCAATTCTTTGTCTATCACTTCGTTCACTCCCATGAATGCAAATCCTGTCACTCAGGCCATCGCAGCCCGCAACGGCTCGATGGTCCGGGTGAAAGGTAGGCCGATTATAACATAACGCCATTTACGCGCGCAAATCGGTCAGGCCGCCCTTATGAGTATATTAATGACTCATTTACTCAAACTTCGCAGATAGAAAATAGTCCTTACACCTTGAAGAATCTGCATTGGTACCAAGTAAAAAAGCAAGATA
The DNA here is from genome assembly GCA_031270375.1 of Synergistaceae bacterium. Classification (GTDB taxonomy): domain Bacteria; phylum Synergistota; class Synergistia; order Synergistales; family Synergistaceae; genus JAIRKI01. The sequence goes on along the minus strand of JAISXR010000052.1, from coordinate 119 downwards.
AAGTATATTGGGATGAAATTGACTTACATATATATTGATGCTGAAATGAAATTTGTGGCAAAATTACACGTGAATTATTTCATTGTTCCTTAAAAATAAAACGATGAAAAAGGTGCTTT
>JAISXR010000037.1 GCA_031270375.1 Synergistaceae bacterium | reverse complement strand
TTCTTGAAGATCATCTGCTTTCAGAACTTCGAAGGCTTGAAAATAATCCTGACATCACAAAGTCAATTTGTTCTTGGCCTTGGATAATTAACGCCCTTATGAATTAGAAATAGAATAATCTGATATGCAGGATTTACGATGATAAACTTATCGTTTCAGAACCTACTAAAAAAATGAAAGAAATTATTTCTCTCATTTCTTCTTATGGGGGGTAATTTTTCGGGAATTTAGGTTAAGTGAACTTATGTCGCTCGACTCCTTTAACGCCATCTTCATAACCTGACGCGTTTTTCTCCAGAGGCTGGCTCGTTATTTCCTTACTAAAACCACCGCTTAGATGCTGAGTAAGCAGATATGATTTTCTTAGATTTTTTATAAATGCCTTCATCATTTTCCGTAAAAACAACAAAAATAATCCTCTTGAAGTCCCCTCCCGACTTCAAAAATGCGAATACCGTATCAATGGCGATTAGGGCGGCCTCCTCCTTCGGGAAATGAAATACCCCCGTCGATATACAACAAAAAGCAATACTCTCAATATTATTTTCGCAAGCCGTTTCAAGGCAGGAATGATAACAACTCGCAAGAAGCCGCTTATCTTCATCGGTCACTTGGCCGTCTACAATCGGGCCGACCGTATGCAGGACAAAATCGCTCGGCAAGTTATACGCCGATGTGAGTTTTGCTTGCCCCGCCGGTTCCGGGTATCCTTGCTTCTCCATAATCGCCGCGCACTCCAATCGAAGCTGAACGCCCGCAAACGTGTGAATGACATTGTCAATACAGTTGTGGCCGGGAATGAAGCAGCCTAACATCTTCGCGTTTGCGGCATTCACAACGGCACAAGCCGCTAGCCGGGTAATATCGCCTTCCCATAAAGATATCCTGTTGTTTGCTTCAATAGTCGGTATGTCGTTCAATCGCACAATACCTTTTTGCTTTGATTCTTCACGTAAAAAATCATCCTGTACGCGTATAAAATCGCTGTGAATGGGATATGGAGAGCGCACGTTCACAAGCGTGCGGAATAAATCGCGTTTATCGGCGTAATCCTCTGGTATCCCGACAGTATCATGTTCACCGCGTTCACCAAGGAGATAATCCAATAAATAAATCAGCCGATGCTCTTGTTCCATGTTCAATTGACAACCCTCACGCGATTCCCCTTGCGCGGTTTTGCTGACGGACGAGCGCTGTCGGCATACCCCAATATGACGTGAATTTTTGCCTCCATACCCTTATCAATGTCCCATTCCTCCTGAAGCCGCCGTCCAAGCTCGCTTGAAAACGTGTCCCAGGCGCGGGCGACCATGCAGGAGCCTATTCCCAACGAATGAGCCGCCAGCATGATATTTTGCGCCGCCACGCAGCAGTCGGCTTCGGAATAAAGAAAATTCTCAGACGCGAACAGCGTTATGACGACAGGAGCGCCGTAAAAACCGCTCGCGATGTCAGCGTCGTCCGCAATGCTCGGCTGCTCCTTTGAAATATAGGCATTTTCCGTGGACATCCTGCCGTGAAAGGCGGCTTTGTTTATTTTCCCGAGAGCCGCGTTTATTTCAGCGTTCCGGCATACGACGAAAATCGGCGATTGCCGCCCGCCCGCGTTCGGGGCGTACAACCCCGCTTCCAGAATGATGTTCAAATCTTCGTCCGAAATTTGATCCGGCCTGTATTTGCGGATACTGCGCCTTTCGAGCATATTTTGAATGGCCGCGTTCATCACGATACCTCTTTCCAGCATTGCGGATCCGCGCTGTATAAATTGCGCGTATATCCGTATGCCACAGCGGGACAGCCTCGGCAAAACCGCCCAAGCTCGCACCTGGAACATTTCTCGAACTTGCCAAAATTTCGGTATTTGTCCATCTTCTCGCTTATAAAAACATCGGCGAGCCTGTCGGTGAACGCGTTTCCGACCATGCTATCCATTCGGCGGCAGGCGTAAATATCGCCGTTCGGGAGTATTGTCAGATGCGAAATCCCGCAGTTGCATCCGTCGTAAATCATTTGGCCGTCAAGCCCCGCGGGGATCTTGAAAAGTCCCTTATCGTGCAGATAGAGCGTCCACAGGTGATCCTTGAGATTGAATATCGTTCCGCTGTCCTTATATTCGTCGAATTTACGCCAGCACGCGTCGAGCAGGGCTTTGTATTCGCCCGGATTGATGTGTGTGGTTTTCTCAAAACTTGCTGGGCAGTAACGGGCAAACGCGAACACATCCGTATGGTGTTCCACCGTCAAATCGATAATGTCGGGGATTTCCGCGATGTTCGCGCCGGATACGGTAGTCATGATGACGCTTCGGATTCCCGCATGACGGATGCACGCGATTTTTTCAAGAGTCGCATCAAAAGAGCCGGGCTTGCGGATTTTATCGTGGGTATCGCGCAGACCGTCAATGGAAAGCTGATACCGTTCACAGCCGCAATCTTTGAGGTTTTTACATACTTCGTCGTTCAGGTGAAAGGGATTTCCCAAGACGCTGAACGCGATATTTTTCTCCTTGAGAAGCGCGAGCAAGCGCCAAAAATCCTTGTGCAGTATCGGATCACCGCCCGTAATGTACAAATACGGGATGCGTTTAAAACTCGCGCACATGTCCTCGCAGTTATTGAGCGCCGACAGCATATCGGCCCACGGCATTTCGCGGGGAGAAATATTGATGTCTTCCGAGAAAATATAGCAATGCTTGCAGCGTTGATCGCAGTTGTCCGTTATGTGCCATTGAAAGGCGAAATATTTATCCATAGGCAACCCTGCTCTCCAAAGGGCTTTGTTCCCCGGCCGGAGTTTCTCCTGACCGGGAAACGTGTTCACGCCTGTTACTTTTGCTCGCTCGCTCCACAGGACGAACCGCACGCGCTGGGTTTCGGCTCATCTTTCGGCTTGTCATCGCCAGCCCCGCAGGAGCCTGGTTTTGGTTCATCTTTCGGCTTATCGCCGCCGGCCCCGCAAGACGAACCGCAGGAACCAGCCGCCGCCATTGCGGGGCACAGATAGCCCTGCGCGCTTTTTGGCGCTAAGAAAGAAATTGTCTTCTTTGTCCAATCGTTCAGTGCATTGAGTTTGTTCATCGTTTTGCCTCCTGATATTTTATTTATAGAAACAAGCTGTATCGCTTGTGTTCTATCGGATCTATTGATTGCCGCGACAGTTGCCGCCATATCCTCCGTAAACGCAATCGTGCGGCGTTCGTTTTCATTTGCTCCTCGCGGGTAATCACGGTTAACGCGAATAAGCGCGGCCTTCTCGTTTTGGTAGGTCATCTGTTCGAACGGTAAGCGAATAATCCCCGGCGTATTGAACCCTACGCCCAATTCTAAATAGACAATCCTTTTCCCGTCGGAGGCTCTTATAAAATCTCTATACAGGCGTTCGGCTTGATACCAGTTTTTATCTTGAACAAAATACTCGTTATGCCGCAGATTCGTATCCATTTCACCGCCGCAAACCGGGCATTTCGGAACCAACGCGGACGGAATCCGGCAATCGTTAGTGTCAGATACCATCAGCTTTATTTGCGATTCATTAACGTATAGTGTATTGTGACAGCCCATAGCACATTGAAACAGCCCATAATCGCCTTGCACGGCGAAAACCTTTTCTTCGGGAAAACCCGCCTTGACAAACTGATGTTCCACGTTTGTAGTCAGGGCAAAGTATTCTTTACCCCGCACCAACTGTAAAAGGTCTTGGTATAGTGCGGCCGGTGGCTCTTCATAACGATTGACCGCGATATGCTTTGCCCAATACGCCCACCGTTCCTCATGTGTTTTGAACGGGTAGAAACTGGACGTGTACAAGTCAGTGAACCCGTATTTTTTTATGAATGGAGCGAAGTTGTCAGCGAATCGTTTCCCCGAATATTTCAAGCCCGCGGCGTCGGACAATCCCGCTCCGCCGCCAATCAGGATATATTTGGCTTCGGTTATTGCCTGCTTTGCCCTTTCTATACGGCTCTCGTAATCATTCATTCGCGTTTCTCCGTCCAGGCTAATCACTATGCGCGGCGCTTTCGCAAAATTTTCCATGTATTAATCAGCGTAGGCAGGAGGGAGCGCCAATCCTTAATATTTCCCCAGCGGCATTATGCAGAGCGGGCTGTCCGTATTGCTAAGTTTCAGCGCGCGTTTCACCGCGTCAGTATTCATTGTGAGCATGTAACGTCCGCCGATTCCAAGCGCGTCAGCCGCGAGATACGCGTTTTGCGTCATCGCGCCCGAAGCTACATAGGCCAGAGCATTTCCGGCGTTGAGGCTGGACATGTTTCCCAAGTCACCCGTGTCCGAGACAAAGACCAAAACGCACGGAGCTTCTTTTACAAAATCGTCTTCGGTTATCTCGCCCAACACGTTTTTATTTGTAACCTCGGACAATGAATGTGCCTTCCAGTCGTATATAAACGCTCCGTCCGGCGTCACCGCGTAGATTCTCACATAAGGGGGCTTCCCGCCCGCCATAGGCACAGTCCAGCCTTTGCCGCCACGGTTGAGCCCGCTTGCCGCCCATAGAACGGAGGATAATTCGTCCTGTGATATTTTGCCTTTGGGGAAATTTTCCCGGCTTCCGGAAGCGCGCCTTTCAAGAAGGCTAAAAATACCGTCGCCCCCTTCTTTTTTCGGATCGGGCAGCTTTAAGGCGGCAAGCGCCTCCGAAGCGGTAATTATGCAACAGATTAGCAGAACCATAAACAAAACTGTTTTGCGTGCCATTTCTCATAACCTCCATTAGTGTAATTTTGGCGTTCCCTCCTGCCGTTGATGATATACGCACAGGATTTCACCCCGCAAGCAGGCACCTTTTTATTAGGTTAGTTACCTTTTTGTTAGATTTTAGTGTTTTCATGGGTTTGCGCCGAAAAATATTTATGAAAAGCAGTTTTTGGCATTTGGCATTGTTGAGGTACGGCGGCTACGCGATCCTTGAAATCTTCATAAATTTATATTACACTTTATATTGAGTAAAACATTCTACATCGAGTATTTGTTTAAAATTTGAATCATTGGAGAATGGCTTATGATTGCGAAAAAAGACTTGCCTGCCTGCCCGGTTGCAACTACGGTAGACATCATTGGCAGTAAATGGAAATTGTTGATACTCCGTGACGTACTCACAGGCCCCAAGCGATTCGGTGAATTGCGGAAAAGCCTTGAGGGTATTAGCCAAAAGGTACTGACCGACAGTTTGAGGATGATGGAACAAGACGGCATACTTACTCGCACCGTCTATCCCGAAGTGCCTCCGCGAGTGGAATACAGTTTGAGCGAATTGGGTGAAACAATGCGCCCGATTATTGCGGCTATGGAAGATTGGGGTAATGGTTATAAAGAAATTGCGAAGGGAAAGTAACAAAAACCGAGTATCTCAAACGTATTACTCGGTTTTTGTTTTATCAACTGAAACGTACCCATTCCAGATAAACTGGAAAAACACCCTTCAAATTTTTGTGCTGAATTTGACGTGCAAATTCTCGCTAAGTTCTGTACGGACTTTCCGGAAGCCAATATGCTACTAAGTATTGATATTACCGCATTTAGAGTTGATTTCAAGTTTCATGGCGTATGGGTACGCCATTGGCATAAGAGATGCTCTGGTAAAATAAAGAAGCAGCCCGGTGACTCAACCAGCTCCAACCGGACTGCTCTGTTTCACAGCCGTTATGGGAGCGACTGGCCTCGTTCTCATAACGGCCGATCAACCCAACTAATTAAGAGAAATTGTGTAGCAACGTGCCTATAGGAAGTATTTTAGAAAATTTAGATTGCGTTTTTGAGGTTTGAAGCTGTCACCCATTGATTTCACTCCTTCATGATGCTGCATTTATTTGCCGTTCGCTCAAAAATTCAAAGGATCAAGAGGCGTATCCGCTTCTTCGCGCGCCTTGAAGTAAAGAAAGTTGATGGTTCCCTTCTTTACCATAAAACCAATGGCATCATTTCTGACGTACTACTTGAACACCTCGCGGCTTAGCTTTTGTCAATAAGCTACCGTTAGACGGGATAAAAATACATGAAACGGCAAAAACAAACATTAGGGAAAGTACGAATGCCGTTTCGCCTTCACCGCGATTACCATTAGTTAGCTCTCATCGCCCTCATGGAGTTGAGAACGGCTATCAGAGTCACCCCTACGTCGCCGAACACCGCTTCCCACATACTTGCCATCCCTATAGCGCCCAAAACGAGAATGACGCCTTTGACGCCCAAAGAGAAGATGATGTTCTGCCAGACGATGGTTCGTGTTTTTTTTGCGATGCGGATGGCATCCACGATTTTCGAGGGTTCGTCCGTCATCAGCACAATGTCCGCGGCCTCGATAGCGGCGTCGGAGCCCACGCCGCCCATAGCGACGCCGATGTCGCTTCTCGCGAGCACCGGAGCGTCGTTGATGCCGTCGCCCACAAAGACCACCTTGCCTTTGGCGTTATCTTTATCAATCTCCTCCAAACGTTCGACTTTCTGCTGTGGCAGCAGTTCGGCGTACACTTCATCAATGCCGAGTTCCCCTCCTACCCTTTCGCCTACGGCCCTGCTGTCGCCGGTCAGCATGACGGTCTTGGCAACGCCGATCTTTTTGAGGTCTTTTACGGCCCGCGCGCTGTCGGGTTTCAACTCGTCCGAAATGACGACATATCCCGCGAAAACGCCATTAACCGCCAGGTAAACGACTGTCCCCGGCTCGAACGCTTTTTCGTGGGAAACGCCCGCGCCATAGAGCAGTTTTTCGTTTCCCGCCAGCACTACGTCGCCGCCTATGCGAACCTTAACTCCATATCCGGCGACCTCCTCATATTCAGAAATCCTTTCGGCCTGGGGCCGCCGCCCGTAAGCTTTTCGTATGGAGACCGCTATCGGATGGTTTGACTCGCTCTCCGCGTGGGCGGCATAAAACAGCAGTTTGTCCTCGGACATTCCGACAGGAACTATTTTCGTCACACTGAAGACGCCCTTCGTCAATGTACCGGTCTTATCGAACACCACGGCGTCCACCTTACTCAATGCCTCCAGGTAATTACTGCCCTTGACGAGAATGCCGCATCTCGACGCTCCGCCGATACCTCCGAAAAACCCCAATGGAATGGATATGACGAGCGCGCAGGGACAGGAGACCACCAGGAACACCAGCGCGCGCCGTATCCATTCGGAGTGGTTCGCGCCCGGCAGAAACAACGGCGGTATGACCGCGAGGGCAATAGCGACGAAGACCACGGCTGGCGTGTAGTAGCGGGCGAATTTTGTGATGAAGTTCTCGACGGGAGCTTTTTTCGAGCCGGCGTTCTGCACCAGGTCGAGTATCTTCGATACGGTGGACTCTCCGAACTCTTTAGCGACCTTGATTGTCAGCAGCCCGCTCTTGTTGATGGAACCGGACATCACTGAGCCGCCCGGCTCGATATCCCTGGGGGCGGATTCGCCGGTCAGCGCGGACGTGTCCAAGGCGGAACGGCCCTCGATGACAACGCCGTCCAACGGGACCTTTTCGCCCGGCTTGACGACGATATGCTCGCCCACACCGACCTCCTCTGGAGATACTCTGCGCAATTCCGCGCCGCATTTCAGATTCGCGAAATCGGGGCGGATATCCATCAGGGCGGATATGGATTTACGGGAACGATTGACGGCCATCCGCTGAAAGGCTTCCCCGACCTGATAGAACAACATGACGGCCACGCCCTCGGCATATTCGCCGATAGCGAACGCCCCGAACGTGGCGACGCTCATCAGAAAATTTTCGTCGAACAACTGGCCTTTGGCGATGTTTTTCAGAGACCTCAGCACCACGCTTCCTCCAACCAGCAGGTACGCCGTTACAAAGACGCCCAGGCTCAGAGCGGCGTCGAATTTGAAATACATCCCGGCGAAAAAGAGCGCCGCCCCGACGCAAAGCCCAGCGCTCGACAAACGGCGCTTCCAGTCGACGCGCGACTCGTCCGCGCCATGTCTTTCGCTGAAAGAAATTTCGATGTTGGGGTCGATTTCCTTTACTATATCCGACGCCTGCCTGAGCAGAAAAGGAAGTTTAACCCTATCTACGGCCTCGATACGCATTTTTTGAGCGGCATAATCGACGGATACCGCGCTGACTCCTTCGAGCGATTTCACCCGCGCTTCGATTTTTTCCGCATGTTCGGCGCCGGGTAAATTCGCGAGATAAAGGGTTTTTTCTCCGGGAACGGCGGGAAAAATTTCCGCCACTTCAATCGCGGATTCATACCGCTTGGCAATAACGGCGATTTTTGCCGCCACGTCCTCCGGCCCGCCGCCGGCAAGCTCTACAGTGAGTTTCTGCGAACTGAAATCGATCACGGCGCTCGTCACGCCGTCTAATTTGTTCAAGTTCTTCTGTATTTTCCCCGCACACACGGGACAACAGAGGTTGAAGAGCTTGAAATCCCTCTTGGTCATAGCGGCTTCCATATCGTCTGCCCTCTCTTAATTGTTATGGTGAGCTACATAGTCCTGACGACGATATCCTCGTCGACTTCGGAGGCGATATCTGTAAGCGCCCGAAAAATTTCCCGCTCGTCGCAGTCGAAATCGACGGTGATGCGTTTCGACGCGAAATCCACTGTGGATTTTTTGACGCCCTCGACTTTAGCGGTCATGTCCTCTATCTCGGCGGCGCAGTTTGGGCAGCAAAGCCCTTCGAGTGCGTAGTTTTTTACCGTAGCCATTTATCCATTTCTCCTTTCGTGCTAGATTGAATAATTGAGAGTTTATTCAACTTCATTGATAAAAAAATTACCTCTCGCGGACGTGCAACAGGCCCTGCTCGAAAATATTGCCTATGTGACTGTCATCGAGAGAGTAAAAGACCGTCTTGCCATCCTTTCGGCGTTTAACGAGACGCGTTTGCCGGAGCGCACGAAGCTGGTGGGATATGGCGGATTTGGTCATGCCTAGAAGAACCGCTATATCGCACACGCACATCTCTGAGTGTTGCAGCGCTGAGAGAATCCTCACACGCGTCGAGTCCCCGAACACCTTAAACAAATCCGCCAGATCCATTAAAAGCTCTTCGTCGGGCATTTTGGAACGAACTTCCGCCACCACATCCTCATGGATGATATCGCAGTCGCACCTATCGGAATCGGATGTGGTTCTTCTCACAATGTTTCCTCCCTTAAAACGATTGATCATATGAGCAACTATATATCGCATTTCCCAATCTGTCAATAGGCATACAGGCCCTTGTGCCACAAGGCTCCAGCGCCGTTCATCGCTTAATCCGCCGCGATTGACCGCCATGCGTCTTTGAGCATACCAGCAAGCTCTTGCTGGAGTTCCGTCTCATATTTACCGCTCCTGAAATCGCGTATCACATCGCGTTTTTCATCGTTATCGCGTGCCGAGTTGAGCCGCGCTCGCACGCTCTGAGGATATTCATGATAATAAGGCCCTAACAGCGTTCCGTCCTGCCGCGCCGCGAAAACAGCCGGCGTCCCGGACGCTCCCGCGAGATTTCGAAGAACCGCTTTTGTGGCGTCGTTACGTCCGAAATACAGCGTTGAGATGTTGGGATTCAGCCTTCTCACCGATTCAATATATGGGATCACGACTTCGCAGTCAGGACACGACATCCAACCAAAGACAACGAGCGTCAGACGCTCATTCCCTTCCAAAGCCGATGACTTCAAGCTCTCCGCCATATCGAGGTTATCCATGCGGTTCAGAAGTTTTTCCGTTTCTCCCGATGAACCTGTCGTCAGGTACTTTTCAAAGCTCATGGCTTCAGAGATATCCACCGACGCCGGTTCGGGAATAGACAATCCCGCTGACGAGGATACAGCGGCGCATAAGATTATTGATATTGCGAGAAGCAAACTCAAATGAAAAATTCGCATTGAAAATCATCTCCTACCCATTGTGTTCGCGCCAAGGTTTCCAAGGATTTCGTTGTTCATTTCCCGACAAGACGTTGGCTGCATTGCTTCCAAACATGCCGCCTTTCCCGATGCTTAAATGCCAATCCAGGCGAATTTTTGGAGTATGGCGCCAGCGGACGGCCACACCAGCGGTGCGAACCATATCGCCCAGAGGTTGCCCGCGGCGTGGAAAAGCGTGGATGTCGATATGTTCCCGTGGCGCTCCTTCAGGAAGCCCATCACGCAGCCCGGTATAAACACGGCAAAGAGAAACGGAGCGCCCGCCACAAAGACGTGCGACAGAGCGAAGAGCGCGCTTGTAAACGCCACAGACCAGAGCGCGGAGAACTTTTTCCTGAAGAGCGGCTGTACCCATCCCCTGTAAAAAATTTCCTCGATTATGGCGGCGGCAATCCCCGACGCTGCCAAGCTCAAACTGCGCCGCAGGGAACTGCTCCTCGGCAGCGCCTCCAGAGGCCAGTTCAGCGAGACGTACGTAAGAGGGATCAAGACGAACGCCGTTATGAACAGGCACTCCCGCAGACAGCGCTTGTCCGGTTTCCAGGAGAGCCCGTAGGATTCGGGCGGCTCATTCCTGAGCCTACACCACAGAAAGGGCGAGTAGACGAATATCAAACCCACAACTGTTGGTATTATATTTTTCGCTATGAATCCCATAATGTTTGAGCCGAGGTTTTCAAGGATTGCGAATCGCCTCCGCCGCTATCCCGGCCGCCATTCCTGGGTCGAAGAGTTTCACGTCCACAGTGGATTCCGCGGAATCGACGATGTATTTTTTGGCCCTGGGCAGTATTTTTTCAAATGTTTCCAGCATAAGCCTGTATTTTGTCGTGTCCCGCTCGTTAGTTTCGCTGTTTTTTTGATATTCCGCCAGTATGCTCTTGAATTTATCCGCATCGCCGGTTGACAGATTGATCTTCTCCACCTTATACGCCTGCGCCTGAGCGAGCATGGCATTCGCTTTCCCCCTGGCTTCAGGTATTAGGCTGTTGTAGTATCCCCTTGCCTGGTTGATTGCCCTTTCTCTGTCTTCCCTGGCGGCGATGACGTCTCTGAACGCTTCCGAGACCGCGCCGGGGGGTACTATATTCTGAATGTTGAACGCCGTTATCTGAATGCCGGAGTCATAACCGTCCAGCGTCGCCTGGGCGTCTTTAATCACTGAATTCTGCGCGGCTACTTTCTCCGTGCTCAGAATGTTATCGACCAGCATCCCGCTCATCATTTTCACAAGCGCGCTCTCGACGCTGTATCTTACCAATTGCTCGCTGTTGTTGTTCACGCTGTACAAAAACTTCGCGGCGTCCTTCACCCTGTAATGGACTATGGCCTCGGACGCTATGATATTTTCGTCGCCTGTCAGCAGCTGCACGGCGTCGGGAGTATCGTCCGTGTGCATGTGTTCAGGCAAGCTCAGTCCGACATCCGCCCTCCTTATTTCCTCGACGTTCACGATTTGCGCCTGTTCTATGGGATAGGGCCAGCGATAATGCAACCCCTCGCTGACCGTTCCCGGCAATATGGCCCCAAAACGCCTGACCACGGCCCGTTCTCCGGGATTCACGATGTAAATGCCGGTCAGCATGTACACGCATATCACACCCAGGAGCGTCGCCAGAATCGCTTTGCGCGGATCGATATGACAGAAAGCTCCTTTTATGTCCGCCAAAGCCGAAGCTCGGCTGTTCCACAGCGCCATTACCGCTTTCGCGACGAATGACGCGATGCGCTTCGCGACGCGTATTATTTTTTTGACCTTTTTGACAGGTTTTTCATCCGCAAGATTCTCTTCCGATTTTTCCCGTTCGTCTTTTTCAATGTCCATTATTCTCATCCGCCCTCTTTATTTCCCTAAGCTCTATCGCTGTCCGTCTTTTCCGTTGAGGTATTTCAATATTTCGGCCGTTGAGGGAAGAATCAACGTGGTGTTGCCGTCTATCGTCTTCTCGTAAGTTTCCAAAGTCCTTATAAATTCATAGAACTTCGGATCGCGCCCGAACGCCTCTCCGTATATCCGTATCGCCGACGCGTCGCCCTCGCCTCTTATCTGCTGCGCTTGTTTATACGCTTCAGACATGATGATAGTCTGTTCCCGTTCGGCGTCGGCACGAATTTTCGCCGCTTCCTCGCTTCCCTCGGAACGGTATTTTTTCGCCATCTGCTCGCGTTCGGCTCTCATCCTGTCGTACACGCTCTGTTTGTTCGATGCGGGGAAATTGAGCACTCGAATACGGGCGTCGATCACTTCTATGCCATATTCCAGAGCCCGCTCCTTCGCGTAGGCGACCGCATCACGCACCATAGCGTCGAGTTTCAATTTATCGGCGTCGGTGTTAACCAGATCGTCGAGGTTATACTTGCCGAACTGTACGCCCAGGCTGGACGAAAACACGTCCAGAAGCCGGGATTCCGCGCCTATTTTATCCCTGACTGTCTTTATGTACAGCACTGGGTCGGCGGTTCTCCACGTGCCGTAATAACTGACCGCGACGCTTTTTTTGTCAAGCGTCAGCAGTTCGAGCGGTTCAGCCTGATATACCTGTATCCTGCGATCCATGCGCAATACCGACTGAATCGGATCAGGCAGTTTGAAACGCAGCCCTGGCTCCATGACGACTCTCACTGGATTTCCGAACTGAGTTACTACCGTGTATTCGGTCGCGTCCACTTTATAAACCACAAGCGTAACGACGAGCAGAACACAAACGACAATTACCCCAAACAAGAGCTTCTTCCCCGATTTTTTCGCCATCGGCATATTTTGCGACTCAGCCATTAATTTCCACCTCTCATACTGTTATTTGTTATCCACAACTCCATGTTATCAATATTTACATCGCCGCCCAGCAGAATCTTTCGGGTATTGGGAAGAATGCGATCCATCGTTTCAATGTACAACCTGAATTCGGTGACGTCCTTCGCCGTCGCGTACGCTCCGAGCTTCTGCGCGAACAACGAGGCGTCGCCTTCGGCCGTTTTGATTTTTTCATCCCTGTAGCTTTGAGCGCGAGCCACGCTGGTGTACGCGTCGGCGTTCGACTGTGGAATGATGGTGTTCCTGTAAGCCAGAGCCTCATTGATGTATACCGACTGATCCTGCCGCGCGTTCGCCAGATCCTGGAAACTCGACATAACTTGTGCGGGGGGAGAAGCCTCGACCATCTGAACGCTCACGATCCTCACGCCCGTCTTATTTGTGTCCATCACGCCCTGGAGCAGGGATTCGGCCCTCGACTCGACTTCCGCCCTCCCTTCGGTCAGCAAGTAATCCATGTCCCTGCGTCCGGCTATCTCGCGTATTCCGGCAGTGGCGCCCATTCGTATCAGAGAATTGACATCGCTTACGTTCAGGTAAAAATCGGCTGGATTTTCGACGGTATAATGCACCGACATGTTGACGGAGAGCAAGTTGGTGTCGCCGGTCAAAAGTTCCTGAACGCCGGTTTCCAGTTTTCTCATGAGGTCTTTTTTCACTATCGCGACCCGTTCAAACGGAAACGGGAGTCTGTAATTGATGCCGGGAGCGACGCTCCCGTTCACCACCGCGCCGAATCTCAGGACAATTCCGGCTTCATCCATGCCCACGAAGAACACTCCAGACAAAAGATACGCCGCGGCAAGCGCTGCGCACAGCCCGGCGTACATCTTTCTTCCATTCGGGCTGGCGTGATGATGCGGACAGCAAACGTCCCCGGAATCCGCGCCTTCGGGGCGCAAAAGCGCCCGCGCGTTGTCGCGGAATATCTCGAACCCAGCCGTCATCGTCATTACCATCGCTATGATCGCGGCTATCTTATCGAGACTGTTCATCCCCGCAAGCGAGCCGATAAGTCCCACAAGAACGGCTATCGAACAATACATGTCCATCATGGAGTGATATCCGTCCGCGATGAGGCTCTTCGAGCCGGTCTGTTCCCCGACGTAAATTTTATAGCGGGCCATGAAGTAATTTATCGCCACCCCTATGAAAGCCCCGGCTGCCGCGAACGGAACATACCGCAATTCCGTTTCGTCGCCGCCAAGCGCGTCGGCCATGATTTCGACGCCCATGTAGAAGATGAACAACGACACGAAAATGGCGAGGACGTTTTCCGCCCTGGTGAAGGTTTTTTTCAGCCTCTCCATGCCGATTCTGGTAAAAATCAGGCCGCAGAATACAACCGACGAAACGAACACATCGGCGAACGAGTGCCAGGCGTTCGCCTTCAACCCGACGCTTCCCGAGATATTCGCCAGTACGAATCTCAGTATTATGAGCGCAATATTGGCGATGATGGCGATAAATACCGTTTTTTCCTTCCGGCTCATGACATTCTTCCTTTCGAAATAAAAACAGCCCCGTCCGAATTCACAGCATCACAGCGTAGCCGCCTGTTCTTTCAGCAGCCTCCGCAGCGTCTTGTCGTATATGGTAAATCCCCTCTCCTCTAACAGTTGTTTTTCCATGTCTTCCTCCATTTCCTTGTGGCGCTGACTTTTCAGCATTGTCTTTATCAGCGCCGCTGATTCTTCGAATGTCCTTTGCTTTTGTTCAGTCAACTCCCGAAGCTTTATGATTAAAAATCCTCCGCCTGTTTCGATGATTCCGCTGTATTCACCCGGTTTCAACGCAAAAATCGCACGCCATAACTCGGGGGACAAATCGTTCCGGCAGAGCCATTGGCTGATCTCTCCTCCATTTTTGGCACGGGGATCCTCCGAATATTTTTTGGCGACTTCGGCGAAATCGACGCCGGAATCCAACATTTCTTTGGCCTCGCCAACTTTTTTCCTAGCCTGTTCGAACTTTTCCCCATTTCTCCCCGCGTCTATCGCGATGAGGCTGATCAGGGCTTCGGGTTCGGTGATGAAAAATCGTTTGTTATTCTCGTAGAACAGACGCGCTTCGTCATCGGTGGGTTCGGACAGTTTGTCGTCCACTTCTTCCTTGTGGAGAATCTGCGACAGATATTGAACGCGCAGTTCATCCATGTCGTGAAGTTCGCTTTCGCTCTTACTGGCGTCGTCGCTCTCTTCCAGGAGAAGTTCTTTCGCGATAAACTGCTCCAACAGCTCTTTTTTCATATCGAACGCCGATAAAGCGCGCTGGTATTCGGGAGACAGCTCTTTAAACTCGGTGTAAAAATCGCCCAGCGTATATCGCTCGCTGTGGATGCTAAACACCGCCTCGTCTTTTCGCAACGAATATTCGCGCTCCATATTTTCCAGCGATATGGCCTCGGTTATTTCAGCGCGAACATCCGTGAGGGGCCGTACACCGGGCGGCATCTTTCGGATCAGTCTGACCATACGTATGGAACCGTCGGTATCCGCTAAAACGCCGCTCGTCTCGCCTTCGGCCATTCGCCATATCGCGGCATTCATTTCGGAGAGGCCGCTACCACCCTCTATTATCCGGGCCTGCGGCGCTCCGTCCCGTCCATATTCCGCCCCCACGGTCTCGAAACTCGCGCCCGAACCTAACATACGTACAGCCTTGTCCGCCGTCTCGCGCGAATCGAATACGATCTCTGTTATTTCGGCGCGTTCCGGAGTCTGATACCCAGCGATGTTCTCTTCGTAAAACGCCCGAATATCGTTTTCGCTCGGTTCCGTGACCCTCAAGAGATCAAAATTCACCTCCAGCCCCGCGGATTTTTTCAAGCCTTCGATGTAGCCGGGCAGAAAATCTTCGTGTTTTTTCTCCGCAAGGATATTCCGAATCTCGTCTTCGACGGCGCTGAATTCTTTATCTCCGTAAGAAGTGGGATTCGCATCGTAATACTGCTGAACCTCCCATTTCGATATCGATTCCGGCGAGAGTTCTTTCAGATGCAACTGACTGAGGGTGTTCATCACGGAAGCGTCGCCCATAATATCCTTTATGCTGTGCCTGACGCTCTCACGCGCCGTGACATTCTTGCGGTCTGCCCATTGGAGTATGGCTTGTTCAGCGGCGTACCGCGTCAAGAGAGCGCGGTATCCCTCTAGAGTATCGATGGGATGGACTTCGCAAGGTTCCGACGGATCGCATTTCGAGTGGTCGAAACCGTGGATTTTGCAGTAAGCGTGTTCACGTTCCCGAATTCCCTCAACATCCATGAATTTTTTCAAGTCGTCGATCAAAATATACTTTCCACCATAAACCGCTGCAACATCAGGATTCGGAGGAGACGGTTCAACAATGGTCGGCCATGCGTACCGCAACGCGGCTAACAGGAGCGCCGACGCGATGAATAAAACAGCGGCAATGGAGGATTTACTTATTTTTTTCCTGTGAACCGGTGGAGACTCAGGCGGCGAATCTGGCATCGAGAGGACAGGCTCGGGCGCAGCGCCATTTTCGTCTTTATGATCATCGCAAACGTCATGCGGCGCGCTTTTCGTCTGTTCCGTCTCCAATGTCTCTGGGGATGAAGCATCTTCAAAAGCGGAGCGGTTGGTTGTTTTTTCCTCGTTTCGAATGTTTTCCGACTGACGATCCGGCAATCCCAAAGCGCCCAAAAAGTCGGACAAAACGGAATGGCTATCGTCTTGACGAGGAACTTTCCTCAATTCCGCCTCATTACTTTTCTCTCTACCATTATCCTCAAAACCCAGCCTATCCATCGTTTCCCTCCAGAGAGGAGTATGTTGCTTCATTTGTACGATGGCGAGACTACCTTACAAATGTGGTGATTTTGTGGCGATTATTAAAGATGAACTCTGGAAAGTTTTTTATCTGCGCGAGGCAGCGTTACGGTAAATGTCGTCCCGCTTTCAGCCGTGCTTTGCGCCTCGATTTCGCCGCCGTGAGCTTTCACAATCGCTTTGGTGATCGCAAGCCCGATTCCCATCCCGCCGACCTTTTGGCTACGCGATTTGTCCGCTTTATAAAAACGTTCAAAGACGTGAGGCATATCTTCCCCCGGAATTCCCTGCCCTTTGTCGCGGACACGGATTGTCGCACATTCAGGCGCAATATCGCACGTCACTGTTATTTCCCCGCCGCGCCAGGAGTATTTGACAGCGTTTGAAACGAGGTTAGTCAGGCACTGTTTGACGCGATCCGCGTCCCCGTATATCAGGGAGTTTTTGGGAACCAAAATTTTGAAGGATATTTCCTTATCCTCGATATCCGCCCGGAAATCGTCTCTGACTTGCCCACACAGCTCGCCAAAATCAAACTCAGCCATCTCATAGGTCGCGTTTCCGCCTTCCAAAAGGCTCAATTCGGCTAACTGTTCCACAATGTTGGAGAGCCGCATAATTTCTGTGTGGCAGCTTTGCAGATGTTCCGGCGATGGTTCCCATACTCCGTCGATCATAGCCTCCATATGGCTTTGCAGATTGCCGAGGGGCGTCCTCAGTTCGTGCGCGACATCATCGGTGATCTGTCGTTTCTGCTGTTCCTTCCTGGAGAGCGCGCACGCCATCTGCCTGATGGATGGGAGCAGATTCGCGCTCTCCGCGGTGGTAGGAATTTTCTCGTCGTGAATCTCATAGTCGCCGGAGGCTATACGTTGAGCCGCTTCGATGGCGCGCGCGATTGGCGTGGAAAATCTTCTGGACATCACCATGCCCAGCGCAATTGCGAGGAACATCGACGCCATTCCAATAAAAACGAGCGTTTTGTTGAGTGAATTAAGAAACGCTATTTCGTGCGTTTCCAGGGAATACGGGCCATAATAACCTACAGACAGATTCGCCGCGATTTTTCCTCCGTACTCGATGTCATATGTATCCTCAACATATCCTCCGTGGAACTTAGGATAACGTCCAAGCATGTTCATCTCCGCGCGGCGCAGCAGAATCAGGCATTCCTGTTCGCGATGTCGGCGCGCGTCCCAGTCGAGTTCCCCATTCTCAGTTCTTATCCGTATGATGAGCCCGTTTTGCAAGGCGGCATTGCCTATGATCTCCAGGCCGTCGGCGTTATAAATCCCGCGCTGGGGAATATATTGCTTCTTGACCTGTTCAACTATCATATCAATCTGTCTGCTTCTCTGGGCAATCACGCACTGTTCGAAGAGTTTGTCAGCCGTCATGTTGAACATAACGCTGAGAGAACATATGATCAGCGCCGCTAAAAAAACGTAGGATACGATTAATTTGCTCTTTAACGAATACATGACAAAACATCTCACCTCAACTAACAATCGCCGCGTCGTCATATTTCGCGCTGAATTTATATCCGATCCCGTGAACGGTCACGATGTAGCGCGGGGTTCGGCGATCAGGCTCGATTTTCGCCCGCAAACCTTTTATGTAAGTATCTATGCTTCTGTCGAAACCGTCGAACTTGTCTTCCAATGCCGACATAATGAGCTGATCCCTGGTGAAAACCCTGTCGGGTGCTTTCGCCATCGTGTGGAGAAGTTTATATTCGGTCGGAGTCAGATTCACGCGTCTGCCCTTCATCATAACCGTATTATTCTGAAAATCAATGCTCAAACCGCCGTCATAGGAAATCGGTTTGCCGACCAATTCGTCGCACTCCGCCCTGCGAAGCGTCGCCTTGACTTTTGCTGTGACTATCCGAGGGCTGAAGGGCTTCGTGAGGTAATCGTCCGCGCCGATGTCGAGTCCGTTAAGTAAGCTCTTCTCGCTCACCTTGGCCGTAAGCATGACAATCGGTACGCGGGAGGACGCTCGTATCCGCTCGCATATAACTTCTCCGGCCATGTCCGGCAGCATGAGGTCCAGTATCACGAGAGAGATTCCCCCGGCATCGAAAATCCGAAGCGCATCTTTCCCGTTTTGAGCGCACAACACAATATAATCGTTTTGTGAAAGATATGCGGACAAAACATCCAGCACTTTCACCTCGTCGTCGACAATCAAAATTTTACGCCGCTTATTCATAATATTACACCTCATGGTTTTGAATCCCGTTGACAACTCATTATCAATGATACAATACAGTTAATCATTGCGCAAATGTTCAACTATATGCGTTAAAGAGAACATTTCGCCGGAGGATCTAAAACGGATGTCACGTTAAAAATTATAGAGAATCTGGAATGAGGTATGCCAGAAGGGTTCATGCGGGATACTTTTCTTGATCCCCGACATGTACTTAACCGTTTGGATGTGGGATGTCCGAACCCTGTAACCAAGCGGAATAGTTTACAGGGTTCAGCGACCCGAAATTGTAAAAATTTTTATTTTTCAGCCACTATTATCGCTTTTTCGATAAGACAAGCGAAAGTCCCGGTATCGCGCCTAACCACGCCAATGATCCGCCGGTCGAGTCGCAACCGCCGCCGCCACTGCTTCCATGCGACGAATCGCCAGACGCGGATTTTGAAAACAGAATCTCCGCCTCGACAGCGTTGGACTGTGCATCGTTATCTGCCCATCCCGCTTCCGCGATATCTATAGTCGCATCATCCGGAGTCCAGTCAGCGGGATAATAATTGCCATCGTTTGACTTCAGCCATATCTCATCGAACGGGGCGACATTATCGAGTTTGCCGAGTTCGACACTCAATATGCCTCCTGGTGACGCAACATTATCCTTTATGCAAAACCCGCCGACGAAAGACGCCCCGGACGGCAGAGCGGCGTTTACAGAGCTGCCGTGATGCTGGGATATCTTATTCCCATAATGTTGAGAACTGTAATGCTGAAACCCCGGCCCTAGAGTGTGGTGACCTGGGCGGTCATACCCTGGTTTTTGATGATGCCCGTCCTGACCATGACCACCATGCGCGCTGGCAACTGTCCCAGCCAGAATCGCAAGCAAAACTGCCGAGAACAGCGCGATGAAGATTCTCATTATCTTATTTCCAGCCGCACCACTCGCCATGCCCGCCGCCCCCGTGGTGTCCGTGACCGCCGCCCACGCCGTGATAAGCCCACGCTGTCGAACTCAAAGCCAACACCAGAATCAACACCAGTACGATTTTCTTCATCTGACTCCACTCCCTTGAATATTAAGGTTATTGTCACGTCAAAATACTACTCAGCGAATGATCCGACATTCGGGAAAGTACGAATAGGCCGATTAAAATTTTGAGGTAATATATACGCGCATTGAGGACTGTCTTGCGGAGGTGTTTGCGTGGCAATAACATTGATTCTCGCCGACGACCACCCGATGACGCGCGCCGGGCTCGCGTTCTGGCTGGCGAGAGCAGACGGATTCGATCTTCTGGGAGAAGCCTGCGACGGAACAGAGGCGTGGCGGCTGATAGAGGAGCACAAACCGGACGCGGCGCTGATGGACATCGAAATGCCGCGTGAAAACGGAATCGCCGTCACGCGAAGGATACGGCAAGCGCGCTTGAAAACAGCCGTGCTGATGCTCACGTCGTACAAAGCCCGGCAATACGTCCTGGCGTCCATTCAAGCTGGCGCGTCGGGTTTCATACTGAAAACGGCCTCGCTGGAAGAACTTGAAAAAGCCATAATTACTGTGAGCAGGGGAGATTTTTATATCGATCCCGCTATTTCAGACCTGCCTGAGCCTTCATCAGCCGCGAGCGCGCTCTCGCAGCGGGAAAAAGAGGTTTTGGTCATGACGGCGCAGGGGATGTCGGGCAGAGAAATATCGGGCGAACTTGGCATCAGTGAACGAACTGTGGAGGCCCATCTTGGAGCCGTATACAGTAAGTTCGGGGCTAAAAACAAGACCGAGGCCGTTCTGATGGCGCTGAAAAGCGGAATCCTCCTGCTCAATGAGCTGATCGTCGGACAAAGAGACAGTTTGCCGTGAGGGAGTTTCTGGGAAAACACGCCCTGTTGACGCTGATCTCGGCCATAATATTCCTCGCGTTGTCCGCGCTTCTAGTTGGCGGATATACGCTGCTCGCGCAGGAGCGGATGCTCGAATCGGTGCTCGTCTCATATGTGCGGGACATGGTTCGTTCGTTGTCGGAGGAGATTCAATTTGAAAGAGGATTCGGCGGCAATGGGCATTCCGGTCACATGGGACAGTCATCTCATCATTTTATGACATCAGGCCCGTCATTGCAGGGAGGCGTCATGCTGATTGTCTCAGACGGCGGGGAAGTCATATCCGCATCGCCCGGAGCGGAAGAATTGAACGGCCTGTTTCTGGACGACATGATGAACAGCGATAAGAATTACCTGAATGTAAAGTATAACGGCGTGGAATACATCGCGGCGTGGAGTTCGATAGAAAATACGCGCGACAGGGTATTTTTCATCATACCTCGCGAAAAACTGCTCGCGTATACCGCCAATTCACACAGGCTGCTGATTGGCGCGCTGCTCGCGCTGGTCGTCGGCATCACGGTTTTGGTCTGGGGATTGTGGAGATATCTGGTTTCCCCGCTCCGGGAAATGGCTTCGGACGTAAATGCCCTCAGTTGGGGACAGGAGAGATTCACGCCGTCCGGCGCAACAGGCGTATGGGAGGTAGGCGTGCTGGAAAACGCCTTGCGCCGTCAATCGGAGACAGCTATGGAGAACGAGATATTGAAAGAGAACCGGGTGCGGGATATCATCGCCGTCCAGGAAGACGAGCGCGCCCGGTTCTCGCGCGAACTGCACGACGGCCCGCTGCAATACGTGACT
The DNA here is from genome assembly GCA_031270375.1 of Synergistaceae bacterium. Classification (GTDB taxonomy): domain Bacteria; phylum Synergistota; class Synergistia; order Synergistales; family Synergistaceae; genus JAIRKI01. The sequence continues at coordinate 458 of JAISXR010000037.1, read as the reverse complement.
GCGGCGATTAGGCGCATCCAGATAATAGCCGCTTTGCTGAAAAACGCGCCGGCTGGATGTGAAGGCAACGCGGGAAACACATCGGAAGCCATCTCCGAAAACCTGAGTGAGGCCGAGAAAGCCGCGCTATTTTCAGCGGAAGAGATCCGCGATCTTTGCGACGAGATGTCTCCATCATGGCTGGATTTGGGTTTCCCGAGCGCTCTCACGGAATTGACGGAGAGGGCGGCGAAGCAAAATGAGATGCACATTGAACTGGTCTTTTCCGATGAAGCGCGGAACATCGAGCTTACTCAGGAAAAAAGTTTAGCGCTGCTACGAATGTTTCAGGAGGCATATTCAAACGCCGTGCGTCACGGACAAGCAAAAAAGATAGACGTGGAATTTTCTCTTGACCGTAGCACGGTAGGTCTCGCTATCACAGACAATGGCGTCGGCTTTGATATTGACGAAACAGA
>JAISXR010000226.1 GCA_031270375.1 Synergistaceae bacterium | reverse complement strand
ACCGTAATAACTGGGATCGGTAAGAGTTTCGATATAACCGGTCATTCCCGTGGTGAAGACCACCTCGCCGATCACGCCGGCGGCGCCGGCGGCGCGGCCGAATGAACGGCCCTCGAATACCATAGAATTTTCCAAAACTAAATATGCCGGAGCCGACACCATTTATCCACCTCGCGAAACCTGAGTTTATTTATTCACAGTAAAGCGACCATAATATTATCACAGGGGCGGACAAATTACCATAAAAATCACGCCAAAATATTGCTTGTCAAGCGCGTATTCCCATTTTCACGATAGAATGATATAATTTGCGCGCTTTTTAGGAACGACCATCACGGGCGATTGCTCTTCAAGGGAGGTAGAGACTAATGTCAAAACATTGCGACTGTTGCGGGAGGGGCCCGGCCACGGGCAACGCCGTCAGCCATTCGAACCGGCATACGCGCCGCCGCTGGCTCATCAATCTGAGAAGCGTGAAACTTGATGTCGGCGGGGGCGAAACCAGGAAATTCAAGATTTGCACCAAGTGCCTTCGTTCCGGCAGAGTGAAGAGAGCGGCGTAATTTCGATTTAAACCGGCGTTATTTGGCGCGACGCCTCCAGTAAAGGGCAACTTGCCCCTCCTCGCAGCTCACCGTAACCGGGCTTACGCCGATGGCGTCGGGCAGTGTCTCGTTGCTCACCGCCCAAGGGCATTTCCTTTCGAGCTTCTCGCGGACGAGGGGCCATTTCACGCCTGACAGACCGACACGGCACGTCTCCGAGACCGGCAGCAGGGAGACTGCCTCGGGAGCGAGGGCAAACTCCGCGGCCGCGGATTCGCCCTCGCGCAGGAAAAAAGCGCCCTCACGGTCATCTATCATGCATCTGAAATAATCCCCGTCCCCGGAGGCGAGGGTATCGAAAGTTGAGAGCAGGTGATCAAACGCCCCTCCGAAACAGCCCGACACCAGCAAGACGCGCTTCGTCCCGTTGCTTCCCCCATTTTTTTCAAAGATCGAAAGCGCCAGTTGGAAATCCGTCTTGTCCTTGTCCGCGTCGTAGCGTCTTTCACGTGCCCCTTTCGACAGGGCCCATTCCCAGTCATCGGGAGAGGCACTGTCCTGGTCTCCCAATATTTCGGCGGGCGCCAGACCGGCGGCGCGGCAGGAGGCTGCGCCGCTGTCCACCGCCCACACCTCCGCGCGGTTGCGCTCCGCGAGTTCGGCGAGCCATTCCGCGTCAGGCGCGCGGCCCCCGAGCAGGAACAGGGTTTTACGGTCTGGAATGAATCCGGGGCATCCGAGCGAATAAACGCATACGTCGCGGGACGAGAATACGGGAACCTGATACACGGTTATTTCGCCACTCCGAGTTTTTGCAGAATCTCGTCCGCGCCATCCTCGTCGACCAGTATGTCCCTCGGGCGCGCGCCGTCGGCCGGGCCTATTATCCCGGCGGACTCCATCATGTCGACAATTCGCCCGGCTCGCGTGAAACCGACGCGCAGCCTGCGCTGCAAGCCGCTCGCCGACGCCATGCCGCTCGATATCACCACTTTCACCGCTTCCTCGAATAGCGGGTCATCGTAGCTGCTCTCCTCGTCGAAACCGGCCGGAGCTTCGCCCTGTTCGTCTATGTCCGTGTATATCGGCTCACCGAACATATTTACGAGGTAATCGAGCCAGCGCGATATGGATCGCTCGTCGATCCACGGCGACTGGACGCGCACCGGTTTGGGATTCTGCGTCGACAGGAAGAGCATGTCCCCCTTCCCGAGCAATTTCTCGGCGCCGCCCGAGTCGATTATCGTGCGCGAGTCCATCATCGTCGGCAGCGTGAAAGCAACGCGCGCCGGCACATTGGCCTTTATAAGGCCGGTTATGACGTTCACGGACGGGCGCTGAGTCGCCAGCATCAAATGAATGCCCGTCGCGCGCGCCATTTGTGCCAGGCGGCAGATGTACTCCTCCACTTCTTTGGCGGCCGTCATCATCAGGTCGGCCAATTCGTCCACGACGATGACTATGTTCGGAAGCCTGTCCTTCGGTATGACTATCTCGTTGTACGACTGCAAATTTCTGACGCGCGACGCGGCGAAGAGCGAATACCTGCGTTCCATCTCGCGAATGGCCCAGGCGAGCGCATGGACGGCCTTCTTGGGGTCGGTGACAGGCGGCGTCAGGATGTGCGGCAGTTTCTCGTAGACCGCCATCTCGACGCGCTTGGGGTCAACGAGCACCATCTTCAGTTCGTTGGGCCTGCGCATCGAACAGAGCCCCACGATACAGGCGTTGACGAACACGCTCTTGCCCGAGCCGGTCGTTCCGGCCACCAGCAGGTGCGGCAGGTCCTCCAGGCCGGTGATCAGAGGGTCGCCGTTTATAGTGACGCCCATCGGGAGAGGCAGCGTCCTGTCGGTCTCCTGATAGGCGTCCTCCTCGATTATGGAGCGCAATGTGATGCCCCTGCGCTTGGGGTTGGGGATCTCGATGCCCACGTAAGGATGCCCCGGTATAGGGGCTTCCACCCTCAGGCTCGCCACGGCGAGCGTCATGGCCAAATCGTTGGCGAGAGAAACGATCCGCTGCACCTTGACGCCGGGGAACGGCTGCACGCGAAACTGAATGACCGTCGGGCCGATCAGGATATCGGCAAGCTCCGCCTCGACGCCGAACTCGTTCAGCGACGAGATTATCCGCTCCCCCCAGGGACGCGCCATCTCCACGGTGACACCGCCGTCGTCGTCATCGGCCCTTCCGTACACCTCGAACGGCGGCGGAAACTGCCCCGGCTTCGTTCTGCCGGGCCCTTCGTCGGGAGGCATCTCGTCGACGGGTATGACTTCCATCTGAACGGGAAGATCGGTCTCGGATTTGCCAAGGTCATCGCCGGAGGCTTCTGCGTTCGAGACGCGGGGCGGATCGGGCTCGTTTTTTTCCGGCGTCTCATCCCGATCGGCCGCGTTCGCGCCGGTTTCCTCGGCCGTCTCTCCGTCCGCGTCAGTGTCCGCGTCGGTATCGGTATCCTCATCGGCGCGTTCCTCGCGCTCGAGAAGATTTCTGAGACGCTCAGCGAGATAATGGTACGCCGACTCGAAGGGGGATGTGAAGCCGAAGAAATAAAGCGTGAAAGAAATGGCCGTCATGCCCACGAGCGTGGTGCCGAGCGGCCCCAAATTCACGTACAGCCATCCGGCCACGAATATCCCCGCGGCGCCGGCTTCGAATACCGATCCAATCCTGGGCCGAAACAGCGTGGGGGGCATCTGAAGCAGCCCGAGAGTGAGGGTGACGCAAAAATAAAGCAACAGCACTCCCACCGTCTGATTGAAAGGACGAGGGACCTTTCTGCCAAAGATCAAAGACATGCACACATAAAGCACGAAGAAAAGCATGAATATCGCGCCGCCGCCGGCGTTCGTCAATATGACCTCGCGCGCCGAGCGCCCGACGCTGCCTGTGAGTTCCGAGAGCAGGCTCGCGATCAGGTAGACATCGGCGACCAGAAACAAAATAACGGCGATGAGGGCGAATATCGCGAAATGTTCCGACAGGCCGGTGATCTTCTCGGCCCATCTTTCGAAAAAAAACTTGCGCGGCGCGTTTTTTTTGACGTTACTTCTCTGGGGCAGCTTGGTCTCGTGGTCCCTTCTCGCAGGCATTTACGCGTCGGAGCCTCCTATAGTCAGATTTTTTATGAGCAGCGACGGCTGGCCGTCGGTCACGGGTACGCCCTGCCCTGATTTGCCGCAGGTTCCGGGATCCAGTTTCAGGTCGCGCCCCACTGCCGCTATGTTCCAGAGCGCCTCCGGCCCGTTGCCCTCGAGCGTGGCCCCCTTGACTATCGGGCCTATTTTGCCGTCGCGCACCATATATCCTTCCGTGACCTGAAAGACGAAATCGCCGCTCGTCGGGTTCACCTCTCCGCCGCCCATTTTCCTCACGAGGAAACCGTCTCCCATGCCGGACAGCATCTCGTCAAAACAGCTATCCCCGGGCACGGCGAACGTGTTACTCATGCGGGGAATCGGCAAATCCCCGTAAGACTGTCTGCGCCCGTTTCCCGTCCTCGGCAGGTCCCACATTTTCGCCGACAGGATATCGGTCATATATCTCTTCAAGACGCCGTTTTCCACAAGCACGCTGCGCGCGGCCGGTGTGCCCTCGTCGTCGCAGGCGTACGAACCCCACCTGCCGGGCAGCGTCGCGTCGTCCACGATGGTGACATTCGGACTGGCCACCTGCCGCCCTATTTTACCGCGAAAAGCCGAATAATCCTTATAAACGATATCGGCCTCCAGCCCGTGCCCGCAAGCCTCATGTATCATCGCGCCCCCGGACGCTCCGTCGAGCAGCACCGTCATCCTGCCGGCGGGACAGGGCACGGCGTCCAGGAGCTTGAGCCCGCGTTCGAGCGCGGCCCTCGCCACGCGTTCGGGCGTGGCGGGTTCTTTCCCGTCCGGCGACGGCCAAAAGACCCCCGCGCCGCAGGTCAGCGAGCGCGACTCGAAACCGGTCTCCACGGAACCGTCCTTCTCCAGCACGAGCGAGGCCCTGAAAGTGGTATAAACGTGTTCGTCGCGGGATATGCCGCCGTCGCCGCTCACTATCAAGACGGCTTTCTTCGACGTTGAAAAACTAAAAGACGCCTGTTTCAGATATTTGCACTCGGAGCGCAGGCGCCGGTCGAGTTTGCCCATGAACGACACGTCGAGCGAGGGAAGCGACAGTTCGGCATCGGCCATCATCTCGCCCTCGCGGGCGCGTTTGGGCGCCGTGATATCCGCCATGTCCGCCGCTTTTGAAATCGCGCCGAACGCGTCCGAAAATTTCGTGCCTCCGGTATGCGCGTACACCGAATTATCCCCCAATATCAGGCGGACGCCCAGTCCTTCCGACCTCGACGAGGACAGCGTGTCCATGCGCCCGTCGTCATATCTCACGTTGTGGCTGACTTTTTTGGCGGCGTAAAGGTCCGCGTAGTCCACGCCTTTAATCCCCGTGATCGTCTCTTGTATGTCGCTCAAACCCATCTCAAACCCCTCCGTTGAAACCCAGGCGCTCTACGGCGATTCCTTCCGCCTCGAAAGCGCTGATAATGCGTTCGGTTTCCTCCTCGTAATCGGGCGAACAAAAAATCGACACCACGCCCTCTTCGCTCTCGTTTTTCAAAAAAGCCACGCCGTCGTAGGCGTCTATCGTCCAGCTCATGTAGCAGACGGACGACTTGGGGACTTTCACTCGGAACCGCGTCATGTCGGACGTCATCGTTTTTTTTCGCTCTCTTTTTCCTGCGAGGCCAGGTGTTCCCGGTACGTGCGCGTAAATATGTGGAAACCGTCATCACGCGCGAAGTAAAACAGCATGTCCGTATCGGCCGGACTCAGCGCGGCGTCCCACGACTCTTTCCCCGGCACGCCTATGTTCGCCGGCGGCAGACCCTTGCGCAGGTAAGTGTTGAATGGCGATTCTATCTTGAGGTCATTGTACGAGAGCGAGTTTTTTTTGACTCCCCGCAATTTCCACGCGTGCACCACCGTTGCGTCGACCTGGAGCGGCATATCGCGTCTCAGCCTGTTGCGCATCACTCCCGCTATGAGCGGGCGATCGGAGTCCATCAGCGCTTCCTTCTGGACTATCGACGCCAATATGCCCAACGAAGCTATATCGGCGCTCGTGACGTCATCGGACAGCGCGTCTTTGTGCTGTTCCCACCATTTTTTCGACGCCCGGGATACCAGGCTGTCGGCGTATTTATCACCGGAAGAGACGGCGTAGGTCTCGGGAGCGAGAAGCGTTATCCTTTCGTGCTCGTTGTCGGGCAAAAGCGCCCTCGCGCCCTCGGGGAAATTGGCGTCCCGCGTCAGCGCGGCGCTCAGGGTCTCCGCGCCGCCGCCCGGCAAAGAAGCGGCAATGTCCTCAAAGGTGGCGCCGGGTATGATGGTGGCGCTCGGCGACACTGGCTTCGACGCCGCCAACTGGGCCGCGACCTCGGCCGGCCGCCCGGCCTTCACGAGATAGGCGCCGGGAAGCAGTCTTTTGTCCATGCCGTCATGTTTCATCCACTTGACCAATTCCCTCGCGTTCGTGACCGCTCCGGCCCGTTCGAACGCCTCTGCGGCATCGAGCGCGCTCTGCCCTTCGGCGATGGCGACCTCGACCGTCTCGCCGTTTCGAGCCGGAACGAGTTCCCTGTCCATCTCCAGATATAACCCGGCGAGGCCGTAAATGACCGCCGCCGCGAACAGTATGAAATGAAAAATCCTTTTCACCGTCTCACACCCGCGCGCGCCTCATCCGACCACAGTGATTTCCGGGTCAAAAGCCGCCGAGAGTTTTTCCGCTCCCGTTTTCGTCACCAGATAGTCATCCTCCACTCTCATGCCGAGACATCCGGGCCTGTAAAAACCCGGTTCCAAAGTGATCACGTCGCCATCGGCCAATAGGGCCCCCGACACACGGCTCACGGGCGGCGCTTCATGAACGGCAAGGCCGATGCCGTGCCCCAGCCCATGTATGAAGTACTCGCCAAGTCCGGCGACCTCCATCACGCCGCGCGCGGCGCCGTCGATCTCGCTCGCCGCCCGGCCGTGACATACCAGCGCGGCCGCCTCCTCCTGCGCCCATCGGAGGATGGAGTAAAGCTTCCTCACGTTCTCTTCCGCCTCTCCGGCCGACATCATTCTGGTGATATCGCATACGTAGCCGAGCTGTCTCACGCCAAAGTCCACCACTATCATATCGCCGCGCTCAAATTTTTTCCCGGTCGGAAACGCGTGAGGCATCGCCGTCCTCGCGCCGCTCGCCACTATCGTGCGCATCGCCGGGAGGCCGCCGTGTTCGGCGATCTCGAATTCGAGCCGGGCCGCGAACTGACGCTCCGTCATGCCGGGACCGCATCTGGCGGCCGCCGCGGCGAAAGCGCCCGAAGCCATACGTATCGCCTCAATTATACAGCCAATTTCGTATTTGCTCTTGCGGCGGCGCATTCCGGCAAGAACGCGCGACAAATCGACCAGACAGGAGTCGCCGAAAACGCGCGATATTTCGCGGTACAACGTCAGCGAGAGATCGCTTCCGCCGAAGGCGACCCGCGACGCGCGCGCGTTTTCGATATATTCGAGCGCGGCTCCGAGCGGGGACACGCCGGCGCCCGTCAAAACGGATACGTTTGCGTAAATCCGCGCTTCCTCGGCCGCCCCGGCATATCTCGAATCCACGAAAAGCCTGCTGTCGCCGCCGGTTATCACCAAAGCGCCCGACGTGCCCGAAAAACCCGTCAGGTAATATATGTCCTCCCAGCCTATTCCGTTCCGGCACACCGCCAAAAACGCGTCGGCCTTCGACGGCCCCGGACGCGATATCGCGTCCGCGATTTTTTTTATTCTCGTCCCAAATTCCCGCGCTTCCACTATATCCGAAGCGGCCTCCCGAGAAGCCCCCACAGCTCTTCATGCGGCGCGCCGCCAGACTGATCGCATGAGCGTTCCGTCATACGGCCGACCTTCCTGAACGGAATGCCCGCGTCGCGCAGCGCTTTCGCGGCCTCGTCCTCCGACTCGCGCTTCACCGCGGCGAGCATACTGCCCGACGCCACAAGGCTCAAGGGATCGAAACCAAGGCTTTCCGAGACACGCTTCGTATACGGATGTACCGGCGCCGCGTCTTCGTCGATATCGGCCTCCAGACCGGCCAGCCTGCATACCTCGCGCACGCCGCCCCAAAAACCGCCTTCGGTCGGGTCGTGCATGAAGACGGAATGACGCCGGAGTACCCGGGACACATCGAGGACGCAGGTGTCGTCCATCCAGCCTCTCACCTCCGCCGTTTCGTCCGGCGACATGATGCCGGACAGCAGGTCGGGACGGTCCGACGCCAATATCGCCATGCCTTCGATGCCTATATGCCCTGTCGCTAAGAGGACGTCCCCGGGATTGATATCGGACGCCCTGAACACCCTCTCGGCGTATCCGATCAGAGCTGCGGAAAGCACAGGATGACCGTATAATTCGTTGAATTCCGTGTGCCCCCCGACTATCGCGATCCCGCGCCGCGCGCACTCGCCGTGCGCGTCGCGCATCACGCGGGAGACATAAGCCTCGCCCATCGAGGGAGGCGCGATGATCGTGATGACCATATAGGCGGGCTCGCCGCCCTTTGAGGCTATATCGTTGACGTTGACGCGCACCAGCAGTTTCCCGGCGCCCTCGGACGCGCCGACGATGGGGTCGCTCGCGAAAAGCAGGTACTGCCCGGGCCACCTGATGACGGCGGCGTCCTCGCCCACGGCCGGTCCAATGAGCACTTCCGGCCGTTCGGCCCCGAGAGCCCTGAACACCGTGCGCGACAGCGCATCGGCCGACAGTTTGCCGGACATGTTTTCAGTAGGACGCATGCGCTGCCGGTTCTTCCGCGCGGCGCGTACTGTAAAGGCACCCGCAGTAGTTTTGCCTGTATAAATTCATCTTCCTGCTCCTTGCGACTGACAACTTGTATCCGCCGCCCTTCCTCCAGACCCGGTTTATCCAGACGAGCCCCAGCGATGCGGCGCACGACTCCCCTATTTCGTTTATCACGGCGGGATTTTTGTGCGGGCTTATCGTGAGCGTCGTGCACAGAAAACCGGCCCCGCGTTTCGCGGCAAATTCCGCCGCCGCCATGAGCTGGGCGCGAAAGCATCTGGCGCATCTGCCGCCGCCCTCCGGCGCGGACTCGTATCCCCGCGTCAGGTCAAACCACGCGTCGGGTTCGTAAGGCCCCGCCTCGCACTCCACACTCAGCGCGCCGGCCAGTTTCCGCGCCGCCTCCGCGCGCGCGAGCCATTCGCGCATCGGATGAATATTGCTCCCGTAGAAAAAACCGGCCACGTCGTAACCCTCCTCGCGCAGGGCGGGCCAGGGAACCGTGGCGTCCGGCGCGCAGCAGACGTGAAGCGCGGCGCGGCGTCTCATCCGCAAACCGCGGGATCAAAACCTCGGGCGCCGCCCGAACCCGCAAGGGGGTAAACCCCCTTGACCCCCTTTATGAAGAGGGTCAAGGGAGCAAGCTCCCTTGCGGGGTTTGGGGCAGCGCCCCAAGGTTTTGCCCGCGGGCTTTCGCGCCGAAGATCAAAAATCCGGTGTGGGCCGTCATCATGTCATCCGGCCTTATCCTTTCGGGATCGGTCTTGAGATACCTCATCAGGAGTTCCAGCACCTGCACGTCGGCGAAGCCGTATTCGCGGAGCGCCACGAGCGTCAGCTCTATCTGGTTGAAAGTGGGAACCAGTATCCCCAGATGATGCCCCCACGCCAAAGCCTCGTGCGCGGCGCCCATGTAATCCCACGGGTTGCGGACATCCAGAAAAACGGCGTCGGCGCCCCGCTCGTCGAAACCTTCCGCCGCGTCCCTAACCTTGAACTCTATCCTGTGGGCCACACCCCAGCGCTCGGCGTTGCTCCTCGCGAGGCGCGAAAATTCCTCGCGGCGGTCGTAAGAGACGACGCGCCCGCCGTCGCCGACGAAATGGGCGAACACAGCGGTGAGCCCGCCGGAACCGGTGCCGCACTCGACTACCGTGGCTCCGGGGCCGAAGTTGAGATGCTGAATTATAAAACCGCTGTCCTTGGGAAATATCACCTGTGTCTGGCGTTTTATCCTTCTCGTGTACTCGCCGACCGAGGGGCGCAGTATAAAAAACGGCGACCCCCTGTTAGTCCTGATCACGTCGCCGTACTCCATCCCCATGATGTCGCCGTGCTTCATCTCTCCGAGATGACTGCCCTGGACCGAACCGGGAGACAACCGCACGAGAAAGCTGTCCCCCTTCGCCGGAGACCAGAGGAAAACCAGATCGCCCTCGGCGAGCATTTACAGGAGTGACTCCGCCGCCGAGGCTATCCCCTCCGCCGAAAATCCCATCCGCTCTATTATCTCCTTCGACGCGCCCGATTCCCCGTAGCGCGTCACGCCCAGCGTTTTCATCTTCACGGCCGCGCCGGCGCGCGCGAACGCCAAAGCCGCTATCGCCCCCAGGCCCGTGTTGACGTTGTGGTCCTCGCAAGTGACGAGGGGCTTTTTGCCGACGAGCCGTATGAGTTCCGCCGCGTCCATCCCGAGAGGCGACGCGCAGTGCAGAACCTGCGCCTTGACGCCCTTCGCGGCAAGGGATTCCGCCGCTTTCACCGCGAGCCCGGCGACGTGCCCCATAGTCAGTATCGTCACGTCAGTTCCCTCGCGGACGACATCTATCGCTCCGTACGCGAACGCGTATTTTTCACCGAAGAAAGGTGAGCCGTCCTCCTTCAGGATGACCGGCAGCACGCTGCGTCCCATCGCGAGACATACGTTCGATGGTTCAGCGAGCATCCACCGCGTCGCCCTGTCGGTCTGGTTCGGGTCTGCCGGGACGACGACCTTGTATCCGAACATGTTGTTTGGCAAACCGACGTAATCGACACACTGGTGCGTCACGCCGTCCTCGCCCACGTCCAGCCCCACGTGCGTGAGCACGGTTTTGGCCTGCGCGTGGTTTATGTCGTTGAGCCTCTGCTGGTTATACGCCTCGTCTATGCCGAACACTCCGAAATCCGCCCACACGGCGACCACGCCGGCGGCCGAGGCCGCTCCCGCCACGGTCGCCGCGCAGTGTTCCTGAATGCCGCACTGGATGAACCGCGACGGAACTTTTTTGGAGAAAATATCCGTCTTCACGGAACTCGCCAGGTCGCAGTCGAAGACCATTATGGGCGTTTTGCTCCTGTCGCCGAAATTCCGTTCGGCCACGTCGGCCAGCGCCGCGCCGAAAGCCCCCCTGTTGTCCTTTTTGTCGGAGGCCGTGTAGACGATGGGAGCGCCGAGGTCGAGCGACGGGGGGACGCGTTTCGCCTCGCGTCCCTTCGGAGCCGGCCCCTTTCGCAGCGCTTTCAGCTTCTCGATCTCCGACATGTCTCCGCCCAGTTCCGCGACGGCCTTCGCCGTGAGGTCGCCGGACGTGGGTTTGCCGTGATACTCGTGCGTACCCTCCATGAAGGAGACGCCCTTGCCCATGACGGTGTGACACAGAATCACGACGGGTTTCGGCGCCGCGACCGATTTTTTGAGCGCCGCGTACAGGGCTTTGTAGTCATGTCCGTCGCATTCGGCCACTTCCCAGCCGTCGGCGCTCCACAGCGCTCGGATATCCGCCGGCATCACGCTCTCTATGGAGCCCGATATCTGGATATGATTATAATCAATGAGTACCGTGATGGAGGCCAGCCCTTCCTTCGACGCTATGCGGCGAGCCTCGGCGTTCTGCCCTTTCGGCTGTTCGCCGTCTCCCATGACCACGAACACCCTCGAATTTCTGCCGCACGCTTTGTCCGCGAGGGCAAATCCAACCGCCGCCGAAAGCCCCTGGCCGAGATTGCCGGTACCCCAGTCGACGCCCGGGACGGCGCGTTCCACGTGACCCTGAAAAGCGCTTCCCGCGCGCCGGAAGTTCGCCACCGCCTCATCGCGGTCGAAGAAATCCCATTCGGCGAGAGCGCCGTAAACGCCCGGAGACGTATGCCCGTGGCTCACGACGACACGGTCGTGAGCGAGTTCGCCGCAGTTTGCCGGAACGAGGTTCGCCGTCGCGAGTATGATGGTGTACATATCCATGCTGGAGAGAGAACCGCCCGGATGTCCGCTCGCGGCGAGAGCGGTCATCAAAACGGCGTTGAGCCGGCTTCTTCTGGCTATTTCCGCGAGACTCGCGGCCTGTTCCTCGCTCACCTCACCGGATGAAAAATTTCTCAGCGCGGCGAGCGTTGACTTATGTGCGGTGTCCAAGCTCAAAACGATCAATCCCCTTTCGCGTATCCGAGATAAAAAATCTCATTTATGTATGCGCCGCATATTCTACCACCACACGAACGGTTAGTAAAAAAGCCCCCGGCGTTTGCCGGGGGCTTTTTTACGTTTTTTACGGCTTTTTATCCATTGCCGTCAATTTTTGTACATGAAGTAACGCTGCCGTCCCTCGCGGTTCACCAGCAGGACTACCGTCTTGTTGCTGCCGCTCATAGCGCGTTCCCAGTCGGAAATGCCCGTTATTTCGCGGCGGTTCGCCTCGAGTATCTGGTCGCCCCTCCGAAGTCCCATCGCGTCCGCCACTGAACCTCTTTCCACATCAATCACCACCAGGCCTTTGTCCGAGTCGAGGCCGTATTCTTCCCTCAAATCGGGCGTTATCCTGCCGACCCTCGCGCCTATGCGAGTGGATTCGCCAGCGCCTCTGTCGTCGTCGCCCTGGTCGCGTCCGCGCGATCTTCTCCCCTGGCCGCTGTCGTCTTCCATTTCTCCCAGCTCGACCTTGACGGTCTGTTTTTTGGAGTCGCGGTATATCTCGAGCGACACCGAGTCGCCGGCCAGCTTGCCGCGAACGTAAAAGACGACGTCGGAGGCTTTGGTCATATTATTTCCGTCAATGGCGGAAATGACGTCGCCGCGTTTCAGGCCCGCTTTTTCCGCCGGAGAGTCGGGCATCACCTGCGCCACGACAGCGCCGCGTTCGACGGGCACCTTGTAAGTCTCGGCAAACGCGGGGTCGAGGTCCTGGAGCATTATGCCGAGCATGCCCCTCTTGACCTCGCCGTTCTCGATGAGGTCGTTCATTATCTGCTTCGCCATGTTGACGGGGACGGCGAAACCCAACCCCTGCGCGAAGGGAACTATCGCGGTGTTGATGCCTACCACGCGGCCTTTCATGTCGATCAGCGGGCCGCCGCTGTTGCCGGGGTTGATCGCGGCGTCGGTCTGCAGGAAGCCCCGGAAGTTGACGTCCGCCGCCTGGAGCGTGCGGTTTTTCGCCGAGATGATGCCGGCCGTGACGGAATTCTCGAAACCGTGCGGGTTTCCTATCGCCACCACCCATTCGCCGACTTCAGCCGCGTCGGAGTCGCCCAACTCGAGGCTGGGCAGATTGTCGGCCTTGACCTGCACGACGGCCAGGTCGAACGTGGGATCCTTGCCCACCAAAGACGCCTCGAACGTGCGTCCGTCGAGAAGCGTGACCGTTATCTTGTCGGCGTCGCCCACCACGTGGTTGTTGGTGAGTATATAACCTTCTTTTCCATCGACGATGAAACCGGAACCTTTGCCCTTCATAGGTATCGTGCGGTTGAAGTTCTCGAATTCTCTCCCGAAAAACTCCCTGAAGAACGGATCGTCGCCAAAGGGGCCGAAGCTGCGCTTCACCATCTTTTCGGTGTCGATGTTTACGACCGCCGGGGAACATTCCCTCACCAGCGCCACAATCGGGCTCGTGCCGTCACCCGCGATAATACCTCCCGAAGCCGCCATAGCGGACACCGCCGCCGCCATAAACGCCAGAACCATCGCAAAAACCGCAAACACCTTGATTCGCCTTGCCATTGTCAGCACCTCCGTAATTTTTATCCGCAGACTGACGTTATTATAGTATCGCGGATGCGCATATCAATGACGTAAATATCCAATTTATGATCTGAAGATTTATCCAAACCGCGCCGCACTGGGGAACGGCCGGCTGTCTCACATGGCCGTCAGCTTTCGATGCCCTTGCGGGCTTTCAATCCTGTCCTGAAGTAGTGCTTCACCTCGCGCATCTCCGTGACCAGATCCGCTGCTTCCAGCAGTTCGGGGGGGGCGCCCCTTCCGGTCATCACGAGTTCCGTGCGGTTGCCCCGCGCGGAAACGATCGCGAGAATTTCCGGCAGGCTTATCATACCGAGCGAATAGGCGACGTTCACTTCGTCGAGCACCACGAGGCCGAAATTGCCGCCCGCAAGCGCGTCCATGGCGTCACGCACGCCGCGGGACGCCGCCTCGATGTCGGAAGCTCCCGGATGGCCCATTATGAAGCCTTCCGTGCCGTACTGCCGCAAAACAAGGTTTTTCAAACTCGCCAGGATCGTTATCTCGCTGTACTCCCCGCTTTTCACGAACTGGCCGAAAAAAACCTTCATGCCGGCCCCGAGAGCCCTCACTGTGAGCCCTATCGCCGCCGTGGTCTTTCCTTTGCCGTTGCCGGTATAAACTTGCAGGCAGCCGCGCGAGAAAACGTCCTTTTCGTTGTCGTAAGACACGGTATCACCACTCCTCCAGCGGGCTGCCCGGCAGGTCTCCCGCGCCGCCGATCACGCGTATCGTCTCGTCGAACTCAAGTTTAGCGAGGAGATTGGATATCTGAAGTTCCGTCACGTCGTCGGTCTCGTATGGAATTGAAAAACGTCTAAGGCCGAATTTCTCGGCGAAATAGGGAATCCCCCTTCCCGATTTTCCCCGGGAGGAGAGCGCGTCCCTCAACGAAAAGAGAAACTTCTCCTGGTCGAACATCGGATTAGAACTCGCCACAGCCAGTACCTTGCACTCGTCGAGCAGCAGAGAGCTTTTCCATATCCCGCAGTACGCGATTCCCGCCCCGAACAGCTCTCCAGCGCCCTTCAACCCCTGAAGGACGCTCTCCATCGCTTCCGAGTACGAGAACACCATCGTGAAACCGTTGTGATATTCCGACGTCCCTTCCAGGCGCATCAGGCTCTCCGGAGCCAGCGCGCCGACAGGATAAGCGTCGTCGCTCCACATATAAAGCAATTCGCTCTCCTGCATCATGGCCATCTTCGCGATATCGCCCAATGCTTCGCTGAAGAGCGAGTACGCGGTTATCGGCTTGAAATCACACCCGTACGGCACCCACGTCTCTATGCACAGATCCATGTCCTGTTCCCAATGCGGAAGGCGCGCATCGCCGCTCCAGGCGCCGGCGCGGCACGCGCATGCGTCTTTAAGAAGCAAGAGCGCGCGCGGCCTTTGGCGTTTTGCTCAAAAGTTCCACGACCTTTTCGAGCAGATTGGTCATCTCGGGCTTGGTTATCTGCGCGTCGGCTCCGATGCTCTGGGCTTTGCGCTTTATGTCTTCGGCCATGACGCTCGAAAAAACTATCACCGGAATGCGCGAGAGTTTGCTGTCTTCCTTCACCCGGCGTGTCAAGGTCAGTCCGTCCATTTTCGGCATCTCAATATCGGTGAGCAGTATGTCGAAATCGTCCCCGTCCTCGCTCAGCCTGTCCCAAGCCGCCTTTCCGTGCCCCACGACCTCCAGGTTGTGAAATCCTCCGGATACGAGAACTTCCTGTATCAGCTTTCGGATGAGAGGCGAATCCTCGGCCACGAGTATCTTATATTCATCGAGATCGCCGAGCGCGCCCGATATATCGGCGGAAACCCTGTCCTCTACCTTGAACTGATCGGCAAGGCCCGGATTCACGACCTGTACTATACGTTCGTAATCGAGGAGCAGTATGTTGCGCCCCTCGCGCTTTATGACGTAGAGGGAATTTTCTCCCAAAAACGTGCCGGTGAGCGACGCGTCGAGTTCGTCGGAGTTTATGCGGTATATTCTGTCGACTCCGTCCACCACGAAACCGAGCTTCATCTTGTTGAACTCCGCCACTATCAGCTTGGCGTCGTCCAGTTCCACCTCAGGCGTGATGTCGAGATATGTCCTGAGATCAATGAGAGGTATGACCTCCCCGCGGATTGTCGTGATGCCTTTCATCGCCGGGTGTGTCTGAGGTACGCCGCGAACGCCCGGCCAGCGAAGGATTTCCCTTGTCTTATCGACATTTATGGCGAAATATTGATTCCCCAGCAGGAACACGACCACCTGCCACTCGTTGGTGCCGACCTCGGTGAGAATTTTTTCGTCCGCTGTACGCGCCATACAGATCACCCCTTATACCAATGCATAATAGCATTATAGTATGGACGCCCTCAGAGGTAAAGCGTCCATTTTTCGTTTTCGTTCAGCCGGCCAGCGCGGCGAGAACGCGTTTCAAATCGCCGCATACCTCCCGCGTCAAATTTACGTCGCGGGACTCCACCAATATTCGGACAAGAGGTTCGGTTCCCGACGGACGGATGAGAACGCGGCCCCGGCCGGCAAGTTTTTCCTCGGCTATTCGCGCGGCGTCGGTCAGCGCGGGTGACGACAGGACGCGCTCCTTGTCGTCTATCTTCACGTTTTCCAGAATCTGGGGATACCTCGGAAACCTGTCAACCAGGGTATCGATATCCTCACCCAGGGAGGCGCACGCCTTCAGGAACATGAGTCCCGCCGATATGCCGTCTCCGGTGCCCGCGTGTTCCATCATTATGATATGCCCCGACTGTTCCCCACCGAGAAGCGCCCCGGTCTCGAGCATCCTCTCGAACACGTATCTGTCGCCGACCGGACCTCGGTACATCTTTATCCCCTCGCGCGCGAGAAATTCCTCGAGGATCATGTTGCTCATCACGGTGGCGACCATGCCGTCCGCGAGTTTGCCCGCGCGGTGCATATCGCGCGCGATAACCCAGAGCATCATGTCGCCGTCAATGGGCCTGCCTTTCGAATCGCACATGAGCACCCTGTCGGCGTCGCCGTCGAAGGCGATGCCGAGGCGGGCGCGGTTTTTGGAAACCTCTTCCGCCAAGTTGTCCATATGAATTACGCCGACCCCGTCGTTGATATTGAGCCCGTCAGGGTTGACGCCGCAATAGGCGACGGGCGCTCCCCAGCCGCCGAAAACCTCGCGCGCGGCGGCGTATGCTGCCCCGTTCGCCGCGTCCACGACCAACGGCCAGTCGCGCGACCCCACGCTCGACAGCAGCTCTTTGAGCCAGTCCAGATATATTCCGCGGTAAGAGGAGGCGTCGTACGAATCTCCGACGGAGGCCCCCGTCGGCCGCCAGTCCTGAAGGAGGTCGTCGCCGAGATAGCTCTCGATCTCCGCCTCTTCGCCGTCTTTCAGCTTTTGGCCCCGGCAGTTGAAAAATTTGACGCCGTTGTACTCGGCTGGGTTATGGGACGCGCTTATCACCGCTCCCGCGTCGAAACCACCGTTCCTTAGAACGCGGCTTATGCCGGGTGTCGGGAATACCCCCAAAAGATACATCTCGGCCCCGGCCGACATCATACCCGCGCAAAGGGCCGATTCCAGCATCGCCCCGGAACGCCTCGTATCCCTGCAAACCAGTATTTTGGGGCGGGGAACGCCACGCTCCGTGAGAAAGAGGACGAACGCCCTCCCGAACGACAGCGCGGCCTCGGGGGTCATCAGGCCTCTGTTGGCCACGTCTCTGACTCCGTCGGTCCCGAACATACAGCGTATTTTATCGGGGCAAGCCATGCAAATACACTCCTCGCGTCACTTCTTCAAAGCCGTTATCGTGGCCTGAGACGGTTCTATCCTGATTACGCTGACGCCGGCGGCGGCGTTTCTGGTCATTATGGGCAGAGTTATCTGGGACGTCACCACGTTCGTGGCGTCGATATACAGCTCGAACGGCGGTTCTTCGGGCGTGAAGGGGGCGGCCGCGGATATGGCGCGCTCCACCGTGACGCTGGCCGAATGGGGGGATACCGACCACATGCCCGGATCCGCGAGCCCTTCGAGGATCACCGGCACGCCCATGTACGTCCTGGTCTCCACAGCCTCGCGTAACTCGACCCGTACGCTGACGTGCGGCGAACCCAATATCATGACGGCGTCCGACGGCGCTTCGAGCGGTATGTCGATGTTCATGTCCTCTGTGTGTCCCGACACGTCTATGGGATTCAGCGCGATCTCCGTCACGCCGAACAGGGCTTCCCTGGTGCCTCTGAGCGTCACGTGATCGGGCGACACCACGACGCTGCCCACCTCCTGGCCCTCGGGAGGCTTGCCCGTTACCTCTATTTTAACCGGAACGCGCGCTTCCTGAAGCGCGCGCGAAAAATGAGCGGTCACGCTCACGACGGGCGGCTCTATATCGAGGCCGCTCACGTCGCCGTTTTCATCCGTCAGAATGACGGCCATTTCGCGCGTTCCGCCCGTCATTTCACGCACCGTGCCCCTCGTCTCGGCCCTCCGCAGCGCCATCACGGCCTCCTCTGAGCCTTTGACGGTGACTTCCGGCGGAACTACGTCCACGCTGGCGAGCGTGAGGCTGTCCGGCGCATCGTCGCTGAATACGAGCGAGGGGCGGAATGTTCGCTCTATCGTCCTGAATACCTCGAATTCCACGACATTCGGGCTGTAACCAACCACCCTGAAGCCCCCGGGCGGCGTCAACTGTATCGGAAGACTGTATTTCCCCGGCTTCCAACTGGACATCTCCACCGAAGCCCCGATGCCGCCGATATTGAGGAAGACAAACGCCTCCGACCTTCCCTCCAGTTCCACTTCCACATTCGGCACTGTCTGGGATATGGAGTAACCTTCCGGCACATCTCCGTAGTCGAGCGGCACGAGATACGTCCTCTTCTCGAGTCCCGTGGAATCCCACGTGACGAAATACCACAGCATGAACGCGAACACCACTGAGGCGGCTCTCATGAACCATCTGGTCCTCACGGCCCTGTCCATCATTCCGCGCTCCCCCCGGTCATACGCCGCCACCGCCCGGCCACCGGTACTCCATTTCATGCTTCAAGCGCTGAAGCGGCCCGATGTTTTCGTCGTAAGGCTTGAAATACCTGCGCACAAAACGGGATACCTGATCGTCGTTCAAGGGCGACAGTCTGCCTCTCACCGCGAGGGAGACGTTGCCGCGCTCCTCGGAGACCACGAGCGCCTGCGCGTCCGAGACCTCCGTCACGCCGACCGCTGCCCTGTGCCTCGTGCCGTACCATCTGGAGATGTCGTTGTTGTCGGTGAGCGGCAGATAGCAGGCTGCCGCTATCACGGACTGCCTGTCCACGATGACGGCGCCGTCGTGCAGGGGATTGTTGGGCCAGAATATCGAGAGTATCAATTCGTACGTTATCGCGGCCCGCAGCTGCACCGCCGAGCGCCATATCTCACCGAGCCCGGTGTCGCGCTGGAATATGATGAGAGCGCCGATCCTGTGCTGTTGCAGATAAGCAAGCGCGTTTATCAGTGCTTCCGCGTAGCTCTCGGAAATATCATCAGCACGGCCCCTCCTGCCCAGAATGCCCCCGCGCCCTATGGCTTCGAGCAGCCTCCTGAGTTCGGGCTGAAACACAATGGGAACGGCTATTATGACCGCGCTCAGCAGATGACTCAGCAGCCACATGATCGCGCGAAGCTCCAGAGCGCGCGCGATGAGCCCGAAGACCACGATGACGAAAAGCCCGCGCACAAGCTGCATTGCCCGCGTATCCACGAAAAAGAGCAGGACGCGGTACGAAAGAAAAGCCACCACCAGTATATCCACTACGTCCTTCAAGCGAATGTTGGAAAGAGCCGGCAAATTTTATACCTCCACAAGGGCCGCGGCGTAATACCCCTCACCGCATTATAAATGAGACTGGGAAAATATTCCTTATTTACTTTTTTTCCGATCCGCGAAGTTTTCGCAGAACCGCCAGATTGCCCTCGTCGCCGATACCGTCCTTCGGCGTCTCGAGAATCATGGGAGTATCGGCGAATCTGTCGTCGGAGACCAGCATTCCGAACGGCGTCAAGCCTATCTCCCCCTCTCCGATGTGTTGGTGGCGGTCGGTGCCGCTCCCCAAAGCCCCTTTATTGTCGCTGAGATGCCAACAGCCTATCCTATCGAGCCCGAAATGTTTGTCCAGAGCGGACAGGAATCTGGCGCATCCCCCCTCCGTGCGGACATCCACGCCCGCGCCGAACACGTGACAGATATCCGCGCAGATACCCAGCCGTCTGTCCCAGGCGAGCGCATCGAGCACGCCCTCCAGCTCTTCGTGCGCAACCCCCAGCGCGCCGCCCTGGCCCGACATCGTCTCCAACAGTATCGACACGTTTTTGTCGCGCGTGCGGGCAAGCACCCGGTCGAGCGAGGCGGCGAGGCGCGCCGTCGCCTCCGCGCGCGGGCCGTCCTTCGCGGAACCGGGGTGCACCACCAGGCTGTCGATCCCGAGCTGGAAGCAAAGTTCTATGTCATACACGACGGCGTCGACACTCTTATTCAGTATCGTGCCCTCGCCCGCCAAGTTTATCAGATAAGAGGCGTGGGCCAGCACGCGCTTTATTCCGCTCTCGATCAAAGCCCGTCTGAACTCGTCCACCGCGGACGCGACAGGGGGCGGGCCGTGCCATCTGAGCGGGTTGTGGGTGAATATCTGAAACGTCTCGCAGCCCAGCCCGACCGCGCGCTCCACCGCGCGCCACAGCCCGCCGGCGGACGATACGTGCGCGCCTAGCAGCGGCATCGCGCGCGGAACCTTGGGGCTCTGCCCCAAACCCCGGCAGGGAGCAAGCTCCCCGCACCCTCTTCATAATTATTTCGCGTCATTTCGTCTTCACGCGGCCCTCGTAGACGACGCCGTGTACGCCGTCCACGGTCACGAGCGCCCCTTCCCGCAGCAATTCGAAGGCCCCCTCGTGCGAGACGCAGGGTATGCCCAGCTGGAGGGCGGTCAAGGAGGCGCAACTCGTGACGCCATGTTCCTCGGTGATGATAGCGGCGGCTTTTTTCATGGCGTTCGTGTACCCCGCGTCCGCTCTTCTCACGACCAGCACGTTCCCCTGCGTCATGCGGGCGTCGGCTTCGGACGCCGTCCCTGCCCTGCACACTATTCCCGACGCTTCCATCTTGATGAGGGAAGGCGCCCGGAAGAGTATCTTGCCGACCGTCCGGACGAGCAGCATATTGGTGGTGCCAGAGATGAACACCGGGAAACCTGTCGTTATCACGACGGCGTCCCCCTCGCGCACGCATCCGTGCTCCAGGATGGTGTCCATCGCGGCGTCCACGGCGTCCTCGGAACTGCCGTGTTCCTCGGCGAGAAACGGCAGTACGCCCCACATGAGGGACATGGCGCGCCATGTGGAGACGAGCGGGGTGGAGGCCAAAATGGGGGCGCTCGGCCTGTATTTGCTGACCAGGGCGGCGGTGCTTCCGCTCCGCGTGAGCGAAAGAACCGCCGCCGCGCCGAGTTCCGAGGCCACCATCATGGCGGAATGGCTCACGGAATCCGCCGCGTTTTTCGCGCACGCGTTCTCCATCGGCATCGCGAAGCGCCTCTTCCCTTCGTGCTCGGTGGTCTCTATTATCCTCGCCATCATCTCCACCGACTCGACCGGATACCTGCCTCCGGCGGTCTCGCCGGACAGCATCACTGCGTCCGCCCCGTCGAGAACCGCGTTTGCCACGTCTGCCGCCTCGGCCCTCGTCGGACGTGGATTGCGTATCATCGAGTCGAGCATCTGCGTGGCCACTACGACCGGTTTGCCGAGAGCCCGGCACATTTCTATGATCCGCTTCTGCACCATCGGCACCATTTCGGCCGGCATCTCGACCCCCAGGTCGCCGCGCGCCACCATCACCGCGTCGACGACCTGGATTATGTCCTCGATGTTCTGAACGCTCTGGACGGTCTCTATCTTTGCCATCACGTTGACGGATCTTGCCCTTCCGCCGTGATGTTCGATGACGCGCCGCACCTGCATGATATCCTCGCGCCGGCGCACGAAAGAGACCGCTATGTAATCCATGCCGTGATCCATACCCCACTCGATGTCGGCGACGTCCTTCTCCGTGAGGGTGGGCACCGCGAGGTCGGCGCCCGGAACGTTGACCCCCTTGCGCTCGCCGAGCACGCCGCCTACTATCACCCTGCATACGACGCGTCCTGGCTCCTTCCGGGTCACCTTGAGGTGAATCTCACCGTCGTCTATGTACAGGTCCTGGCCTTCCGTCACCTCTTCGGGCAGGCCCGCGTAACTTATCGATACCCGCTCCGCGCTGCCCTCGCATTCGTCCGTGACGAGACTAAATTCGGAACCGGCGGCGAGTTCCGCGTCTTTGTGCCCGGCGAGCAACCCTGTCCTTATCTCGGGGCCTTTCGTGTCGAGGATGGCCGCGATCGACCGGCCCGTCTCGCGCTCGACCTGCCGCGTCAATTCGAGCATCCGCCCGTGTCCTTCGTAGTCGCCGTGGCTGAAGTTGAACCGCGCGACGTTCATGCCGGCGGCGGCGAGCGCGCGCAATTTACCGATATCGCCGCATGCCGGCCCCAGAGTACAGACTATCTTCACCTTACGCATTTCAGCCGTCCCTTTCACATATCACTGAACGACCCATGCCCGGCCGCCGGACATCTCATTGACGCGGTCGGCGAGCACCGGTTCCATGGAGACCTTGACGGAGCGCATGCGAAGCAGCGCTTCCTCGTCGCGTGTGCGCAAATCCAGAAGCACCGTCAGGTTTCCGGGGTGTTTTTTCAGTTCCGATTGCAGATTCCCATAAAAATCCTCGGGCATATCGTCGGCCGTCACCTTTATCCTCAGCATGTCCGCGGTTCGCGCGCGCGTTTCCGGCAGCGGCTCTATCGTCTTGATTATCATCGAGACCTCCCCGTCGTTCCTGAGCGATCCCCTCACGAGGTACGGTTTCCCCTCCGCGAGAATGGGTTTGATCCTGGGCCATTCTCGCGAATAACATACGGCTTCCACCTGACATTCCGCGTCCTCGATGGTCAATATCCCGAATGGCTCGCCCTTCGCCTTCGACATCCTCTCCTTATAACCGGTGAGGAGCCCTATCACCGACGGATCGGCGTCGGATTTCCAGTGGACGAGGTCGCGTATTCCGCATGTGGCGTATTTCATCTCGTCGTTCCTGTATTCGTCGTACGGGTGCCCGCTTATATATACGCCCACGGATTCGTGTTCGTAAGCGAGCAGCTCGCGCGGCTCGCAGTCGGGAATATCGGGCATGGCCGGCTCATCGTCCGTCTCGTCGTCGTCGAAAAGCGAACGCTGCCCGGCCATGCCGTTTCTGTTCGACGCTGTTTCAATCATGACCGGAACGGACGCGAGAAGCCTGCGGCGGTTCGGCTCTACCGCGCCGAAAGCGCCGGATTTGATGAGATTTTCGATGACGCCCTTGTTGACGACGCGCAGGTCGACCCTGGTCACGAAATCCCAAAACGACTTGAACGGACCCGCCGCCCGCGCTTCGAGTATGTTGTCGACGGCGGCCGACCCGGCCTTCGCGACCGCCGACAGGCCGAAGAGTATGTCCTTGCCGGACACGGTGAAAGCGCGGCCCGACCTGTTGATGTCGGGCGCTTTTATCTCGAAGCCCAGGGAGCGCACGTCCCCGATGTAGCGCCCGAGCACGTCCATCTTGGAGCCGACGAGCGCCGAAAGGTACGAGGCCATGAACTCGGCGCCGTAATGGGCCTTGAGATAAGCGGTCTGATACGCTATGAGGGCGTAAGCCGCGCTGTGCGACTTGTTGAACGCGTAACCGGCGAATTTTTCTATGGCGTCGAATATCTCGGACGCCTTTTTGTCGTCGACGCCGTTTTTCACCGCGCCCGCCACGAACTTGTCACGCTGTTCGGCCATCGCTTCCTTTTTTTTCTTTCCCATGGCGCGGCGCAGCAGGTCGGCCTCGCCCAGGGTGTAGCCGGCGAGCAATGCCGCGCACCGCATGACCTGTTCCTGATACACCATGACGCCGTAGGTCTCCGAAAGCGCCTCCGAGAGCAGGGGATGCGGGTACTCCACACGCTCGCGCCCGTGCTTGCGCTCCACATACTGGTCGGCCATGCCGCTGTCGAGCGGCCCAGGCCTGTAAAGGGCGACGAGCGCGATCAGGTCCTCGAACCT
Source organism: Synergistaceae bacterium (assembly GCA_031270375.1). Classification (GTDB taxonomy): domain Bacteria; phylum Synergistota; class Synergistia; order Synergistales; family Synergistaceae; genus JAIRKI01. The sequence goes on along the minus strand of JAISXR010000226.1, from coordinate 4,944 downwards.
GTCGGGTTTGAGACGGCGTATCAGGTTCCTCATGCCCTGCGATTCCAACTGGAACACACCCAGCGTGTCGGCGGCGCGCAGCATCTCGAACGCGGGAGCGTCGTCCATCGGAATGTTTTCGAGATCGAGCGGGGGATATCCGCTCGCCTTTATATTTTCGAGCGCGTCCTCTATGATCGAGAGGTTGCGCAGGCCGAGGAAGTCCATCTTGACCAGCCCGAGCTTCTCTATGGGATCCATCGAATACTGCGTGACTATGGAGTCCTCTATTTTGGCGACGGGCACCATCTCGTTCGTGGGGAGCGGCGTTATCACTATTCCGGCGGCGTGCTGCGAACAGTGGCGCGCCAGCCCTTCTATGCTGCTCGCCGTGTCGAGAAGTTTCCTCACCTCCGGGTCGGAATCGTTGAGGGCCTTCAGCTCCGGCATCTTCGATATCGCGTCGGGGATGCTCTTTATTCCCGACTTTATATGATCCGGAATGAGTTTCGCCACGCTGTCGACCTTGGCGTAAGGTATCCCCATCGCGCGGCCCGCGTCCTTCACCGCCTGTTTGCTCATCATGCGTCCGAACGTGATTATCTGCGACACGTGGTCGGCGCCGTATTTCCTCACTATGTAACCGATCACCTCGTCCCTCTGCTTGTCGGAGATGTCGGTGTCGATATCGGGCATGGATATCCTCTCGGGATTGAGGAAACGTTCGAACAGCAGCCCGTGCTTTATCGGGTCGAGATCGGTTATCCGCAGCGACCAGGCCACCACGGAACCGGCGGCGGAGCCGCGCCCGGGCCCTATCGGTATGCCGTGTTCCTTGGCGTAGCCGATGATGTCGGCCACTATGCAGAAATATCCCGAGAACCCCATCTGCTCTATCACGCCCAGCTCGTATTCCAGCCTTTGCGCGTACCCGTCCGGCACGGCGCCGGACATGCGCTTTTCGAGCCCCGCGCGCGCCATTTTGCGCAGGTGGCTTTCGAGCGTCTCTCCTTCCGGTATGCTGAAATCGGGGAGGTAATACTGCCCGCCGTTCTCGACGAACCGCATCTCCACGCCGCAGCGTTCGGCGATGAGCGCGGTGTTGGCGAGGGACTCGGGAACCTCGGCCCCGAATATGTCCCACATCTCCTCGCGCGAGCGGAAATAGTAGTCGTCGCCCTTGAAACGGTATCTTTTTTCGTCGTTCACGGTGCTCTTGGTCTGCACGCAGAGCAGCACGTCGTGCCACCCCGCGTCGGACCGCTTCGTGTAGTGCGAGTCGTTTGTCGCGACCAGCGGGAAACCGTGATCGCGGGACATGCCTATCAGCGTCTTGTTGACCAATGCCTGTTCCGGCAGGGAGTTGCCCTGAATTTCGAGGAAGAAGTTTTCGGGCCCCATTATGTCCCTGTAAAGGATGGCCCGCGACAGAGCGCCGTCCGCGTCGCCGGCCGAAATCAGCGACGGTATCTCCCCTCCCAGGCACGCCGACAGGGCTATGAGACCGTTTTTGTGACGGGCTAGAAGGTCGTGGTCTATCCTCGGTTTATAGTAGAAACCCTCGGTGCAGGCGATGGAGACGAGCTTTATGAGGTTGCGGTAGCCCTCTCCGTTTTCGGCGAGTAACACCAGATGAAATTTTTCGTTCTCGTCGCGCCTGGCGTGCCCGTTCGGGGCGACATACACCTCGCAGCCGAGGATCGGTTTGACGCCGCTCGACTTGCAGGCTTTGTAAAATTCCACGATGCCGTACATGACCCCGTGGTCGGTGAGGGCGACAGCACCCATGCCCATCTCGGACGCGAGCCGCGCCAAGTCCTCGCATCTGCTAGCCCCGTCGAGGAGGCTGTATTCGCTGTGCACGTGAAGGTGCACAAAAGGTTTTTCAGAGCTGTTCATCTTCTATTTCTCCCGTTTCCGTGTCTTCCGAATCCAATCTCTTCGACATCAGTATGTCCGCGCCTAGGCGGGCGGATATGGTCTCGGCGGCCGTCGGGGTTCGGCTTGCGCCGGATATCCCCGCGCCGGCCCGCCCGTTTTCGGCCCCCGCGCTTGCGGAGGGGGTCTCCGTTTGGGTTCGCTCAGGCGCGGGCTCGAATCCAAACGCCGTCAGCACGGCGCTTCTCGCCCTCACGCCCGACAATACCGTCTCCGCCGCCTTCGGCGCCCCGGAAAAATCGAACGTCACCCGCCCGTCGCCGAGCAAAATCCGAACGTCTATCATTGCGGCCGCGAGCGTCAAATCCCCCGGCGCAAGATCGAGCAGCGCCTGCTTCCCGTCGATCGGGCCGGAGACACGCGCGGCGGGCATGGTTATTTTTTCGGGAGGGGCGGTTTTTCCGGCCGCGGGCGTTTTGTCCGCCGCCGCGGCGCGGGAAGACTCGAGGAACATTTTCGGCTGCTTCTGTTTTTCTCTTGGGGGCTGAGATTCGGTTTCAGCCTCCAGCGCGCCCATCAGTTCGAACAGCAGCAACCCGGAGAACACGTCGTTTTTGAGACCCAATCTGGCCCTTGGATAGAGGGACGCCATCGCGGCGGCGGCGCGTCTCAGCGCGTCCCTGTTCCAATTCGGCGCTTCGCGCCGCAGAAAATCACGCTCCTCATCGGAGAGCGAGGCGCCGGTAAACGAATTTTCTCCCCACAGGGCGAACGTCCACATATCGCGCAGGAGGGGAAACAGGCCGTCGAGAAAACGTTCGGGGGACACGCCGAGGTCGAGCGTCTTTTTGAGCGCGCCCGACGCCTCATCGGGACGCTCCCTCACCTGAACTGTCCAGCGCTCCATCTCCGCCCTGCTCCCTCCGCCGAAAAGCGCGGTCACGGAGGACGCCGAAAGCTCGCCGTGCCCCATGGCCATCGCCTGTTCGAAGAGCGATATCGCGTCGCGCAGCGCGCCGTCCGCGCCGCGGGCTATCTCCCACAGCGCCGCGCTGTCGGCGGGCACGCCCTCCTCCGACGCGATACGCGCCAGCTGTTCGGCAATCACCTCGGCGGTGATCCTGTGGAAGGGTATGTGCTGACAGCGCGAGCGTATGGTCACCGGCACCTTGTGCGGCTCGGTGGTGGCGAAGATGAACATCACCGACGGCGGCGGCTCCTCGAGCGTTTTTAAGAGGGCGTTGAACGCCTCTGAAGTGAGCATGTGGACCTCGTCGAGTATGTATACTTTAGTGCCGCCCGTAAAAGGCGCGAGCCCCACGTGCGATTTGAGTTCGCGTATCTGGTCGATGCCGCGGTTCGACGCCCCGTCGATCTCCATGACGTCCATGTGGTTCCCCGCCGCGACGGCCTTGCACGACTCGCACTCGCAGCACGGCTCTCCGTCGCCCGACACGCTCCGGCAGTTCACCGTCTTGGCGAGAAGGCGGGCCGCGGTGGTCTTTCCGCAGCCCCGCGGCCCCGAGAAGAGATACGCGTGCCCCAGCCTGCCGGCCATGTACGACTCCCGCAGTATTTCCACCGCCGAATTCTGTCCCACCACCTCGCGGAACACCTTCGGCCTGTATTTTCTGTAAAGCGAAACGCTCAAAGAAACTCCCCCGTCAAACTTATTATACCCGCGACACTCCTGTCCTTGCGGCGGCGCCGGCTCCGTTGAAAACTATCATTATGTCAGAGAGTTTTTTATCCACTTCTTCCCTTCCCGCGGTTTATCGCGAGCAAAGCGAGCAACTTGGCAAAGCCGGCGCTTTTTTATTATAAACCTTTATGACCTCTCGGACAGAATGACTTCCGCGGAATAAGCGCCGGGGAAATTTTTGATATTGCATAAACTATCGCAATTTATTAGGAAATTAGGTCAATTTAATGTCTACCTTAAGAATTCTAATCTTATGGCACCTATACATCATAATTACGTTAGAAAATAAGGTTTTCTAATAAAAAATAGAGATGTTATCGCCTATTTACGCGCTACTTTAAAGCGCAAAATCTATTTTATACGTAATTATAACGATTTTAAATAAAGAACTTTTTTGTTATACTTCCATCATCGATTGATCGAGCAGCGCAAAAGTCTCCGACGCAGCCATCCCGTAAATGTGAACCGCCGGAGATACCCTAACCACCGGACGTCAAGAAATTTCAATTTGGCGAATGCCTGCGAGGGCTCGGATATTGGAGAAATCCGAAACCATACTGATGGAGTAGTGCCTGTCGGTTTTCGCGCGAAAAAACGAGGCGAATGAAAACGGGTGAAAATGAGAACTATCTGCAGGCGGTTCTCATTTTCACCCGTTTATTAATTTATGCCATCTGCCGCCATAAATCCCAAACCGCCAAACATCACGCGACACATCCCCTCCGCGAAGAGATATCAACGGCCGCTACCGGTTGCGCAAACAGGTGTCTTTTATTTCGCTAAAAAGCGCCTCGCAAAATCGCTCAAAAGGTCCCAAAGATCCCCGACGGCGCGGAAAGGAGGGAAAACCCCCGACAGCCACAAAGGGACGGCGGACTTCGAGAAGGTGACAGGAAGGCCGGTTCACGGCGGACGCGGAACATGAAGGAAACGTGGAGACTTCGGGTTTCGCCCCCAATACCTAAGCCGGAATTCACCGGTTATGCAAACGGTAAGGATACACAAACACAACTTAGGGGGTTGTAAACACAATGAAGAAACTTTTTGCAGTATTGGCGGTAGTTATGCTGGCGGCTTTCGCGGCCCCGGCGTTCGCGGCGACGAATCCTTTTATGGACGTCCCCGCTTCCCATTGGGCGTACGACGCGGTGGCGCAGCTCGCGGCCCGCGGAGTCATCTCCGGTTATCCCGACGGCACCTTCAAGGGCCCGCAGCCGGCGACCCGTTATGAAATAGCGTCCATCATCGCCCGCAGCCTCGCGTATGTCGACGCCGACAAGGCGAGCAAGGCCGACGTAGAGATGATGCGCCGCCTGATAGTCGAGTTCTCCGACGAACTGTCGGCCCTCGGCGTGTCGGTGGACAGTTTCGACAGCAGGCTGGGC
>JAISXR010000117.1 GCA_031270375.1 Synergistaceae bacterium | reverse complement strand
CTCCGCGCCAAGGGCGAGATTTACAACGTCAAAAACACAAAAGACCGGCCGGCGACGTTCGAGGCTGTGGCCAAGCCCTACAAATTCGGAGGCAAAGACACCTGGGCGATCCTGTCCTTCGCCGTGAGCTGGAAGTGAGCGAGGATTTCAGCGATATCGCCAGCTCAATCAGTGTCGAGCGGATGTGAGCGAAATACGGCGCGCTTGAAAAAATAATTGGGAGGCGATTTTTGTGAAAATCCCGCAAGCTTTGCGGTCATCCATTCGCGTGAGTGTTTTTGTTCTGACGGCGGCGCTCTTTTGGGCCTCGCTCCGCGAAGACGTTTGGGCGGCTTCATCCGCGCCCGCGGCGAACGAGTACGCCGTAGCGGCGGAGATACTGCCTATAATGAGTTCTCCCGGCACCGAATATGTCAGAATCAAGGAGAATGACGGAAGGGAATACATCGAAGACGACAACGGCGGCATCGAGGGCGTCGTCGTGTACGGCAACAAGCTGAATCTGCTCCCCATAACGGACGCGGGGCTGAAAAAATTCGCGGACGAATGGTTCGCCCTGTCGTCCCCGGAGGACGGAAGCATACTGGGCTACGTGGAAAAAAGCGGAGTGGATCCGCTCCCGGAGTACAGGAAAACCGAATCGGAATACTTCATGGCAAACCGCGACGACCCGGAGCTTTATATCCTGCCGAACGGGGCGAATAAGGCCGGGGCTGGTAAAAAGTACAGCCTGTCCGATTACGGCTACTCTCTGGCGAAAGGCGAGGTCGTGACATCAGCGGGAACTCGTGAGGAAAATGGGAAAACATGGCTCATGCTTGAGTTTTCCACTGCGGAAATGGAAGGCGGGATCGGTTTGCGGTACGCATGGTCGCCCGCGGACAATTTCACCGCTCTTGCCGGATACGAGCCGGATAATTCCCGCGCGGACGAGCGTATCATACCGACGAGAATGAGGTTTGACGAATTCCCGTGGCGTTCCGGCGACGATTATTACGGGGACTATAAAGAGGACCCGCTCGATTACCTGCCGGTGACTGAAAACCTGCGCCGCTCGATCACCCTGCGCGGTTTCGAGATCAGCGCCGCTCGTCGCGGGAACAATGGTGTCTATGTCCAAATCGACGACATGGCGGACTGTTACGGCAATTCCGGGGAATACCAGGCGGATTTCATCACGACGGACATATTTCTTCACTCGTTTCACCTGCTCTTCGACCACATGCTCCAGAAATTCGAGCGGACGTACCTCGCTCCCAGACTCGAAGAGAGCATGAAATCCGCCGTCGCGGAACTCGACAAACTGCGTTCCGAATTTTCTTCCGCGGAGGCGTATGAAGTTTACGAAACAGCCCGGGATATGTTCGGCGTCGTCCTGCTGATGCTGGATGACAAGGCCGTGATTTCCAAGCGGGCGGATGAGGAAGCGAAGCGGATAATCGCCGCCGAGGACGTTACGGAGTCCTCTATAACCGGCGCGAAGCTGGATTATACGCTTTTCAAACCGCGCGGGCACTATACGATTAGCCCCGAATTTGAGCGTTATTTCCGCGCCATGAGCTGGCTCGGCAGCGCCGAGCTTCCGCTGTTCGGCGAAAATGGCTTGCCCATAGCCAAAAACGCGGCGGCATCCGCGCTCATATCCCTCGTACTCGAATCTCAGGGCGATAAATGGAACGCGTTCGAGGAACCGGTGGATTTCCTCGTCGGAGCGCCGGCGACAGGAGGCTCGAAGATATACAGGGAACTGGCGAAGGGCGTTTTCGGGACGCTCGGCAAATCGACGGCCTCCGAGCTGTCCGACGCCGCGAAAGTGACCGGCTTCGCGGGCAAAGTAAAGGATACCGTTCCCGGCCCAGTGACGCAGAGCCGTCCGGAAGGCGACAAAAATGTTACCGATTTCGGCGGCCGTCCGCCGGTGTTCCGTGTGTCGGGCAAGCGCTTCACATACGACGCTTACGTCATGAACACGCTCACGTCCCCAAGAGTAGGGACGGACGAAAATCCCCGCAACTTGCCGGAGGGGACGGACGTGATGGCGGTTTTGGGCTCGAAGGCCGCGAACGATATGGCCGGGAAAAACAGCGGATTCAAAAACTACGCGGAGAACGCGAAAAAATTGAAGGAAGGCATAGACAAATATCTCGCGGACGACGGGACTGTCTATTCGTTATGGATAGCGGCGCTGAAATCGGGGTTCGAAAATTCCGGCTCATCTCAGTTTTTCTACAGATCCCCGGCGTGGCAGTGGAAAAAACTTTCCACGCAGTCGGCATCGTGGGCCGAACTGAAACACGATACGATCCTCTACGTCGAACAGACCGGAGCGGAGATGGGCGACGGCGGCGGCAACTATATGGCGGGACCTTTCGAGCCTCCGTATCCAAGGGGTTATGTGGAGCCCGATCCTCAGACTTTCGACGCGCTCTTGTCCGCTGTCGCGCGCCTCAGAGAATTTATCGTGAAATTCAGCATTGAAGGAGGCGATGAGCGGGACGAAAAAGAGGGGCGTTCTTACTCGTCGAGGCTCGAAGAATTTGCCGAACTGCTCACGACAGCCCGTGACATAGCCAAAAAAGAGGCGGCGGGAGAACCGGTCACGCTGGAAGATTACGAAAACATCAAACGCCTGTCGCGGTCGTTCGGAGCGCAGCTTCTCCTTCCCGGCGAAAACGTGCCGGACCACGAACAGCTCAAGATGGCGCTCGTCGCGGACGCGGCGACCGATTATTTCGACGGCGGAGTTTTGGAGATAGCTTCGGGCAAGCCGCGGAGAATTTACGTCTTTGTGAACGACGCGTCGGGGGGCGCGCGTATAACGCGGGGATACGTTTTCTCTTATTACGAGTTTGTTCGCCCGCTCGGCGATGGCCGCATGACGGACGAGGAGTGGAAGTCGCTCGTTTATGACGATTCGCGCGCGGACGAACTCAAGAAATACCACCCTTCGTGGTATGAAAATCTCGCGAAATAGCGGGCGCGCTATTTGCCTGATTCTCGCGGCGTCCGTTGTCCTGGGTTTCGCGCCCGCGGACGCCGCGGAACTCGTCTCCCCGTTCGAGGCCGAGGTCGGGCGCTCCGTCGCGGCATACTCATCCTCGCCGGATTTGAGGGAGAGGCGCGATAATATCCGTTTTTTGGGCGGCGTCGCGCCGCACCATAATATCGCGCTCGCGATGATCGTGCGGTTTTACGAACGCATATCGAACCCAGAGGTAAAACGCGTCTGGCTGTTCTCGCCGGATCACTTCCGCCGCGCGAGGCGTCTCGTCGCCGTGTGCGACGCCGACTGGAAGCTCGATACTGGGACGCTTGAGTCCGACAAGGACGCTTGCGCCGCTTTGGATTCGCTCAGTTTTGCCGAGAGCGACGCGCCCATGTTCCGCCGCGAGCACGGCATAACCATCCACATTCCCCTCATCGCGCGGTATTTCCCGAACGCTCGCGTCGTCCCGATAGTGCTCGACCGGAACATTCCCGATATGGGGCTTCTCATACTGCGCAAAAAAATAATGGAGATGATCGGCCCGGGCGACGTGATCATTTTGAGCATGGACCTGTCGCACTGCAAAACCCCGGAGGCGATGGCCGCGGAGGACGAGCGGACGCTCGAAGTCCTGCGAGCGATGAAGCCGCTTAAAACATGGACGCTTGACGTCGACGCCCGCCGCGCCGCCGCCCTTGTCCTGTACCTTTTCAGGGAAATGGGCGCGAGCATGGGAGAAGTCCTGGAGCGCTCGGACTCCTCCGAGGTCCTGGGGCGCAGAGTTGAATCAGGCACCAGTTACGCGACGGTGACGTATTCGAAAGATGTTAACTGATCCCGATACCGTTCGTACATCTCGGACATAACTCGTCTTAGGTCTCGAAAATGGGAAGATATGCCGATGTCCTCGGCATATCTTCGAACCCGCCGCTCACTGCCGCGCGAGAGCGCGTTTATTTTCGATAAAAACGGCCTCAAACCCGCGCCTCCTCTCCAAAGTCAATCCGTAATGAATCCAGGCGCGCCGATCGTAGAGATCCGCCGCCGTTGCCCCTCGCTGGAAATTTAAGCACAAAGACAAAAAAAATTAATAAACTACTGAATTATATTTTTATTATATTATCGCTTATATGCCTGATAATTACTTCTGATAATAGGTAAAATACTTGATTTTAATGTATTTGATGTTATAATTGCCGCAATCAATCATATATTTGAAAGAGCGAATAGGGCGCTCGCTGGGAGGTAATTATAGGAAATCAGCTGATTGAAGTTTTAATTTTGCGCTGATTGTATATCCAAACTAATTCGAAGAGGATAAAAATTTTACGGGAGGATTTTAAGCGTGAGGGTGGCTTATGCGCTCATGCCTGGTCCTTTGATGTCTTTTGCCGGAGGTATGCGCAGTATGAAACTGTTAAAAAGATGTATAGCCGCGTTGGCGCTGTCGTCGATCACATTCACCGCTCCCGGGCCCATGTGGGCCGGCGGTGTTCAGGTGAGCGCCAATCTCAAAAGAGAAACGTATCTGGAGGATATCGACGCGCAGAAGGACGCGATGAGGAGACCCAACGTGCTATTTCTCATAGAGGCCACCGCCGCTATGGCCTCGACGCCCCGGGGCGTCATACCGCAGGTCTGGCGCGACGACAGGTGGGACGACTCCTACTGGGAGAGCGGTGACTGGACTCAGACGAAAAGAAAGCTCGGGATAACCATCTACGACGTCAACAGGATGATGAAAGATTTCACCTTCGGCATGGGCGCGCTGCCGGCGGCGTGGAGAGGGCTGGATATCCGCCCCGAGCGGAACCTGTACGGCAGGGACCTGGATGACAGGAACAACTTCAAAAGAGGGATGAACCTGGAAATGGAAATAGAACTCAACAAGGACAATTACTATTTCCCGTTCCTTGAAGAGGACAACGCCCTCACCGGACTTTACAGCGGACAGACCATTCCGCTGGAGGTCGGTTTCAAGAACGCGCCGGAGCTCTGGCCTGACAGAGTTACCTACGGAAAATTCCGGCCGCTTACGGACGTCTGTTCCGTGTCGCATCCCAAAGAGGACTGGGTTTCCGGCGCGAAACTCAAGATCGGCTATACATCGAGCATACCTGAGATCAATCAGAGCACCGGAGCGGTAAAATGGACCGATAACGTGAACTGGTACAACCCGAGTAAAAAGAAGCTGGATGCTGCCAGAATGCGGTTCGAGGGAGACGAGCAGGTCGCGTACTACGACTACAGGGGTCTTTCGTCCGCGAAAAAACCGTATCCGTACGCGCTGGTTTTCAAGGATCCGAAGTACTGGGCCACGGGATGGACCGAGGGCAGGGCGCCCGATGACGACGACCTGGTGCCGAACGACAGCAGGATGTATCAGACAAAACTCGTTTTATGGAACCTTCTGCAGGATAAGGAACTCTTCAAAAACATCAGGTTCGGCATGGCCACCACGTTTTTGTCCCCCGCCAACGTGGAGATCGGCACTTATGCCCACACTCACAGCGGGTACGCTCATCCGAGGCAGGATATAAACGGCATTTTCAAGGTCTACCCCTTCGCCTCGAACCTGAAGACGAAAAGCTATTTCGACATAAATGGGAACGCATACCCGTCGTCGGAGCAGGAAAAGGACTTTATCGACAGCCATTCGGGAAGTTACGAGGCCCAGCAGGTTCCGCCGGGTTACCGCAGGGTAAGATACGAGAACGGAGCGATGTACGGGCCGACTACGGGGGAGATAGAGGCGTTTTTTACCATACACGGGCAGTATTACCCGATATGGCACAACGCCACCGTCCACGCCAACTACGCCACCAAGAACGCGGACGGGAGCGAACCCGCGGGCTGGACCAAGGACAGAAACGACGGAGAGCTGAGCGACAGGCCCATGTACAAGCTGATGAACAGGGCGTCCCTGCATCTGCCGATCATGGAACCGGACCACAAATGGGAGAAGGGCGGAAAGACCATCACCCACATCGACAAGTTCAGGATGTGGATCAATGGGATCGCGGACATAAAGAGCGCGGGAACTTCCAGGACAGAAAGCGCCAGCGACAAGAGCACCAACCGCAAGGCCCTCGTCGAACCGGCCAGAAACAGCCAGTTTCACTACTACAACGATCCGGAGATAGGGGTCGCGGGCGTATTCGCGCTGCCCCAGGCCATATTCCCCGACCCGACCCCGCGCCATCCGTACACAGGACAGGAACTCAATCTCAGCAGGGAGTATTACCTTTCGAGAGGATGGGTATGGTACTCCATGAAAGACTTCAACATAAACTACAGGGCGGACTTCCGCCGCCACAGCGACGAGATACAGTCCACCGGAATACCCAGGGCGAGATACAACGCCGGTTCAGGAGAGGCCGCCGGCTCGGTGCTGGATTTCTTCTCCCCTCCGATAAACTATAACATA
>JAISXR010000023.1 GCA_031270375.1 Synergistaceae bacterium | reverse complement strand
AAGCAGGAGCGGTTTCCGGTGTGGCACGCGGCGCCGGTCTGATTGATCAGGAGGAGCAGGGCGTCGCTGTCGCAGTCGCGGCGTATTTCCACTACTCTCTGAAAATGTCCCGACGTCTCCCCCTTCAGCCACAGGCTTGCGCGCGAGCGGCTGTAATAGTGCGCCATACCTGTATCTAGCGTTTTTTGCAGGGATTCGCGGTTCATCCACGCGAGCATCAGCACCTCGCGCGTGTCCGCGTCCTGCGCTATCGCTGGAATGAGCCCGTCCGGGCCGAAAGCTATATCGTCAATGTTGGCGTTCGCGTACAACATATTACGGCCCCTCAAATCCTGATCGGGAGACCGCGATCCGCGAGGTAACGTTTCAGCTCCGCGATTTCCAGTTCCCCGTAGTGAAAGAGCGACGCCGCGAGCGCCGCGTCAGCGCCACCGCCTTCACTCGAAAGCGCCTCGTAAAAGTGTTCCGGCGTTCCCGCGCCTCCGGACGCAATCACCGGAATGTCGAGCGCGTCGGAAATTGCCCGCGTCAGTTCCACGTCGTAGCCGTTTTTTGTGCCGTCACAATCCATGCTGGTGAGCAGTATCTCGCCTGCCCCCAGACGTTCGGCCTCGCGCGCCCAGGCCACGGCCTCGCGATCGGTCTTGAGGCGCCCGCCGTTCATGTAAACGTCCCAGCCGCTTCCGTCCTCGCGGCGTTTCGCGTCTATCGCCACCACCACGCACTGCGCGCCGAAAAACGCCGACGCCTCGGAGATCAGTTCCGGGCGAAGCAGCGCCGCTGAGTTGACGGATATCTTATCCGCCCCGGCGTTCAAAATTTTTCTGAAATCCTCCACACTGCGGATGCCGCCGCCCACGGTGAGCGGTATGAATACCTGTTCGGCCGTGCGGCGCACGAGGTCGGCGATGGTGTCGCGCCCGTCGGACGAGGCTGTGATATCGAGAAACACCAGCTCGTCGGCGCCCGCCTTGTTGTACGCGGAAGCCGCCTCGACCGGGTCGCCGGCGTCCGTCAGATTCACGAAATTTATTCCCTTCACCACGCGGCCTTGGTTTACGTCGAGGCAGGGTATTATCCTTTTGGTCAGCATTGTTCGCGCACCTCCCTCCGGCCGAAAACGCGGACAGCTTCTTCGAGGCTGATCGCCCCGTTGTACAGCGCGCGGCCGATTATGGCCCCGCTCGCTCCGATATTGCGCGCGCCGTGCAGGTCGTCCATCGACGCCACGCCGCCCGAGACTATCACGTCGAACCAATTCAGTCCCACGAGGGCCTTCGAGGCTTCGAGGTTCGGGCCGGTCATCATTCCGTCGCGGGCGATGTCGGTGTGAATTATCACCTTCACTCCCGCGTCCTTCATGCGCGCGCACAGTTCCATCACCGTCACCGAGCCGGATCTGCCCCAGCCTTCGACCGCCGTGACGCCGTTTTTCGCGTCCATCCCAACGGCAATACGGTCTCCAAACTCGCGCACCGCCTCGCTCACCAGTTCCGGGTTTTTGACCGCCGCGGTGCCCAGTATCACGCGGGAGACGCCGCAGGACATCCGGCGCTCTATATCGTTTATGCTCCTGATGCCGCCGCCGCTCTGCACCGGCACGGAGACCGCGGCCGTCACGCTTCGTATGCTGCCGTCGTTTCGGCTCTCGCCGTGACGCGCGCCGTCCAGATCGACGACGTGTATGTATTCCGCGCCGAGGCGCTCCCATTCGAGGGCCTGTTCCGCCGGGTCGGCCGAGTATTCGGTCGCTCGCGCGAAATCTCCCTGCGCGAGGCGCACGCATTTTCCGCCCATGATGTCTATCGCCGGGTATAAGATCATATTTCGGCCTTCAGTTCCGCGAATTTTTTCAATATGCTCAGCCCCCGTTCGCCGCTCTTCTCTGGATGAAACTGCGCGCCGAATATGTTTTGGCGCTCGACGGACGCCGTGACATCGACGCCGTAGGATGTGACCGACGACACATATTCCGGTTCCGTCACGGCGTGGTACGAGTGGACGAAATAGACATAAACGCCGTCCGAACCGGGCAGTATCGCGGATTTTTTTCTCATTTCCAGCTTGTTCCAGCCGACCTGCGGTATCTTGAGTTTTTTGCCGTCCGGAGAAAATCCGTCCGGTATGCGGCCGACATAGCCGGGAAACAGACCGAGCCCGGAGTGCGAGCCGTTTTCGTAACTTTTTTCGAACATCAGCTGCATCCCGAGGCAGATGCCGATCAGAGGTATCCCCGCCTCGGCCGACTCTTTGACGCGCCCGTCCCATCCGCCGCGCCGCAGTTCCGCTATCGCGCCCTCGAACGCGCCGACGCCGGGCAGCACTATCCTGTCCGCGCGGTCGAGTTCATCCGGGTGCGACGCGATGAACGCGTCAAAACCGAGCGCGCGAAAAGCGTTCGACACGCTCTTGAGGTTGCCCATTCCGTAGTCGATTATCCCTATCATCGCGGCCCTCCTAAAACGTGCCCTTAGTCGAAAGCACGCCGGATATACGCGGGTCTATCGACGAGGCCTTGTCCAAGACGCGGCCGAACGCCTTGAAGGCCGCCTCCGCGATATGGTGGCTGTTTTTTCCGGCGAGTGCCCTGATATGGAGATTCAATCCCGCGTGGAGACAGACCGCCCTGAAAAATTCCTCTACCATCTCCGTGTCCATCTCGCCTATTTTCCCGGCCGGGAACACGCAATCGAACGCGAGATACGGCCTGCCGGATATGTCGAGTGCGCAGAGTATCAGCGCCTCGTCCATCGGCACGGTCTCGTTCGCGTACCTCGCGATACCCTCGCGGTTGCCGAGCGCCTTGGAAATCGACTGTCCCAGCGTTATCCCCACGTCCTCGACCGTGTGGTGACAGTCGACATGTAGGTCGCCTTTCGCCTCCACGGCGAGGTCGAAAAATCCGTGTTTCGCGACGTGAATGAGCATGTGGTCGAAAAAACCGATGCCGGTCGATATATCGGCCGTTCCCTTGCCGTCGATGTCGATTTTGACCGTCACGTCGGTTTCCCTGGTGACTCTTTTCACTTCGGACGAGCGGCGCACAGCAGATCACCCACTTTTTTATTTTCTTCGTCCGTGCCCACCGTCACGCGGACACGGCGTATGCCGTCCCGAACGCCGAAATCCCGCGCGCGGACGCCCCCGGAAGCGAGCAGCGGCGCTATGTCGAAACGGCTCGTCAACAGGACGAAATTGGCGTCGGACGGCTCCGCGTCGAGCCAGTCTATCGCCGCCAGCGTTTCCATCAGCCGGTCGCGCGCGGCGGCAATGCTCTTCGCCCGCGAGGCGAATTCGTCCGCCTCGTCCATCGCCCATTCCGCGAGCAGTTGGGATATGGCCGGGATGTTGAACGGCGGCTTGGCCTTGTTTATCAACCTTATCACCGCCTGGCTCGCTATGGCGTAGCCGACCCTGATTCCGGCGAGCCCGTAAGCCTTGGAAAAAGTGCGGATGACGATCGCGTTGGGATATTCCGCAATCCGTCCAACGAACGACGTCCCTTTAAAATCCGCGTAAGCCTCGTCCAGAACGACCACGCACTCCGCGTTTTCAAGAACGTGGAATATGGCGTCGTCTGACATCGCGCGTCCGGTGGGATTGTTGGGAGAGCAGAGAAATATTATCTTGGCGCCGTTTTCGCCGGCCGCGCGGAGCAGCTCTTGCGCCGCGCGCGTGTCGTAACCCACGGGAACGGATACCGCCCGGCCGTGATTTAACTCCGCCGTGGCCGCGTACATCCCGAACGTCGGCCTGAACGCGGCCACGCAATCGCCCGGCTCCAGAAAAACCCGGCATATCATATCTATCAACTGATCGGAACCCACGCCGCAGGTGACGTTTGACGGCGATATTTCCCAATGCCGCGCTATACTCCCGCGAAGCGCCGTGTTGCCGGTATCCGGGTAACGGTTCAGGTTTTCGGCGTCATCGAGCCACTGTATCAGTTTGAGCCTGATGCTCGAAGGCAGATTCCAGGGGCTTTCGTTCGCGTCGAGTTTTATTCCGCCGTCCGGCGGCGAGGGCAGATACGGCTCCATATCCGCGAGGCCGCGTCTCGCGAGGTTCTCGATGTCCTTCATGGCAGCACCGCCTTCAATTTTTTTATCAGGAGCGCGATCCTCTCGCGCTCTATCTTCATGCTGGCCCTGTTCACCACGAGCCGGGCCGATATAGACGCTATTTCCTCCAGCACCGTCAAGCCGTTTTCGCGAAGCGTGTTTCCGGTCTCCACTATGTCCACTATGACGTCCGAGAGCCCTATGATGGGCGCCAGCTCCACCGAGCCGCTGAGCATGATTATCTCCACCGTCTGCTGCTTGCGGCGCACGAAGTAGTCGAGGGCTATGTGGGGATATTTGGTCGCCACCCTCAGGTTGTTTCCGCGCTTCAGACGGTCGCGCTCGGACTCGGGGCCGGCCACGGCCATCGTGCACGCGCCGAAACCGAGATCCAGAACCTCGTACAGGTTTCTGCGCCCCTCCATGAGCGTGTCCTTGCCCGCCACGCCGACATCGGCGGCCCCGTAATCCACATACGTCGGCACGTCCGGCGCTTTTGCGAGGAAAAGCCGCAAGTCCGAGTCGGCGCTCGAAAAAATCAGCCGGCGCGACTTTTTTTCGAGCGCCGATTTCATTCCAGGGCTCAAAATTCCCGCGCGGCCGAACAGGTTTATGGCGTCTTCGCTCAGACGTCCTTTGGTGAGTGCCGCCACGAGAGGCTTCATTCTTCCTCCCCCACGCGGAGCGTTCGTTTGGCCGCTCCATCGAAGTAACAGATGTTCATGATCCCTCTGCCGCGCGCAAACTCGATGTTAGCGTCGAGATCCGCCCCGATGAACGACGAGACGACCCTTTTCCCGGAAGCGCGCAGACGCGCCGCTTCCGCCAGGGCATGTGCCCGCCCCGCGCCGTCCCACGCGACGAGCAGGTCGGGGCTGGGGCTGTTTTTCTGCCCGTTGAGCTTGCCCAAGGCCCCCGCGACGTTGTGAACTTTTATGATGAATCCGACCGAGGGCCGAGGCAGCCCGAAACGACCCAGAAGGCCGTCGTAGCGCCCGCCGTCGAGGATCGAAAATCCCATGCCCGACGTGTATCCCCTGAATATTATTCCCGTGTAGTAGTCCATATCTCCGGCCATGCTCAGGTCGAAACTGACGTACTTTTCGAAACCGTAATCGACGAGCGCCGAATGGATGTTTTTGAGATTGAGCAGAGCCGCGCGCGGTTTTTCGCCCTCGGTATCGGACAGCGCCTCTTCGAGCATGTCCGCTCCTCCGCTGAAAAACGGAAGTTCCGACAGGAGGCGCCGGACGTTACCGGGGACGTCGTTTTCGCGCCCGATGCGTTCGGCGGCGACGAAGTCGCGGTCGATGACGCGAGAGTGCAGCGCGGCGCCGACCTCCGGGTCGAGGCCGCTCTCTTCCAGCACTCCCTGTAGAAAACAAGCCTGTCCGACATCTATGCGAAAATCGTCGAGTCCCGCGGAGCGGAGGGCGTCGATCGCCACCGCGAGAGTTTCCGCGTCCGCGTCGTCGCCCGACGCGCCGATAAGCTCTATGCCGGCCTGCGTTATCTCGCGCTGTCTCCCCTGATAGCTGGGACTGCACCGGTACACGTCCTGCACGTAGCAAAAGCGCATCGGCATCTCGTCGTCGGAGTAATTCATGGCGACGATGCGCGCGACGGGAGGCGTGACGTCCGCGCGAAGCGCGAGCATGTCGCCGTCCCTGTCGAGCAGCCTGTAAGTCTGGGCGGGGTCGACGCTCCCCTTGTCGGTGAATACCTCCACGTATTCGAGCGCGGGAGTGCCCACCGACGCGTATCCGTAGCTGTGAAACACCGACTCGAACCTGTCCTCTATCCCTCTTTTGAAATAATATTCTCCCGGCAGATAATCCTTGAATCCGTCGGGAGTGCGAAGCCAGTTATCCATCATCTCAATACACGATCCCAAAAGCGCACTTTGCGCCGCTGTGAATTTGAAAACAAAAAGAATTATAACACGAATGCCTTTTAGTTCATTTCTCCTGAGCCATTATGATAAAATCATCATGGTGAAAGAGGGCGGAACACTGGCTCTGCGGAGCAGCGAACGGATGAATGCGGATGAGGTATGCGCGGCCATAAAAAAACAACTTTAAGTAAGAAGGGAAAACCTCATGTTCAGAAAATTATGCGTTCTTATCCTGTGTACACTGGTTTTCACGTCATCTTCATCATTTTGCCCGCCCGCTTCGCGGGGAGCCGAGAAACCCCGGATCGCCATTGATTCGGCTCCCAAAATCGGCGGAGGGGATACGGTGCGCGGCCACGTCGAACTTGAGGGCAGCGGAAATTTCAGCGATTACGGTATCAGTATGGCCGTTGAAGTCCTTCGGGGCGGCAAAATTTGGGCGCCGAAGCCGACCGCCGGGCAACCTGCCGTCAGGCTGGACGCAAATGGGTACTTTTCATGTAATTTCGTCTCCGGCGGTGACGATAGTATCGCCGAACGCCTGTACGTCTATCTGATTCCGGCGTCGTTCGTTCCAAATGAAGATACCGGCCGCACGGAGAACGCGGCGCTCGATGTCCTCATAATTGATCGCCATGAAGGGCGGGCGGATATCGGGCAGAAATATGCGGCCGCGTTTAAGCATCCCATGCGCACGAAAAAACTTTCCCTGAATTACTCGCCGTATACAGAAGGGCTTTCGCCGGAAAAAAACAGCCGGCTTTCCGCCGAACACATACGCCGGCAATTGGAGTTGATTCATCCGTATACCGATACGATTAAAATTTTCGGGGTTACCGGAGAACTCAACAAGATATATAAAATAGCCAAGGAGGAGTTTCATTTTCGAATCATCGGGGGTTGCTGGATTGCCGACTACTCGTCCGCGAATGACATCAGAAATGAATTGGACACACTTATCGGTCTGGCCGACAGCGGATATATAGACATCGCTCTCGTCGGTTCCGAGGCAATATATCGCAATGATTTGCCGGTGAGCGATTTGATAAGCCATATTCAATACGTGCGCGGAAAAATCAAATCGGATATCCCTGTCGGGACGGCGGACATATTCGCCATATTTTTGAAGTACCCGGCGCTTGCCGAAGCCTGCGATGTCGTGGGTGTGAACATATATCCTTTCCATAGCGGCATAGGGGCGGACGTTGCCGTCTGGGACCTGAACGCTGCCTATAAGAGTGTCGCAAATGCCGCCGCCGGCAAAAAGATTATCGTTACCGAGACCGGATGGCCTTCAGCGGGAAGACCCAAGGGTGCTGCCATCCCGAACGGC
>JAISXR010000018.1 GCA_031270375.1 Synergistaceae bacterium | reverse complement strand
TCCTGAAGATAGAGCAGGGCGTAGGGCTGGTAGGTGATGTTCGGCATACACCCCGTCCGGCGGTAAATGTCCCGCGCCTCCTCCGTCCGCTCGCGGACGCGGCGGCAGATGCCGCCGGTTCCGGTGAAGTTCCAAAGGTAGGCCCCGGTCACTGGATTCATAGCGCCGTCGCAGGGCGCTACGCTGTGCCATACCCCGACGCAGGCGACGGCGGCAATGTTTTCTTTTCCCGCCTTCGATACCGCTTTCCGGCCCAGGCGCAGGCAGACATCGTAAACCCCGCGGGCGTCGTGAACGCCGCCGCTGTCGATCTTCGGACCGTAATTTTCGCTTTCGACGGACAAAATACCCTTTTCATAGTCGTACACCAGCGCCTTGGCGGCGCTGGTGCTGGCCTCCAGAACCAATACCCGCATAACGACGGCCCCATTCCCTTCTTTGCCGGACTAGCCGAAGAATCGAGGCAGGAACAGAGAGAGCTGCGGGACGAAGGTGATCACGAGCAGGCAGGCGATCATGACCAGAATGAAGGGCACAATCCCTCTCGTGACCACCTCCAGCTTGACGTCGCCGACCCTCGCCGCCACGAAGAGGTTGATGCCCAGGGGTGGCGTGATGAAGCCTATGGCGAGGTTGACGACCATGACCAGGCCGAAGTGGATGGGGTCTACGCCGACGGACTGCGCCACCGGCAGAAGAATGGGCGCGAGCACGATCATGGCCGGCGTGGTATCCATGAAACAGCCGACGATCAGGAGAAGCAGGTTGATGAGCAGGAGCAGAACGACTTTGTTGTTCGAGAGGGAGAACATGAACGCGGTGACCATTCGGGGAATCTGTTCCACCGTCATGATCCGGGTGAACGCGGTGGCGCAGCCGAGAATCACCATGGTGGTCCCCGTGGTGGAGCAGGCGTTGGCGATGGGAACGACGATGTTTTTGAAGTTCAGCTCCTTGTGAATGAACACGCCGCAGATGAAGGCGTAGACCACGGCCACGGCGGCCGCCTCGGTGGGGGTGAAGACGCCGGTGTAAATTCCGCCCAGGATGATGACGGGGTTGATCAGCGCCCACTTCGCCTCGTTGCCGACGCGCCGGGCCCTCTCCCAGGAGAACGGCTCGTTGTCGCCCTGCCAGCCCTGTTTTTTGCAGTAATAGTAGCACCAGGTTATCAGCGATCCGCCGATGACGAAGCCCGGCAGGAACCCTCCGAGAAACAGGTCGCTGATGGAGTTTTGGGTGGCGACTCCGTAGATGACCATGGGGATGCTGGGCGGAATGATGACCCCGATACACCCCGCCGTGGCGATCAGCGCCAGAGTGAACGATTTGCCGTATCCCTGCCGGAGCATGGAGGGAACGACCATGCTTCCCACTGCCGCCACGGTGGCGGGGCCCGACCCGGACACCGCCGCGAAGAACATGCACACCACGACGGTGACAATGGCGAGCCCGCCGGTCATGCGGCCGAAAAATACGCTGCAAAAGTCCAAAATCCGGCGCGAGACGCCGCCGCTGGCCATCAGCTCACCGGCCAGAATGAAAAGAGGAATGGCCATGATGGGAAACGAATCGCAGCCGGACACCAGGGATTGGACCAGATAGCCCATAGAGAGCGAGTTCCCGGCGAAAATGGCCGCGATAGAGGCTCCGCCGATGGCGATGCCCACCGGCACGTTCAGGATGAGAAGCAGCGTCAGGGTGACGAACAGTGCCGCGCTAACCATGATTCGCGCCTCCGTCGTCCTCGCGCAGCAGCTTTATCCTGTAGAGGACGTTCTGGGCCTCCCGCACGGAGCAGAGGCCGAACCCGACCATCGGCGCGGCGTACACGATCCAGAGGGGCATCCCCATCGCGGGTGAGATCTGATTGAGCCTTATCTGCCTTTGCAGGACTCCCCAGGCGGTGTAGCAGATAAAAAGGGAAAAACACAGGAAAATCACGTCGCCCGCCAACATGACGAAGGGCCTCGATTCTTTGGGGAACAGACCCAAAGCCGCTTCTATCCTGATGTGCTTCATGATTTTCGCGCCGTAGCTGACGCCGATGTAGACAAGCCAAATAAAGACGTATCGCGCCAGCTCTTCCGACCATGAGAGCGAATTTCCCATGACGTAGCGCATGAACACCTGCACGGCCAGAAGCGACGACATAAAGGACATCAAGACGACGCAGAGAACCATCTCCAGCTTGTCGTCCAGAAATTTGAGCAGTCTCATAGGACGTTCCTCATTTTCGTTTGCCTCGCGGCGCTGTTGCGGCCGCGCTACTTCAGAAGCTCGTCGAGATAAGAGGGATTCTCCAATTTCTTTTTAACCAGGTCGAAGATATTGGCGTTCTTCACTACGTCCTGCCACGCCTTTTTCTCGCCGGCCGACAGATAGGTCACCACGTTCGTCTTCTCGCATTTCGCCAGGATTTGCTTCTCCAGCTCCTGGGAGCGGTTTCTCTGGTATTCGGTGGATTCTTTCGCTGCCTTGTCAATGGCGGCTTTCTGCGCGGCGGAGAGGGAGTTGTACTTGTCCGGGTTCATGCACAGAATATAGGGAGTGTAGACGTGCTGGGTCAGGGAAATGTACTTCTGAACTTCCTGGAATTTGTTGCCGTCGATGATGCCCAGAGGATTTTCCTCGCCGTCCACCGTGCCCTGCTGGAGCGCGGTGAAAAGCTCGGTGAACGCCATGGGCGTGGGGTTGGCGCCCAGGGCTCTCCACGCGGCCAGGTGAATGTCGTTCTCCATCGTGCGGATTTTCATCCCCTTGACGTCCGCCGGAACCTTCACGGCCACCTTGCTGTTGGTGAAGTTGCGGAAACCGTTCTCCCAGAAGCCGAGCCCCTTCAGGCCCTTTTTCTCCATGTTCTTCAGAATGGCCTGGCCCACCGGGCCGTCGAGCCCCGCGTAAGCGTGTTCCGTGTTGAGGAAAAGATAAGGGGAGTCGAAAAGGAAAAAGTCAGGAAAGATGTTTGCCATCGGGCTGGTGGAGCTGACCGCGATGTCGATGTCGCCGAAGATGGTTCCCTCGATGACGACGCGGTCGTCGCCGAGCTGGTTGCTGTCGAAAAGATTGACCGTAAGGCTGCCGCCGCTCGCTTCTTCGGCCACTTTTTTGAAAACGACCCCGGCGTCGATAGCGGACTGGGACGTCACGTTGGACAGTTTGAGCGTGACCTTCGCCTCCGCGCAGAAAGCGGACCCCGCCATTGCCGTCACGACCAAAAGAGCAGCAAGAACCAGAACAAACGCACGTTTCATCATTTCAACCTCCTTCAAGATTCATGCCGATTTTGCGACACAGAGCGATTACCCTTCAGAATCCGCGCTACGTCGTCCACATTCCCCCTCTCTTTTCGAAGAGCCGGCGGCTCCAATTTTCTAGCAGTCAAGTCTATTTGATGGACGCAGAGTATCATATTCCTAAACAGCGCGCAAGATGGCTGCCTTTCGTCCACAGGGCAAACGCATCGAGAAACGGCATGGACAGGAAATCGACATGATTTATTCAAACGCGCGTAGGGACTTCACTCCGCAATCGTAGGGGTGGGGTTGCTCCCCGCTTCGTTGATAGCGGGGAGCATTATGGGATGCGTTAGGGCAATCCGCGCCGTTTCTGCTTGGCGGCGTGTTGGCTTTAGTCGCGTCTGTCGCCATTTTCATTCTGCTTAATAGAAAACACACAGCAAACTCAAATAGCTGAATTTTATGACCTTTCGACGTTAAAGCCCGATTTCGTAGCTGTGCTTTCTCTGCGGCCGGTCGATTTGTCTCGCTATCTGTTCCGGCTTTTCTCTCTCGAAATCGAAGAAATTTGCCCCTATTTCTCGATCAAAGAGATATGTACATTTTGGCCGCATACCGAATTTAAGTTCTGGTACTCGTTGTTTCTAATCCCTCTCCAAATCAGCAACGTACTTATGGGTTTCTGCTGAAACGACGGTTCACCGCGAATTGTAGCCGCCGCGACTGTCGTTAACACCGTTGTCAATATTTTTCTTGACTGGCTGTTTATTTTCCCCATGCAAAAAGGAGTGGTCGCGCGGCCGCGGCTGCGGGTATCGCCCAAACCATCGCACTTTGTATAGTGTTGACCCATTTTATCCGCACAAAAGGCGTTTTGCGGATAAAAGCGTTTGCGCCTAAATTCGCCCTCTGGCGCAAAATTGCCCTGCGCGGGCTTCCGGAGATGGTCGCGCAGTTCTCTACCCCGGTTACGACAGTTTGCATGAATTACGCCTTGCTTAACAGTCTCGGCAGCAACGGGGTCAACGCCTTTTCCATCATCAGCTACGCCGCGTCCTTTTCCATTATGGTATTTTTTGGCGCGTCCGAAGGGTTGCAGCCCCTGTTCGGCCAATCCTACGGGGCAAGAAGCGGTTATTATAAGTGTGTGCGGGGGGCTGCTGTTCAATTCTCTCATTATTTCCCTGTTCCCTGTTTTATTCGGCGTTGCTATTGTGTGGTTTACCGAAGGCGTCGCGGAAACGCTCGCTCTGGTTGTCGCGATTACACTGCTGAAACGTTCAGAAAAAGGCGGCATCGTGTTTCAATAACCGTAATTCCGGGTATATATGCCGCCGCATATCTCTGATTACAATGATAAATTCAGATTTTATTTTTTCTTTCCCTGGTATGCTCCAAGCCCTTTTCAAATATTTGCTTGACATGATCATCAGCCAGGGAATAAAAAATATTTTTCCCTTCGCGCCTGTTTTTTACGAGATTGGCTTCTCTCAATGAACGTAGTTGGTGAGACACGGCTGATTTTGTCATGTTTAACAGCACTGCCAAATCGCACACGCACATTTCGCTCTCGTCCAATGCCCAGATTATTTTTGTCCTCGCGCTGTCCCCAAGTATCTTGAAAAAATCCGATAAATCATAAATGTCGCTGTCATCAGGTATTTTCTCTTTGACCGCATTGACAACATCTTCGTGAATGACGTCGCAGTCGCAGACCATTTCATCCCTTTTCATGCTGTCGCCTCCATCCGATCCGGCATAATAGTCATTCATACCCATGAGATCGAAATACCTGAGCAATTTCCAAATTTATATCATGAAATATCAAAATTTCAAAATTCGTCCGGTTCTAATTAAGCGACAATCCAGTTTTTTGCGTGATCCGCGAAGCTGTGAAAATTTCTTGGAAAGTTTCTAAAAAAGGTCTTGACAGTTGAATGTTTTAGTAACTATAATAAAATAAACAGTTGAAATCTTATTCAACTGTATTGAGATTGGGAGGCGTTCGTATGAAAAAGTCATTTAAACTTGAGGGGCTGGACTGCGCGAATTGCGCGGCAAAGATTGAAAGCGCGGTCAAGGCGTTGGACGGCGTTACTTCCGCATCCGTTAATTTTTTGACCGCCAAGATGCTCATTGAAGGCGATGACGCCAAAATTGACGGAATTGTCAAAACGGCGGGTGATATTGTCAAGAGACTGGAGCCGGATGTAATTGTAAAGGTGTCAGTATGAAGCTCACATCAAACCAAAAGCGGGCGCTGAAACTGATCATCGGCGGGGCGGTTTACGCTTTAGGTAATTTCTACAAAACCGATAACGGCATTGTATCCCTGTCTATTTTTCTGATTGCGTTTGTCATAATAGGCGGTGATATACTTTTTAAGGCGGTAAGGAACATTTCTCATGGACAGTTCTTTGACGAAAACTTTCTGATGAGCGTCGCGACAATCGGCGCGTTTACGGTTGGCGAATACGAGGAAGGCGCCGCTGTTATGCTGTTCTATCAGTTCGGCGAGTTGTTTCAGAGTTACGCGGTGGATAAATCCCGGAAGTCCATCGCAAGCCTCATGGATATACGCCCCGATTACGCCAATGTGCGGCGCGGCGAAGCGCTTGAGAAGGTTGATCCGAACGAGGTGAAGATCGGAGACATCATCGTCATTAAAGCGGGAGAAAAGATTCCTCTCGACGCGGTAGTCATCGAAGGAAATTCAACGGTAGATACCTCCGCGCTGACGGGCGAATCCGTACCAAGAGAGGTCGCGCAACGCGATGACCTGTTGAGCGGTTGTATCAATATAAACGGCCTGCTCACAGCGCGCGTGACGAAGGAGTTTGGTGAATCAACCGTCAGTAAAATTCTTGACCTCGTTGAAAACGCCGTCAGTAAAAAATCCAACTCCGAGAACTTTATCACAAAGTTCGCGCGCTATTATACGCCGGCCGTTGTCATGGTGGCGGCGCTGCTGGCGGTAATCCCTCCCCTCGTATTTCAGGGAGCGGCGTTCAGCGACTGGCTCTACAGGGCGCTGGTGTTTCTCGTGATTTCCTGCCCGTGCGCGTTGGTGATCTCCATTCCGTTGAGCTTTTTCGGAGGCATAGGCGGAGCGTCCAGGAGCGGTATTCTCGTCAAGGGAAGCAATTACCTGGAAGCGCTGGCTCAAACCGAGATTGCCGTATTCGACAAAACTGGTACGCTGACCAAAGGCGTGTTCAAAGTGCAGGAGGTCGTTCCGAACGGCATTACGAAAGAAGAACTTCTTGAGATGACGGCATACGCGGAAAGCTACTCCAACCATCCCATTTCTCTTTCGCTCAGGCAGGCATACGGTGAGAAAATAGAGAGGACGCGCATCGCGAGTGTCGAGGAAATCTCCGGGCACGGCGTAATAGCCGCCATTGATGGCAAAAATATTGCCGCTGGCAACGCCAAGTTGATGCGGAAGCTCGGTATACCGTTCCGGGAAACTGACGGTTTGGTGGGAACGGTTGTGCATGTCGCAATCGATAACGCATACAAGGGATATATCGTCATCGCCGATGAAATCAAGGAAGACGCGGAGGAAGCCATTCACGCCCTAAAAGAGGCGGGATTGAAGCGGATTGTCATGCTGACCGGCGATTCAAAACCGATCGGCGAGAAGGTAGCCTCTCAATTGGGCGTGAATCAAGTTTACACCGAACTGCTCCCTGCGGATAAAGTGCAAAAGGTGGAAGAACTCCTTGCCGCCAAATCGCCAAGAGGAAATCTCGCCTTTGTGGGCGACGGCATCAACGACGCCCCTGTTCTGGCAAGGGCCGACATTGGTATCGCAATGGGAGGGGTGGGTTCGGACGCGGCCATTGAAGCGGCTGATGTGGTTATCATGAATGACGAACCCTCCAAGGTGGCTGTCGCCATGAAAATATCAAAGAAAACCCTGCGTATCGTAAAGCAGAATATAACCATAGCGCTGGCGGTCAAAGCCATTGTTTTGATTATGGGAGCTTTGGGATATGCGTCCATGTGGGCAGCCGTGTTCGCCGACGTTGGCGTCGCGCTGATCGCCATCCTGAACGCGGTTCGCGTCCTGAATGTTAAAAATTTCCAGTAACAGCGAAGCCGGGAGAATGATTTTGCTCC
>JAISXR010000312.1 GCA_031270375.1 Synergistaceae bacterium | reverse complement strand
CAAGGACGAGAAATAATCGCAAGGAAATCTTTCGATGTAATGAGAATGACTTCCAGCTATTTGCTCGTAATACTCAGTTTCCAAATTTACGGGACCAAAAAAACTGATGACATACTTGTAGAAAACTTTAAAGCATCTTTTAAGAGACGCTTCTTCAGCTTTGGTGAGCGCTTTTTTATAAATCGGTATTGCGATTATCGCTTTTTGCATGCCGCAAGTCTCTCCCTCGCATTTTTTCTCAAATGCCTTTTCATACATATCCTTAATGGTATTGTTAAATATAGAGGGACACTTCACGTCTCCGGTTTTAATCTTGCTCACGCAAAACAAATACCTGTTGCAATAACAGGTGCTCCGCGCAAGAAACGCCACAACCGTCACCAAAGCAGTATTTAGAGGCGCTCGGCTTCTTTTTTTCAACGGATACAATTTCACAGCCGTTTTAGTTTACAGTTCCAAAAAATGTATAGTGACAAATTAAAAAAATGGTGATATATTGATCGTTAATACGTGTGGTGAGAGGGTATTAAGGGATTATAAAGAGATTTAGAGTGTACAAGGATTTTGCTTGAGAGCACGACACCTGTTATTGCAACAGGTGATTAGCCATTTTGCGCATCCCTCATTGATAAGCAACGTTTCACAATAAGGCACCTCCCTGTACTGCTTTTGTAATCTCAAAAATCTGCTATAATGCCCCTTGACGGGGCCTACGGTGACGGAAGGAACCGCGTGAGGGGCCTGAGTCCTCAGGGAGGTGATTCCGAATGGACGTATGGTCTTTTCCGCCCTTTGGAAACGTACTCCCTCGCGTACATGTACGCCTTACCGCCCGCCGCCCGCGTCGATCTCCTTCTTCAACGCCGTCAGGAATTCGCCTATCCCCATATCCGTCCTGTAATCCGCGAGATAATCCATTGGGGTGACGTCCCTGTTGCAGATGGCGACGTAAGCGCCGGCGTCATGCGCTATCGACGGCATCTGATTCGCCGGGGAGACTTGCAGCGACGAGCCCAGCACCATGAATACGCCGCACGCTTTGGACGCGCCCCATGAATCGGCAAGCGCGTCCTCCGGCAGGTTTTCGCCGAACAGGACCACTCCCGGGCGAAGCTGGCCGCCGCATCTCGGACAGGGATCGCGGTCGATGAAATCACGCTGCGTCGACGGTGCGCCGCATTCCATGCAACGCACTTTATTCACCGAGCCGTGAAGTTCGTATATCACCTTCGAACCGGCGGCGGAGTGCAAGCCGTCGATATTCTGCGTTATCACGCATTTCACCAGGCCGCGCGATTCGAACTCGGCGACTATCTCGTGTCCCGTGTTGGGGCGCGAGTTTGCCATCGCCTCGAAACGCCTCGAGTAGAACGAGTGAAACTTGTCGTAATTGCCCCTCATGGCCGTCGTCGTCGCCAGCTCCATGGGGTCTTCCACATTCCACATCCCGTTTTTCGAGCGGAAATCCGACAACCCCGACTCGGTGCTCATCCCGGCACCTGTAAATACCACTGTGCTGCGCGTCCCGGCCATCTTCGAGGCGAGAGTTTTCAGCCCCTGGTCGTTCATTTCCTCACCCCGCGTTTTTAGAATAAATTTTTCATTCGAGCCCGTCTGATTCCGGCGCGTCGCCACCCGCGGCCTCGGGGGGATCCTCGTCTATTTCCTCGTATATGCTGTAAAGCAGCGAATCGAGATATTCATCGAGCGTCCCGTCTATCCATGCCGAGCCGACAGTCATGCAATCAAGGGCCGGAACCTCGAAGGCGATCTCGTAATAGCAGTCGGCTTCGCCCGCGTCACGATCCTCTATTAGCACCGCGATTACGTCCGCCTTGTACTTTTCCGAACGTACGGCGTTTACGTATGACTTCGCCTTTTTTAGCGAACCGATATCGAATTCTTGTCCGTATACGCTCGTAATTTCCGCGTAGGCGCGTTCCAGCACGGCTTCCCTGTCGTCTATCTTGAAATCACTGTATTCCCCAATCTCCTTCCATGCATCCGCCGCCTTACATGACGCCGCGCATACGCAGACTAAAATGACGGACAAGATGAAACTTTTGAACGACAACAGACATCCCTCCTTATCTTTCGATCTGCCTCACCACGTCGATGACCGTGCCGTCTCGCCATTCCACGACCGCGACAACCCTGTCCGCAACGTGTATCGGTTCCATCGGCCCGCTCAAGGCGCGCGCGCGGGCCGCGAGTTCCTCCATCGTGACGAAGGGCATTTGACTCGATATCGCGAAATCCGCCACGGCATCGAACAGATCCTGCCTTCTCGGGTTGAGCGTCACGCCGAATTCTGTCACGAGGGCGTCCACTACATCGCCGGGCGTGGTGACCGTGTGTACGTGCTCCACCACGCAGGGAATGCGCCCCCGGAGGAGCGGCTGCGCTATAATCGTGAGTTTAGCTCCGGCCGCGGTGTCCTGGTGTCCTCCTATTCCGTGCAGCAGAGCGCCGTCGGCCTCGGTGTTGACGTTCGCGTTGAAATCCGTGTCGACCTCCGTCGCTCCCAGAATCACGATGTCGAGCATGTTCACGGCCACGCCGCAGTTCCACGGGTTCGCGTACCAGTCGGCCGATATTTCGATGTGGTTGGGGTCGGAGGATATTGAGTTCACGGCTTCGAGGTCGAACGACTGGACATCCATCAATTTGCGAACCAGGCCCTCCCTCATCAGATCGACGAAATACCCGGTGATGCCTCCCAATCCGAACGAGCCCGTTATGTTGCGGCGTTTCATCGCCTCCTTCATGAACGCGGTGACGGCGAGCGGTATGCCCCCCGCCCCGGTCTGAAAGCTGATTCCATCCATGAAATATGGCGATGCTTCTATCAGCTTTGACGCGTAACTCGCTATCAAAAGACGCAGGGGGTCGCGCGTGACCTTCGTGGTGCCCGAGACTATGCCAGCGGGGTCGCCGATGCTGTCGGTGACGGCCACCAGATCGACGTAAATGCCTGGTATGGAGATGGGTGATATCGGAAAACTCTGCAAATTATCTGTCACTGCCACGACCACGTCGGCGTATTCGGCGTCGGTGAACGCGTAGCCTATTGAACCGCAGGCCGATTTGCCCATCCGCCCTGAGATGTTGCCCGCCCTGTCGGCGGTCGGGGCCGCGATGAACGCCACATCGATATGCACATCGCCCGACACGACCGCCCTGGGGCGTCCGCCGTGGCTGCGAAGGACGACCGGCGTATCGAGTTTCCCCTCCGATACGAGTTTGCCTATGGCTCCGTTCACGGAACCCATTATTTTTGTGACCACGCCGCTCTCGATGTAGGGTATTATCGCCTTGTGAACGTCGAACAGCGCGGTCGGGAATATCGTGAGATCGACTATGCCGAGTTCCGCGCACGCCCTTATTACCTCGTTCACCACGAAATCGCCGTTTCTCAGGTGATGGTGGAAGGAGACGGTCATCCCGCTTTTCAGCCCGGACGCCATCACGGCTTCCTTTATGCCCCCGGCGACCTTGCTTCCGCCGTTCGGAACCGCCGCCCTCATTCTGGGGCCCGCGCGATAGCCGGACGGCACGCGCGCAAACGCTCCTTCGTACAATTTTTCACCCGTTTCGCCGTAACCTTCTATGCGGGACGGGATTTTCCTTTTCACGGCGTTAATTTCCATATTATCACTCCTTCTTCGCTGATAGGCCGGCCCGCGCGAGCGTGTATTCCGCCCTGCGGATCACCGGTGCGTCTATCATGCGCCCGTCGAGCGACACGGCGCCAAGTCCGCGGGCCGCCGCGGCGGCTGCCGCTTCGACTATCCCGCGAGCCGTCTCGATTTCTTTCTCCGTTGGAGTGTATATCTCGTGAATGACGGGAATCTGGTTCGGATGTATCACGCTCTTTCCGTCGAAGCCGAGTTGTTTGACGAACGCGGCCTCGCGGCGCAGCCCCTCGTCGTCGGCGACGTGCGGGAAAACCGTGTCGAGCGCGTCGACTCCGGCCGCTCGGGCGGCGATTATCAACATGCGCCTTATCCACTCGAGTTCCGTACCCTCTTTGCTGCGGCTTGTGCGAAGGTCGGCCGCGAGATCTTCCCCGCCGGGCAGTATGGCCGTCACCCGGGGGGAGGCCGAGGCGATGTCGTAGGCCTTCCACACCCCGCGGGCGCTCTCGAGCAGACAGAAAATTTTCGTGCTTCCCTTTGTGGCGCCATACTTTTCCTCGGCCTCGGAGATTTCCTCGTCGAGGTCGAGCACGGTTCTCTGGCTTTCCACCTTGGGCGCCCTTATGCCTGAGACGCCGCACGATACTACGGCCGCGACATCGTCACGCCAGAATTCGGTGTCGAGGCCGTTTATCCTGACCGTAACCTCGCACCGGCCAAACTCGCCGCGCCGGAGTACCTCGCGCACCAACACCCTAGCCGAGTCTTTTTCCGACGCCGATACCGCGTCCTCAAGGTCTATGACCAGTCCGTCGGGTTCGAAGAGATGTCCCCGCAGCAGCATATTCGGGTTGTTGCCGGGAAGGTAGAGCATCGTCCGTCTCATATCGCAAGCCTCGCATATCTTTTGTAAGCCGCTTCGACGCGCGCGCCGAGGACAACATCGAGCGCGCCGTTGTCCTGCACGAGGACCCTGAGATGTTCGCCGGCGCCGAGGGCGTCGAGCGTGTCGTTTATATGTTTTTCCATCGACGCTTTGAATCTGACGACCGCCCCTCCCGAAATCTCTATGATGCGCCCCGCGTCCGAACCCGTGACGACGACGAGACAATCCATCGACTCCAATGTGCCTGACTGCGCCGTTTTCATTGCGTTCGCTTCCAAGTTTTCTCCTCCTTGTCAACGAAATTCGACTTGTGTCGTGTAGTGTTACCACGGGAAATTATAACATTGTTTTGCGGACACGGGCTATGAATCGCACGAGGGATGAAGCGGCAAACAACGCGCCCGTAAAATTCGGATGCTTGCGAATTTTACGGGCGTCTCGGGAACGGCAAGCGCGGCCCTGAACCGATACTCAAATCCGTTTATTTTTGGAGCAATATTCCCGAATCATTTTTTCCTGCCTCGCGGCGCCGCTTACGTCAGGCGCCATGAGGCTGAGGAATAAACTATGGGGCGGCAGTTCGCTCAGCAGAAAAACAATTTCGTCATCGGTGAGTTCGCCCCATGGCATAAGCAATTTGCCGGCCGCGTACACTTTTTTAAACTCGGTCGCCATTTCTTGAATCGTGGGCCCTTTTACGTCTTTGGTAATCTGTACGACCCGAAGTTTTTTCACTTTCAGTATTTCGTCGAGTAATTTAAAACTGGAGGGATGCAGGTGCATCAGCGTATAGTCGAAATCGCGGCATATACGTTCAGCGGCCGGGCGGACAAATCGCGAGTAATGCTTTGGAGCCATGAGCGCCGAGAGATCCTCCTGAAACCAGACGGATTTCCCCGGCGTCCAGTCATAGTAGAACCCACCGCCATAGCCGCCGTGAAACGGTTTTATATGATCGTACATGTCGTTTATCAATTCCGCGAAAATATCCGCCACGCGCAGGAAAACGGCTTCCGTGGTTTCCGGGTGCTCGATCAGCGAGCAGGCCATTTCGGTCTGCCCAATCAGAGCCCCGATACAGTCCGAGGTCCCGCGCAGCAGAGGTTGCGCCGCAGGATACCTGCCCGCGGAATGCCGAACCAGTTTGTCGAAAAACTCCATCAGTTTTTTATACCACGCGTTTTCCCTATCCAACGACAGAGCCAGCAAGTCGTCCACAGAGCCGTAAACGGGTTTCGAAATGAAGGAAACCTCCGTGGCGGCGACGGTGCAACCCAGAATGGCCTCCATCCACGGGAAACCTATACACGGATCGGCGGTCCAGAAAGCGCTCTGCCCGGTCTGGAGGGTTTCAGCGTACATCTCGTCGTAAGTTTTCAAAAAATCGTCGACGTCTATCATATCTGGCGTGATGACATCACCGGGGCGAAGCAGTTTGGCGCTTGCCGGAAAGGTAGTGCTGAAAAAAAGGCTGCCTATCCGGTAAGCGGTCAAAGGAACGTTCATAGGCTTCTTTTCCCAAAACGCGCGATGCATTTCCAATCTTTCCTCTGTAGAAAACATTTTCAGCCCACCCATCGTAAAGAATGGATAGATATTATTCTTCATAGGCATTTCATGTCAATGACCGCAAAACCTTAAATATAAATCCTCAGAGGCGTGTTTTGGTTTAGTTTATTTGTTAAGGAGCGGTGCATGGACATATTGACAACGATGAAAAATAAATTATAATACAAAAACAGAATATAATTCCTTAATACGGAATTTGTCCCTTTCGCTTAAATTATATATTTATATAACTGACTATAGGTATCCTATGGCCAAGGAGCGTTGGCAATGGACGAAAATAAGTTGAAGGCGAAACTCCGCAATGGCGAACCGGCAATCGGGGTCTTTGTCCGTATGAACGCCATATCGGTGGAAATATTGGGTCACACCGGATGGGACTTCGTGATCATTGACGCGGAACATGGGGTGCATACCATGGAGGACGTTTCGAACATGGTGCGGGCCGCCAGATCTGTCGGCGTTTCGAGCATAGTGCGCGTTCCGGGCGCCGCTCCGATAAACATCATGAGAAGCCTCGACGCCGGGGCCGATGGGGTGCAGGTGCCTCAGATAACCTCTCTCGCGCAAGTGACGGCCGCGGTCGAGGCGAGCCGCTATTACCCGCGGGGACAGCGCGGGGCCTGCGCGTATTCGGCGGCCACGGGATATTCGACCACGCCGTTTCCCGAACATCTCGAGACCTCCAACAAAGAGGTCATGCTCGTGATACACGTTGAAAACGCCTGGGCCGCGGAAGCGATAGACGAAATACTCGCCATAAAGGGCATTGATGTGGTTTTCTGCGGGCCGTGGGACATGTCGCAATCGCTCGGCATTCCGGGAAATACGACAGACCCGGCGGTGACCGCGCTCATAGACAGGACGCTCGCCGCGTGCGACAGAGAAAAAATATCCACCGGGATATTCGTCCAAAAACCGGAGGACGCCGAAGCCTGGCTGAAAAAAGGCGTCAAATACATAGCGTGTTCAGTCGACGTGGGCATGTACGCCGATACAGCGGCGAAAAACGCGAAAGAGATGCGCGAATGTATCGGTAAATTCCGGCATGAGGCGTAGCCGGCATTGACATTTACGGCAATTATTCATTATTGAGGAGACGGGCATGAAAAAGGCGAAAGTGGCGATTATAGGTTCCGGCAATATCGGAATGGATTTGATGTTCAAGATAATGCGCAGCGCGAACTTGGAAATGAGCGTCCTGATAGGACTGTCGAGCGACTCCCCGCGTCTCAAGGAAGCGAAAGATATGGGAATCAAGACTTCCGACAGGGGCATAGGGGCGATTATCGACGATCCCGATTGCTGCGACATCGTGTTCGACGCGACGACGGCGCGCGTCCACATGGAACACGCGCCGATTCTCAAAAAACTCGGCAAAAAAGCCATCGACATGACGCCGGCCGGCGTTGGAGCATGGGTCGTTCCCGCGTTCAATATGGAGGAAAACCTGGACAAAGACAATATCAACCTTATAAGCTGCGGCGGGCAGGCCGTAATACCGATAATTGGGGCAATCAACAAAGTCTCGGCGGTAAACTACGCCGAGGCGGTAAACGCGAGCGGCAGCAGAAGCGTTGGGCCGGGGACGCGCGCCAATGTCGACGAATACACCCATCACACAAAGGAAGCGATAATCAAGGTTGGCGGGGCCAAAACCGCCAAATCGATCATCGTGATAAATCCGGCGGATCCTCCCATAAAGATGCATAACACGATTTTCTGCGTGCTCGAACAGTTCGACGACGAGATAAGGGCGAAAATCGATAAATCCGTAAGCGATATGATCCTGGAAATACAGCGATACGTGCCGGGTTACGTGATGACGGTTCCGCCGCAGTATAACGCGGACAGACGCATGGTGACGGTCATGGTCGAAATAGAAGGCGCGGGCGATTACCTGCCGAAATATTCCGGCAATCTCGATATCATCACTCAGGCCGGAGTGCGCGTGGCGTCGGCGATGGCGGAACGTATGTGAGCGGGGAGGAAGTTAAAATCAGATGAAAAGAACGGGCAGCCGGATAAATATTCTCGACACGACGTGCAGGGATGGAATGCACGCGATGGCGCATCAGTTTTCGGTTCAAAACGTGAAAGACATAGCCGCCGCTTTGGAAGCGGCCGGCGTCGATTATATGGAAGTATCGCACGGAGACGGGCTGGCGGGTTCATCGATAAATTACGGATATGGAGCCGCTACCGACAAGGAATGGCTTCAGGCCGCGGCGGAATCTCTCGGAAACACAAAGCTCTGCGTGATGCTTCTGCCGGGAATAGGCGTGATGGAAGACCTCGAAATGGCTCACGAATGCGGCGCCGAAATGTGCCGCGTGACCGTACACTGCACGGAAGCCGACATCACGAGACAGCACGTCGAACTGACGAAAAAACTGGGGATGCATTGCTTCGGAGTCCTCATGATGACTCACATGATAACGCCGGAAGCGCTTCTGGGGCAGGCGAAATTGTTCGAGGAATACGGCGCGGATGTCGTATATATGATGGACAGCGCCGGACACTTGACGCCGGAGGGGGTCCGGGCGCGAGTTGGCGCTCTCGTAAATGGGCTTGGAATACCCGTGGGTTTCCACGCGCACGCAAACCTGGCGATGCAAATCCCGAACACGTTGGCCGCCATTGAAGAAGGCGCTTCATGGATTGATTGCACGCTGCGCGGTCTGGGAGCCGGAGCCGGCAACACGCCGACGGAAGTGTTGGCTGCGGTGCTCGACATGTACGGATACGAAAGCGGTTTGAATCTCTACAAAGCGATGGACGCGGCGGAAGACGTCCTCATGCCGATTATCGGCGACTCGCGCCGCCCCAGCATCGACAAGGCCGCTTTGACGATAGGATATGCCGGCGTTTACGGGAGTTTCGCCCTTCACGCCAAACGCGCCGCGCAGCAATTCGGGGTCGACGCGCGGGACATACTGCTCGAATGCGGCAAGCGCAAAGTCGTGGGCGGGCAGGAAGATATCATCATCGAGGTCGCGATTGAACTGGCCGGGAAAAAAGCCGCCGTGTAAAAAATAAGGAGGGATACAGTGATGATTGTTGACGCGCACACGCATATCGGTGTAGAACGTTTGTTCAACCTGGTCATGACAAGCGAAGAATTGATGGCAACCATGGAACGGTTTCATATAAGCAAGGCTGTCGTGCAGCCGCAGGCGGGCGCGCCCGATATTAAGCAAAACCATCGTGAAATTTTTGAACTTGCTCAGGCAAATCCGGGTAAGATATACGGCCTTGCCTCCTTCAATCCAGTGACCGACGAAGAGGAATACCGCAAAAACGCGGAATGGGCAGTCAATGAATTGAAATTTCGGGGACTCAAGTTACACACGAACGGGTTTTCGATTTCGCCTCAAAATCCTTTCAGCAGGAAAGTTTTTGAAATGGGACGAAAATTGAAGGTTCCCGTTATGATCCATACGGGCGCCGGAGTGCCTCAAGCTCTCCCTTCCCTTGTGATTCCCGTCGCCAGGGAATTCAGCGACGTTCCTATCGTTCTCGCTCATGCCGGCGGTGGAATGTTTGCCGGCGAGGCAATAATTGCGGCTCAACTCTGTGATAATATTTATCTTGAAACTTCATGGGTTTACGCCGCCGATGTCGCCGCCATGATCTCCGCCATCGGCGCGGATCGTGTCATGTTTGGCAGCGATATCTTTCAAAATATTCCTTCACACCTTGCCATATATGAAAACTTGGGGCTTTCGGACCGGGATTATGAGAAAGTTATCGGATTGACCGCAGCAAGCCTTTTTGACCTTAAATAAATTAAGTCACACAAATAAAAGAGGGGGATTGCAATGAGAAGAAAATTTGGCTGTGCGTTGTTGTGTCTGTTTTTGATCGGCGTGGCGTTTGCGGGTTATGGAGAGAGCGCGGACAAAAAATACAAGATAGGGTTGAGTAATTCCTATATGGGCAACGACTGGCGGCAAATCATGATCAAGACCGCCACGGTTGTCGCCGGTAAACCGCCCTACGACGAGAAGGTCGATTTCAGCGTGGTGAATTGTGAAAACACCCCGGAAGCCCAGACCGCGACCATTGATGTAATGATCGAACAGGGATACGACGCCATTCTCATCGACGCGTCGTCCACTACCGCGCTGACTCCTGTCATCAACAGAGCTATCGCCGCCGGCATAGTGTGCGTCACGTTTGATTCGGTGGCGGACCATCCCGACGTATATATCGCCCAGACAAATCTCGCGGATTTGTCCAAGGCATGGGCAAATTTCCTCGTCGCCCAGCTCAAGCCGGGCGCAAAGATCGCCGTTGACACCGGTTTGCCCGGTATGACAAACGGGAATATCGTCTACGAGACCGCCATGAAAATTTTTAAAGATGCAGGCATAAATGTCGTTGCTGAATTTGCGGGCGAATGGGCGGATGGCGTCGGTCAGCAGAAGATTAGCAGCGTTCTTGCCGCCAACCCCGATCTTGACGGTCTTTTCTCCCAGGTATACGGGGAAACCATACTCGCGGCGTTCACTCAAGCAGGCAGGGATCTCATTCCGTGCACGGCGTACGACACAAATGCCGGAATGCTGGCCGCGTTGGATAACAATATGAACATCATCATCGGAAACAACGCGCCGGGGCTGAGCGCTATAGCTCTGTCAGTGGCCGTTCGTGTGCTGGATGGGGAAAAAGTGGATAAATTGACGGAAATCACGCCCGGATTGTTCTCCAACGTTGCGATAGATGTCGGGTTCCCCGTGACAAAAATTGTGGAAGGCGTAAACGCGTTTCGAGACCTGCCGGGCGCTCTCGACTGGCCGGTGTTGCCGGCGGATTTCGAACCGAGCGTGACGATCGAGGAAATCGCGAATTATCAGAATTAGATTCTGATTTTTAACGCGCCGGCGATCGTACGATCGCCGGCGCAAGTACCTATCCGGTGTTTTATCGACAGAACGAGAGGTCGTACCTATGGCCGATTTGGAGTTTTCGAATATTTACAAACATTTTAACGGCGTGTATGCGCTGCAAAACGCTTCTTTTTCCTGTGACAGGGGCGAAGTTCACGCGTTGCTGGGAGAGAACGGGGCGGGAAAAAGCACGCTTATCAAGATATTGAGCGGAGCTTACACTGCCGACGCGGGCGAAATCAAGTTGTTCGGGCGGAAACTCGGTATCAGGAAACCGACGGACGCGATGAATTGCGGTATTGGAACGGTATATCAGGAGCTTTCCACCATACCGGACCTTACCGTCAGCGAAAATATATTCATCGGCCGTATTCCGCAAAACAAAATCGGATATTTCCAAAAAAAGAAGTTATATCAAATGACCGCCGAACTCTTTCGGGAATACGACGTACATGACATTGATCCTGACGCGCCCGCGTACAAATTGTCCTTGTCAAAGCGGCAGACGGTAGAAATAATGCGAGTTTTATCAAAAAAACCCGATGTCGTCATTCTGGATGAAGCGACTTCGGCGCTCACCGAGAATAAAGTGCGGTGGCTGCTCTCTCTTGCCAGGAAACTTGCCGACGAGAATAGAATAGTTATATTTATCTCCCACAGAATGGCTGAGATACAGGAGGTATGCGATAATATCACCATTCTGCGGAACGGTATGACAGTCGGGGAAATGAACGTCAAGGACGTGGTGATGGACAAGGTTATTTCCCTCATGTTAGGGCGTAAGATCGAGGGGTACTTCCCGGATGTCGTAAATTCCGTCATAGACGAAAAATTATTGGAAGTACGCAACCTGACATACACGCAAATATTGAATTCGGTCAGTTTCGACCTTTATAGGGGAGAAGTTCTCGGCTTGGGAGGTCTTGCCGGTCAGGGACAGGCTGAACTTTTACTGGCCGTCTTCGGGATTGTAAGGCCCAAAGGGGAGATAAAGCTGGATGGGGAACCTCATAAAATAAAAACACCCCAGGAAAGCCTTAAAAAGGGGATCGCGCTGGTGCCGGAAGATCGAGGAGCGCAGGGTTTGTTGATGTCATTCCCGATCGGTTACAATATTTCGCTCCCCTCTCTGAAAAAGATGACCAACGGCCCATTTCTGGATAAAAAAAAGGAAAAAGACACCGTCAGCGCGTATATGAATTCGTTACAAATAAAAGCGGAGAGTTCGGAAATGGCGGTTATGAATCTTTCCGGCGGGAACCAGCAGAAAGTGGTGCTCGCGAAAATGCTGGCCACGAAGCCGAAACTTCTGCTCATGCATGACATTACACGAGGCGTTGACGTCGGAACGAAGAAAGAAATTTTTTCACTGGTGCGTGATCTTGCGAAGGAGGGTTGCGGCATCATCTATTTCTCAACGGATATAGAAGAACTCGTAAACCTGTGCGACCGGATTCTTGTAATGTACGACGGCAGGATCGGCGCGGTTTTATCGGGAAAAGACATGACAAAAGAAAATATCGTCAGCGCGTCCATCGGGGCATTGCCATAAGCGGTTTCCGTCCGCGCGAGGAGTTAAGTAAAATGTATAAAAAGAAGACATGCGCGCAATTTATCACGGATAATTGGATTTCATTGGTTCCCTATATAATATTTCTATTGATTACGCTCATAATGGCCGTGATCCATCCGGGTACGCTTGGAATGCGCTGGATGGCCAATAAATCGGATGCGGCGTTTTCTTTGGTTCTGGTAAGCGTGGGACAGACTTTCCCATTGATTACTGGCGGTTTTGATTTGTCCGTCGGAGGCATCATATGTGTCACTAATTCAATTCTGGCCGTTTACATGGGTGATTCAGCGGCAGGCATAATACTCTGGACGGTAATATGCGTCTTGATCGGAGCGGGGATAGGAGTGTTCAACGGGTTCGTGATAGCCAAGACAAATATTCAGCCTTTTATAGTGACCCTGGCGACTCAGTCCGCGTGTTTGGGAACCGCCCTGCTGATTTTGAAGATAGACGGAGGACGTGTCGCGGGTAGTTTCATATCTGTTTTATTGTTCAGGATCGCTGGTTTCCCTGTATCGATTTTCCTCATCGCTCTTATTGTAATATGGTGGCTGTACGTCAAACACACGAAATGCGGTATGGCTCTGTACGCGATCGGCAGCGACGAGAAAGCCGCGCATCTCAACGGGATATCTCTGCTTAAAACAAAGGTTCTGGCGTATGGCATTTCGGGGTCGTTTGCCGCGTTAGCCGGCATTTTCAGGACGGCGCATGTGGCTTCAGGGTCTCCTACCGCGGGAGCGTCATTTGTCATGACGTCGATATCCGCGGCAGTCATCGGAGGAACAGCCATTACCGGCGGTTCCGGCGGGGTAATCGGCAGTATCGTCGGGGCGTTCATCATTCGAAGCATAACCGACCTGCTTGTGTTCATGAGGGTGTCTTCTTATTGGACCTTGTTGGTGCAGGGACTGTTGCTGGTATTTGCGGTGGCTCTGACTTCATACGCGAAACTGCGGAGAAAAGGAACTGTGGCACAATGAACCTCAAGAAATTTTTGTTCCGCCATTCCGCCGTCATCATCACATATACGGCCGCGTTTTCACTGCTTATGTTTGTATCCGTCGCGAGGCCGGGGTACAGCAGTCTCAAAAACCTCAACATCCTTTCGGTCACGGCGGCAATCCTCGGGTTCACGGTCCTCGGGCAGACGTTCGTCATATTGACGGGAGGTATGGATCTCTCGATACCATGGATGTTCGCCCTATCCGCGTTTTTGATGGCGTCCCTGACAAATGGGAAGAATGAGCCGCTTTACTACGTGATCCCGCTGGTATTGCTCGTTGGCGCGGGAATGGGTTTCGTGAACGGTTTTGGGGTTGCGTATATCGGTGTCGCTCCAGTTATAATGACGATGTCGACGAATATTATCTTTCAGGGACTGCTTCTCGGTTTCACGGGAGGCATGCCCGGCGGGAAGGCTCCCGACGCGCTGCGAACTCTCGCGAACGGGACGACAGGTGGTTTGTCCACTTTATTCCTGCTTTGGCTTTTAATCTCCGCGGCCGGTTTGCTCGTCTTTTACAAAACGCCTTTCGGCAGGAACATATATGCTGTGGGCTGCAATGAAAAAGTCGCGCTATTTTCGGGCATAAACGTAAAACGGACAAGGCTCGCCGCATATTCGATATGCGGGCTGACCGCGGCGTTGGGAGGAATATTGTATTCCGGCAGGCTTGGACAGTTGTATCTCGGCATGGGCGATACGTATCAGATGCAGTCGGTAGCCGCCGCGGCCATCGGCGGTATTTCGCTCGCCGGAGGTAAAGGCAGCTATGTGGGGGCTGTCGCCGGAGTCTTGATCCTCGTTATTCTCGACGGATTTCTTTCGGCCATGAACATACCGCCAAGCGTTCAAAAGATAGTTTACGGCGGAGCTTTGTTTATGGCCGTGTTTTTATCCGCGCGGGAATACAGGGAAAAGATACCAAAAGGACAAGCAGAACGTATATGAGTCGTTACATTTATCGACAGGAAAATGAAACAATCCCTATGCGGCGGCTGGAAGCCGCCATGCGGGAGGAACTTGAGCAATTCGGCAATTTAAAAAAGGTGCTGATAATTCCTCCGGATATCTCCAGACTTTCTTCATACGCAGGTCCGGTCGTATGTAAGCTGTTCGAGACGCTCACAGACACCGCCGTCGATATCATGCCCGCGTTGGGCACGCATATCCCGATGAGCGGTGAAGAGATAAGCTATATGTACCCCGGCGTTCCGCAAAGTCGCTTTTTCGTTCACGATTGGCGCAAGGACGTGGCCAAAATAGGCGAAGTCCCAAGAGAACTCGTTTTCGATTTATCGGAGGGCGCGATCGACGAACCGATTGATATCGAAATTAACAAACGTTTGCTCGACAGGTCTTACGACGCGGTCATTTCCATAGGACAGGTCGTTCCACACGAGGTCGCCGGCATGGCGAGTCATTCAAAAAATTTGTTTGTCGGCTGCGGCGGTTTTTCCATGTTGAACAAGACTCATTATCTGGGAGCGTTGTACGGTATGGAAAGAGTGATGGGGCGCGATCATTCCCCGGTTCGTGAAATATTGGATTACGCCGGACGGCTCCTTGACATACCTCTTCTTTATATACTTACCGTGACGGTCGATATGGGAGAAAATAAAACCCGGCTGGAGGGAATGTTTATCGACAGGGGGCGCGGCGGATTCGAGAAAGCTGTCGAACTGAGCCGGAGGAAAAACGTGTTTTTCTTGGACGAAGAACCCGGCAAAATAGTCTGTTATCTGGATCCGCAAAAGATAAAAACGACATGGATCGGCAACAAAGCCATTTACAGGACTCGCATGGCTATCGCGGACGGCGGCGAATTGATTGTCATCGGTCCCGGCGTTTTCCGGTTCGGCGAAGACTTAAACAACGACCGCTTGATACGAAAATACGGATACAGGGGGCGCTGTAAAACGCTGGACGTATTGAAAAGCGATGACGGGTATGAACTTCGGGAAAATCTGTCTGTCGCCGCGCATCTGATACACGGGTCTTC
>JAISXR010000308.1 GCA_031270375.1 Synergistaceae bacterium | reverse complement strand
CTGGTCAAAGTGTCCGCCGTCCGGTTTATGTCCCGGACGGCGGTTTTCAAAATCTCACGCCGTCACTTGGCGGGGTAGAAACCCGAGGGCGACTCGCCGAGGTTGATCATTATGTTTTTCATCTGAGTGTAGTGTTCGAGTATGACCTTGTGTGTCTCCCGCCCGATTCCGGATTGTTTGTAACCGCCAAACGGCGCGCCGGCGGGAATGCTGTTGTAGGTGTTCACCCACATGCGTCCGGTATCTATGCCTTTGCACACGCGAAACGCCCTGTTGAGGTCGCGCGTCCAGACGGCCCCTCCCAGACCGTATTTGTTGTCGTTGGCCATCGCGATCACTTCCTCTTCGGTCTTGAACTTGATTATGACCGCGACGGGGCCGAATATCTCTTCCTGAGCCACCTTCATCTTGTTGTTCACGTCGACCAGGAGGGTCGGTTTCATGAAGCAGCCCTTCGCCAGCTCTCCCTCTTTGTAGCGTTCGCCGCCGCAGACGACCTTGGCGCCCTCTTTCTTGCCCTCTTCGACGCACTCCAGGATTTCGGAGAGATGCGCCTCGTAAATCTGAGAGCCCATCTGCGTATCCGGTTCCCATGGCATGCCGACTTTGATTTTGTCGAACGCCGCGACAGCGTCCTTTACAAACCTGTCGTAGATATCCTCATGCACAAACACGCGGGAACCCGCGCAGCACACCTGTCCCTGGTTAAACAGAATGCCGAGCTGGAGGCCGTCGATAGCCATATCCCACTGACAGTCGGGGAAGTAAATGTTGGCCGATTTGCCGCCAAGCTCAAGCGTCGACGGGATCAGCTTATTCGCGGCGGCGAGGGCTACACTGCTTCCGATATCGGTGGAGCCTGTGAACGCGAGTTTGCGGAAACCTTCGTGTTCCAGAATATGCTGGCCCGATTTCGAGCCCCTGCCCGTTACGACATTGAACACGCCAGGCGGCAGGACGTCCTGTATCAGTCGGGCGAACTCCAGCACCGAGAGCGAT
Source organism: Synergistaceae bacterium (assembly GCA_031270375.1). Classification (GTDB taxonomy): domain Bacteria; phylum Synergistota; class Synergistia; order Synergistales; family Synergistaceae; genus JAIRKI01. The sequence goes on along the minus strand of JAISXR010000308.1, from coordinate 2,674 downwards.
GTGTAGCTCGACGGCTTGAATACTGTACAACATCCGGCGGCCAATACCGGCGCGAGTTTCCACGCGGCCATGAGGAACGGGAAGTTCCAGGGCACTATCTGCCCAACGACGCCTATCGGTTCGCGGAGAATGATGGACAGCGTATTGTTGTTCAGCATCGCCGCCGAGCCCTCTTCGGTCCTGATGGCGGAAGCGAAGTAGCGGAAGTGGTCGGAACTGAAGGGAACGTCAATGTTCGACGTCTCGCGGATGGGTTTGCCGTTGTCGCAAGACTCGACCAGCGCGAGATGTTCGGCGTTCGCGTCGATGATGTCGGCGATCTTCATGAGAATGTTCGCTCTGTCGATCGGCTCCACTTTTTTCCAGCCGTCAAAAGCCTTCCACGCGGCGCCGACCGCGGCGTCGACATCCGATTTCGTAGCCTCGGCGCAGTTGGCCAGATGTTCCCCGTTAGCCGGGCATGTCGTGGCGAAAGTACCGCCGTCCGAGGCGTCCTTCCATTTGCCGTCGATGAACAATTGATATTTTTCGAGCAGTTTCGGTTTCTTCATCTTCTAAAATCCCCTTTCAATGATGCCGGTTTTACCGGCGGCACTCCATCCCTGGACCACCCCTCCGCGCAACGGCCTCCATACGCGCGGCACCCTTCACGCACGCCTTTAACGCCGGGCTGACTTTCTCTTAAAAAGCCTGCTGGTTATAAAAGCGATGTGTATTTTTGATATTCGGTTTCAGCAATAAGAGTATAATCCGATTGAGAAATAATTCAAGAGCGGGTTTTAATTTAGCGAAAAATCGGTTTTCATTCAGCGCATTGCGCGCATTTTCCGTACACTACAAATTGTTTGCCGTCCACCTTAAAACCTTCCGGAACTTCTACGCGCGGCAGCCTCTGGTCGGTGAGGCAGAACATTTTGCCGCACGAGGAACAGAGGAAGTGCGGATGATTGCCGGGGCATCCTTCCGTAACCGGCTCGTGGGCACAGAATCTCCACGCGCCGTCGGGCCCCTGCACCTGATGGGCGACCTCTTTCGAGACAAAGCACGCGAGGGTGCGGTACAGGGTGACCCTGTCGAGGGACGGTATCGCGTCCTGTATTTCCGAGTGGGACATGGGCCGTCCGGTCTCCATGAGGAATTTCAATATGTCCACGCGATTAACCGTCACCCTCAGCCCGGCCATTCTCAGGAGCCGTGCGGCGTATTCCTTGAATTTCGTATGTGCGTCCATCTAAACGGGCCCCTTTCGTCTTGCCGAGTCTCTGCGGCGCACGAAAAACTCCCCGAGCAGCCTGGAGGATTCCTCCGCCATTATACCGCCCTTTACCTCGCATTTGTGGGGTATTCTCGGGTCGCGCAGTATATCGTACAGGCTGCCGGCCGCCCCTCTCCGCGGGTCTCGCGCCCCGAAAACCACCCTCGGTATCCGCGTTTCCATTATAGCGCCGGCGCACATAGCGCAAGGCTCCAATGTCACATAAAGCGTGCACTCGTCGAAACGCCATCGCGAAATCGCAAGCCCCGCCTCGGATATAGCGCACATTTCCGCGTGCGCAAACGGCATATCATCCGCGGCCCGCCTGTTCGCGCCGCGCCCGATCACGCGCTCTCCGAGCGTCACGACAGCCCCGACGGGAATCTCCCCGCCAAGAAGGGCCTGCCTCGCTTCCTCCAGGGCCAACTTCATGTAATATAGGTCACGGGCCTTGAGAGTATCCACGTTTTTCATAAAAAAATATGATAACCGTATCCTCGGGAAAAAGCAAAATTCCGCAAAGATTTTATGTGGCAATGTTTTTCGGTTTTTCAGCGTGCCCGCGCATATCCGGCGTCTGTGCGACTATCACTGACACGAATATCACCGCGCACCCGAAAAATTCCCTTGCCGACAATACCTGCCTCAGCACCAGCCATCCTGTCAAGGCGGCGAAAACAGCTTCCAGGCTCATCACAAGCGAAGCGAGCGTCGGGCTGACGCGCCTCTGCGCCAAGGTTTGAAGCGTAAAGGCGACCCCGCTCGACATCACGGCGGTGTAGGCTATGGGCAGGCGTGCCGCCCACAGCGCGGCCAAGGAGGGCGTCTCCGTCAAAAAAGCGATGACGAGGCTTATACCGCCGCACACGAAAAATTGTACCGCCGAGAACCTGACCGCGTCGACGCGGGAGGTATAATGGTCTATCATCAGGATGTGAATTGCCGCGAAGAAGGCGCAAACTAAAACGTAAAGGTCGCCCTTGTTAATAGGCGCCGATTCGTTTACGCACAGCAGATACATCCCGCCAAGCGCCGCGAAAGCGCAGCCCCACACTACGGGACGAATTTTCCTGCCGAAAAACAAACCGAGCATAGGCACAATCACAATATAAAGCGCCGTGATGAAACCAGCCTTCCCCACGGTGGTGTAAATCATCCCTACCTGCTGATAATACGAGACAAAAAACAATATGACCCCGCAGGCTATCCCGCTTTTAAGCGGGAAATCGCCGAACTTCGGCCTCACTGCCCCAAGTCCGCCGTATTTTTTGTTCGCGAACAGGCGGGGTGCGAAAATGACGGGCATAAGCGCCGCGCTTCCCAGGAAAAATCTGGCTGTCATAAAAGCCGCCGGCCCCGTGTGATTCATGCCAATACTCTGCGCGACAAACGACATACCCCAAATAAACGAGGCCATCA
>JAISXR010000203.1 GCA_031270375.1 Synergistaceae bacterium | reverse complement strand
ATTCCACGTCACAACAGTTACCCACTACAACGCTTCCTCGTAATCCCGTCCGACTTGCATGTGTTAAGCACGCCGCCAGCGTTCATCCTGAGCCAGGATCAAACTCTCCTTGGCTTTTTTGGACTGGCTTCCCGCTATCTAAATGGACGCGGAAAGCCAAATATCTGATTAAAAGACGATCCGTCTTTCAGATCAAACAAGAATTGCTAATTGCCCTAACATTTAATGGCATTTTGTTTTCGCTCCGTATAGCCTCCATCCCCTGGGGAAGAGGTGTCAAGGTGCCGTGCTCGCTTGAGCAAGGGGAAGTATATTAGGCTTTTACCCTTTTGTCAACGCTTTCTTTTGGATTCTTTCGAGGCATAATAAGTGTTCTGATAGTATGTAAAAACTATGTAAAATTTAACAATGCTGAGCACTCCAAACCCAATAACGCGTTTGTTTCCCTTTAAACTACGGATAGCTATTTAATTGTCAAGAAAATGAAAAATTTTATTTTCGTGTAATATTATTCCGCCGATATATGTGACACGAATATCTTGTACAAATGTACGTTGCGGCGCGGGCCGTTTAAGATGTAACATAATATAAATACTCATGAAAACGGGGATAGAAAAATGCCGGTTACCATCGTGATAGCGGACGACCATCCACTCACCCGCTCGGGGCTCGCCGAATGGATAAGAAAAAACGAAAACTTAACGCTCACGGGCGAGGTGGACGACGGCCCGTCCGCCTGGGACGCCATCAGGGAGCTGCGTCCCGACATCGCCCTCCTCGACATACAGATGCCTGGAGAATCGGGAATAGCCGTCGCGCAAAAAATCAAGGACAACGGGCTGCCGACGCGGGTGATAATGCTCACGTCGTTCAACGCTCAGCCCTATGTCATGGCATCACTGCGGGCGGGCGCTTCGGGATTTGTCCTCAAGACCACCGCCGTCAGGGAACTGGAAGTGGCCATAAAACAAGTGATGAGCGGCGGCTTTTACCTCGATTCGCGCGTCGCGGGAACCCTCTCGGACAGAGGGGCAATGCCGGATCCTCTGTCGGCAAGGGAACGCGAGGTGCTGCTCGTCACCACGAAAGGATTTTCCATAAAGGAGATAGCGTCCATGCTCTGCATCACGGAACGCACCGTACAGGCACACCTCACGTCGGTTTACGCGAAGTTCGGCTGCCGGGGAAAGAGCGAGGCGCTGCTGGTCGCCCTCAAGTACGGCATCATAACGGTCGACGAACTTCTGGAGGGAACCTCGCTCGACGGGGACAACTGAACCTTGCTCAGGAGAAAACTTTTAACCGTTCTGTTTATAACAATACTGCTGCCGATACTGGTTGTCTTTTTCGAGTCGGTGAGGACCTTCGGGTCCCAAAAAAAATCCACCACCGACACGGCGGGACGCTATGTCCAAAGCCTCGCCGACTACGCGTCCGACAGATGGAACGACGGTCGGCCCACGCAGATAACCACTTTTCTCTCACTCGTCGCCGACTACGGTTACAACATGCTGATAAGCGGCGAAAAAGTCCCCCTAAAAGACGCGCGCGACAGAAACGCGTCCGCGCGGAGGGACAAGTTCATACCCGGGATGGTGGCCTACGTCACCTCGCGCGGAAGGGTCATTTCCTCCTCCGAGAACGCGGACATCCTCGCCACTATATTCGCCGGGGGCATGGCCGAGACGTCGGGGCGCGCCGCCGACAGCGGCACCATCGTGGGCAGCTTCATGTTCGGCGAAAACCGCGTCAGCTATGTGGCACATATCTCCGCCACCAGGAACCGCATGGTGTACGCCGTGGCGGCCGTTACCATGCTCAGTTGGATGGGCAGAAACGATTTCAACATGATGAAACTGGCCTTTGCCGGAATCCTTGGAACGCTGATATGCCTGGTGGGGCTCTTTCTGCTGCGGGGTTCCGTGATAAAGCCCCTTCAGGCGCTCTCGTCCCAGGTGGAAACCACCAAATGGGGAACCGAGACGCCCGAATTCGTCACGAACAGCATATTTGACAAACTGCGGGTGGATGAGATCACGTCGCTCAAAAAGGCCGTGACCGACCTGGCGTGCCGGATGATCGACAAGGAATCCCTCGAAAAAAGATATGTGGGGGATATCATCAAGGCGCAGGAGGACGAACGAGGACGCATAGCGCAGGACATTCACGACGGCCCCATTCAGGTTGTTTCGGCTCTCATCCAGCGGATACAGATGCTGAACACCGCGTCCTGCGGCATACCGCCCGACGCCGCGAGACGGCTCGCCGACTCGGAGGACATAGCGCAAAATCTAGTGGAGGATCTACGCGATATCTGCGATTCTCTCGTCCCCCCGTGGGTATCGCTGGGGCTCGCCTCCTGCATAGAGGAAGCCTCCAGCCGCTTCGAACGCCAGCAGTCCATCACGGTGAACGCCGTCGTAGACCCTGATCTCGAAGTATCGCAGGAGACGACCCTCGCGCTTTTTCGAATCTTTCAGGAAGCCGTCTCGAACGCTGTCAGGCATGGCCGCGCGGATACCGTTAGCGTTGGGGCGTCTT
>JAISXR010000185.1 GCA_031270375.1 Synergistaceae bacterium | reverse complement strand
GCCACGACGGTTTCGAATATGGAGGGGCCATTTCGCCGTCCCTCAGTCCGAAAACGTTCGGGCCGAATATGGCGAGCAGCGCCAGCAGGCCCAAAATCACCGCGCTGAAACCGCAACTCCGCTTACTCATGAGCGGCTTCCCTCCTCACGCGCGGATCGACGATCACGTAACAGATGTCGGCTATCAGGTTGCAGATGACAGTCAGAAGCGCTAACAGGAAGAACGCCGCGCTGGCGGCCGGGTAATCGTGCGAGTTGGTGGCTTCGAGCAGGAAGCGCCCGACTCCGTTCATCGAAAATACCGTCTCGGTTATGACCGCTCCGCTCACGACACCGGGCAGTGACATCAGGACGATCGTGAGCACGGGCGGCAGGATGCTCCTGAACGCGTGATTCCACACCACGCGGCGGAAAGCCAGCCCCCGCGCCCGCGCCATCGTGACGTAATCCTCGCCCAGCGCCTTGACCATCATGTTGCGAATGTAGAGCGCGAAACCGCCGAAACCGAGTATCGTGAGCGAAAACACGGGCAGGGCGAGGTGCCATATGTAATCGAGCACCGCCGCGAACCCCTGCGGAGGGGGAACGGAGGACGTGCCCCTCAGCGGAAACAGGGGCAGCGCGTATGAGAAGCACATGAGCAGCAGCAATTGCACGAAAAACGACGGAAAGGAGAACGAAACGGCCCCGCCGAACAGCACTATCCTCTCCACCAGCGAACCGCGCCTCAACGCCGCTTTTATGCCGAGCCACAGCCCAAGGAGCGTGGAGAAAACGAGCGACGGCAGCAGAAGCGCCACGGTGTTGGGCACGCGGTTCCTGAGTTCGTCCCACACCGGCGCGCCGGTCATCATCGACAGTCCAAAGCGGAAGGAGAGCATTTCCCGAACGTACAACAGGAACTGTTCCGACATCGGCCTGTCGAGCCCCCACTGTGACGCGAGGGCGGCTTTGGCCTCGGGCGAAAATCTTGGGTCTACGATGGCTGTGAGAGGGTCGCCGGGCATTATCCTGAACAAAAAAAAGTTCAGCACCAGCACCACGGCCAGCACGACGAGCGCGCCGCCGATCCGTTTCAAAAATGTTTTCATCTGGCGCCTCCCCTTAAAAGGAAGTAATTTTCGTTGCGGGTCATGCGGACGTATTCTCCCGTCCTCGACTCCCTGAAGGTGACAGGGCCGCTCCCTATCAGTTCGGTCAGCTCGGTTCCGTCGAGCGCCTTGTGAGGACGGTTCGTCGGCTGCCACGCGCGCCAGTTGGGGACATTTTCCAGAATATGCTTTGGCATGACGAGCACCCCTCCGCCGATGTTGTGCAGATGCCAGTAGCTTACGTTGGACATCGTCACCCGCAGCGTGCGCGCGTCTTTGTCGAATTCAACGGATTCGACGTCCTTCACGCTGTCGAAGAATCTGGGAACGTCGTTGTCCTTTATAAATTGGATGGAATACGCAACGTCCTCGACGGTGAGTGGACGCCCATCCTGCCACAAGAGCCCGTCGCGCAGCGTGAAATCAAGCACCGATCCCTTGTCGTCCGTCTCGATCGACCATTTTTCCGCGAGCCAGGATATGTCCTCGAACGTGTACGGATCGACCGACAGCAGCGTGTCGTATACCGTGCCCAGCACCGTCCAATCGTAGGCGGTCGACGACACGAGGGGGTTCAGCGTCCTGATTTCCTCCGTGATGTTCCAGTATATTGGGCGTTCGCCGCCGTCTCTCGGGGTCATGGAGATCATCGTGACGAGGTTGTCCGACGTGTTGCGGTCCGTCTCAAATATTCCGTTCCAATTTTTGCTCAACGCCGATATGGAATAACGGCTGTAGATGGGGATCACGGGGCACAATTCGTTCAGTATCCTTTGCGCGCGCGACGACGCCTCACGCGCCGTGTCCTCGTCGGGAGCATACCGCAGCTCCCGCAGCGTCTCGTCGAGTTCGCCGTCCGAAATGCCGCTGATGTTGTATCCCCCCTCGACGTCCATGGAGGAATGGTAGAAGGCGAACATAACGTCGGGGTCGCGCGACATCGTCCAGGCGTTCGTGCACGCGTCGAAATCCCCCACGTCCACTCGCGCCAGCATGGTCTGAAAATCAAGCGGTTCGGCCTCGGACGGCACTCCCAGGGATATCAGCGCTTCGGCGAAAAGAGCGGCGATTTCCGTGCTGGTGGCGGCCACAGAAGATGGAGGACAAAGTATCTCGGTAGTGGGCAACTCTCGTCCGTCGGGCGCGACGAGCCATCCCGACCGGTTCCACGTCCACCCGGCATCTTCGAGCGTCTTGCGCGCTTCATCCAGACCGAGTGGCAATGCCGGCGCGTCCGTGTCGCAGAACGGGGAAATGGCCGGCAGAAAGGTCGACATAGGCTCGCAGTATCCCGAGAACAGGTCACGCACCCATTTTCTGCGTTCGACGATCTGCGCCGCCGCCTGGCGGAGCGCTTTTTGGTCCCAAGGGAACTTGCGGGTGTTGAACGTCAGGAAAAATCCATGAAACGACGACGCCATCGACAGATCCGCGCCATCGTCCGCGCGCAGCCGTTCGACGTCGGCAGGGCGGTAGATATCGGACAGCACGTCGAGCTTGCCCGTCGACATGGCGAGCAGCGCGGCGTCCATATCCCGCGTTATGACGTAATAAAGGTCTTTCATTTTGGGCCCGTCGTACTCCGACAGGTCGAATTTCTTCGCGGCGAAGCAATGATTCGCTCCGAAAAACGCAACCGCGGCGAGCGCAACGAGCGCCGCCATGATTTGAATTATAATTTTTGACTTTCCATTAAATCCGATAGTGCCGTGCATCACATTCACTGTCCCTGAAATACGCGGAAATTTTATCAAAAATACTTTAAATTCATTATAGAATCCTCTGCGGCCTGTTGTCAAATTACGAGACGACGCGGTACTGAAATCGCGGGTTCGTTTTACAAAAGCTTGGAGGCATCAGTAAAACGGTCAAAAAAGCCTTCTGAAATTACCACGTCAATTTTCCAGTTTATGCCGCCACAACAACCATAGCTATATTTGGGTATAATATAGTCAT
>JAISXR010000155.1 GCA_031270375.1 Synergistaceae bacterium | reverse complement strand
TGGTGCCGAGGGGGGGACTCGAACCCCCACGTGGTCGCCCACGGCGGATTTTGAGTCCGCTGCGTCTACCGTTCCGCCACCTCGGCTTTATTTAAGTATTCAATCATACTTGGCGACAGTTGTCCAGTTTTTTCGTCTATAATCACATGAAAGGTACGCCTATGCTTGCGGGTGCCGCGTTTTCGCGGGCGAGAGAGGCGAAAATTCGTCCGGCTGGGAGGATGATTCGCGATGGGGTTTTGGCGCGGATGGCTGATTCATGAGCGCGTTTTCGGCGCGTATATCGCCTGCACTACGATTCGTCTGTGGTTTACGGCCGGTTTCTTCTCGGCGCATACTCTCTTTTACGCCGCGGCGCTTGTGTCCGTCGCGGCCGCAAACCTCATCACCCGCGGGGGCTCCACGCGGGCACGGAGGATGTGTCTCGGGTTTTATCCGGTATTGACGATTATTTTATTCGTGCACCTGCGCTGGGTTTCTCCGCTGATAAACGACGGCAAGAGGGACGCCATACTGTGGGAAATCGACCGGATGCTGACGGGCGGCAGCGTGTCCGTCATGCTGGAGCCGCTGATTTCCCCCCTTCTCACCGAATTTTCGAGTCTTTGCTACATGTTCTTCATGGTCTACCTCGCGATGGGCGTATTGACATACCTGTTCGCCGGCGAGTCCCTGGCCCGTGTTTTTTACGCCGGCCTGTTCAGCCTTTACGGAATCGGCTATTTCGGCTATACGCTGGTTCCGGCGGTTGGGCCGTACATAGCCTATGCCGCGCGGTTTTCCACCCCGCTGAAAGGTTATTTCATGACCGATTTTCTCGCGGCGTGTTATGCGGCCGGCACTAATTTCACGGATATTTTCCCTAGTTTGCACGTCGCCGCGAGCGCGTTCCTGCTATGCTTCGACATGAAATGGAACCGCCGGCGCTTCTGGTTCTGCCTGATACCCTGTATCGGCATCTGGTTTTCGACGGTCTACCTGCGTTATCATTATTTCGCGGATGTCCTGACGGGGTTTGCCTTGGCGGCGGCCGCTCTCGCCATAGCCGGCACGGCGCGCCGCCGTGAGGAACGCGAGGGGTGGAAATAGTTCGATTTGCCCGCCGCATCGCTTGTTGCTATACTTGCGCGAATATGAAAAAAGAACAGGGAGAACGGTTCATGGCTTTCAACGCGCCTTTCTGGTCGCCTTCAGGGGCTTCCGCGATTTTGTTCGACTGGGACGGGGTAATCGCCGACACCCGCCTCGATTTTTCGGGCATCAGGAGCAAATATTACGGGGAACGCCGGGCGATGCTGCTGGAGGACGCGTGCATGCTCGCGCCCGAACGGCGCGCGTCCCTGATGCGCGACCTGGAGGAGCTTGAAGTGGCCGGCGCGAGAAACGCGGCGCTCGTTCCGGGCATCGATAAAATTCTGGAATGGGTCGAAGCGGCCCGCATACCCTGGGCGGTCGTGTCCCGCAATTGCAGGAAATCCATACTGACGGCGGCCGAAACTATCGGCCTGCAACTGCCGCACGTGCTGCTCTCTCGCGACGATTTTTCCCCTGTGAAGCCCGACCCGCGCGCGTTGCGCGAGGCGTGCCGGCAAATCGGCGTTCCCCCGTCGCAATCCCTTTTGATAGGCGATTATATTTACGACATGATGGGCGCGCGCCGCGCCGGAATGAGGGGCGTGCTGGTGCGTGCGGTGCGCGGCGGCGGATGGGACGAATGGCTCGAATGCGCTTACTCCGACATGAACGGGCTGTACGATGAACTGCTCGATCCCACCGATATGATTCCATGGGAATATCAGGAAGCGGCCGAACGTCACGGCAGGGATTTTCTCAATCGCGTCCACAGGCTGTTTTTGCCGCTGCCTCGGCACCCTAGCCCGACGCTGGACACCTGGGCCGCGCGCGCCGCGTCCATTGGCGTTGGGGGATTCGTCGTCGGGGACGAAATTTTCACGCCGAACATGTGGAAGGAAAACCCGTCGCTCGACATTGCCTGCATAGGGCTGTCCCTGCGCGAGACGATAAACCGCTTCACCCGAGACAGGTGGCCTTTCGCCTCCTCGCGCGCCGGCGAATCCGAGATTTGCCCGCCCGATGACGCAGACGCGCTGCCCGGGTTTTTGTCGCAATTCGCGGAGCCATAATGGAACTTTTCGAAATCCCGGAGGAAAAATCGCTTTTCGAGACGCCGCTTGCCGAGCGTATGCGCCCGGAGAACCTGGACGAGTACGCGGGGCAGGAACACATACTCGGCCCTGGAAAACCTCTGCGCGCGCTGATAGAGCAGGGGCGGATCCCCAGTTGCATTCTCTACGGCAATCCTGGAGTGGGCAAGACCACGCTCGTCCGGCTGATGGCGCATACCGCCGTCCGCCCTCTCTTCGAGATAAACGCGGTGAGCGCGAACGTCGCGCAGATACGCGACATCACCGACGAGGCCGCCGAGTCTAAAAAAATTTCCGGCAGGACCGCGATCGCGTTCGTGGACGAGATTTATCACCTGAACAGCAAACAGCAAAACGTCCTGCTGCCCGCCGTGGAACGCGGCGATATCATTCTCGCCGGAACTACGTCCGAAAACCCATGGTTCGAGATAAACAAGACCCTACTGTCGAGGATGATAGTCTATACCTTGAACCCTCTAGGCGAAGACGACATCGAACGTCTCCTGGCGCGGGCGCTGTCCGACGAGAGACGGGGGCTGGGGCGGCTCGGCATGGAGTGCGAGGACGGAGCGCTCGCGTACATAGCCTCACTCTGCGGGGGCGACGCTAGGCAGGCGCTGACGAGGCTGGAAACAGCCGCGACCGGCGTGGCCATGGGCGGAGGCCGCCGTTTGACGCGGGAGGCGATAGACAGGGCGACTGGACGCGGAACCCTGAGATACGACAGGGCGAGCACCGATCATTATGCGGTGATATCCGCGCTGATTAAAAGCGTCCGGGGCTCCGACCCTGACGCCGCGCTGTACTGGATGGCCCGGATGCTTGCCTCCGGCGACGATGTGAGGTTCATATGCAGGCGGCTCTGTATTCTCGCCTCGGAGGACATCGGGCTGGCCGATCCGATGGCGCTGATGGTGGCCGAGAGTGCGGCCGCCGCGTGCGACCGCGTGGGACTGCCGGAGGCGAAACTGATTTTGGGCGAAGCGGTCATCTACCTCGCGGCCGCGCCCAAGAGCAACAGCGCTTACAAGGCGATAAACGCGGCGGAGAACGCAGTGCTGTCGGGCAATATAATGGAAGTCCCGCCGCACTTGCGCAACGACGGCGAAGGATACGTCTACCCGCACGACGACCCGAGGCACTGGGTTCCGCAAAGCTATCTTCCCGAGCCGTCGCGTTTTTATTTCCCAGGCAAAATCGGCGCGGAAGTGAAACTGGCCGAACGCCTCAAGCGCTTCTGGAAACGGTTTTCCGAGGACTCTTGAACCGCGATTAAAACCTCGTGGCGCCCCGTAGGAGCATCGGGCCTATGGGTGTCCCGAACCCCGCTCGACGGGTGTCGTGATATAATCGAAACAGGAGAGGCTCCGGGCAATTTTGCCGGGGTTGCCTGACTCGGAGAGAATCACCCGGCAGATCGAGGTGATTCAGGTGGCGGCAAAAACAAAGGGCCGCAAGTATGTCGTCCTTGCAGCCCTTTCCGCCTTGCTCCTCGGCGTAATAGCAAGACTCGTCGTAGAAGCGCTCTGTAACTGACTTAGCCTGTAAGTCCCGGCTGAGTCACACCTCAGTCGGGCACGGCACGCAAGACGCTTCCCTCGCTCCCTCTTCGGCGAGGGTCTTGCTTAAAAATATTATACTCAAATCTACAGCCATTTTCAATAGGGCGTTCCCGCCGCAAGGTTTTAATTTTTGGCTTAATTTTTGGCTCAGTCGGCTGGGCCTATTGCTTCCGGATGGGATGAGATATATTTTATCAGCGCGTCGCGCGTGCGGTCGATATGTTCCCTGAGTTTCAGCCTCGCGGTCCCGGCGTCGCCCGACAGCATGGCGTCGATGATCGCGATGTGCTCTTGGGACGAATCGGTCTTCGGTATGCTTCCTATCGCGTAATGCCTGCATATCTGAATGATATCGCCCACCTTGCCCAGCATGAAACCGAGGTAATTGTTTCCGGAAAACCGCCAAAGATC
>JAISXR010000079.1 GCA_031270375.1 Synergistaceae bacterium | reverse complement strand
CCGCATCAAATCAGCGGCGGCATGGCGCAGCGGGTCGCCATCGCCCGCGCGCTGATCAACAAACCGGCCGCGCTCCTGCTAGACGAACCGATGGGAGCGCTGGATTCCTTCACCCGGGCCGACATTCAGGATAAACTTCTGGAATTGCGCCGCGAAAACGACGCGACGATGATCCTGGTGACCCACGACGTGGACGAGGCGATTTATCTCTCCGACCGCATCGTCATCATGACGCCGCGCCCCGGCCAAATCAGCGAAATCATGGACGTGACGCTGCCGCATCCGCGCCACCGCGGCGGCGCGGAGTTTCTCGCCATGCGGCGGGACATTCTCGAAAAATTAAACCTGGCAAACGCGTCACCCCAGCCGGAATACGCGATTTGAGAGGGGATGGCACATCATAACTAACGTGCCGAGCAAAAAGAAGCATGTGACGGAAGGCCATGTAGCGGTAAATCACGTATAGATGTCGTTTTAACGCCGTCAAAATAATATGAGAAAATCGCGAGACGCCGCTATATTCCCTCGTCGGGCGGGGCTATGACGATCATCACCCTCCCGCATATGCGAGGCCCCCAATCTTCAGATAGTTCCCCGTAAGTCACATGGATTTTTTGTCCGTTGGAGGCGATAAGGTCTTTACCATCCGGTGTGTCGTATACTTTTTTAACGCTTGCCCTGTCTCCGTAAATTATCAGCGCGACGCAGCCCGAATAAATGTCCTCGGCGGGATTTATTATCACAGTGCTGCCTTCCCTTATACCGTAGCCTTCCATGCTTCTTCCCTCGGTTCTCACGGCGTAAGGAAGCATGTCGGCGCGCAGGGTTCCCGCCTGCCTGCGGCTCACCGCTACCGCGTCCCCTATGCTGTAGTCGTCATATACCTCGAATCCCGATCCGCAGCAGGCCGAAATGCTTGAAAGAGGCACGTATACCTTGTCTCCCAGAGAGTAAAGGCCGCATTCCAGCCTTTCGAGCCCAGCGTCGAAAAGAGCTTCTATCTCCCTGCGATCCCCTTTTTTCACCGGTTCCTTCTTCCTTGTTTCCCGAAACATCTGGCCGTCTCCGCGCAGTACCCACTCGCTGGACAGACCAGTAGCTTCAAGCAGCTTGCGGAGAAAATTAAAAGAAGGCTCCTTTACGCCTCTTTCGATCTCCGCGAGATATCCCCTGCTTGTTCCCACAGTATCGGCCAACTGCTGCTGCGTAAGGTTATTCGATGTCCTGTAACGCTTTATCCTCTGCCCGGCTTGGGCGATGTGAAACGTCCCTGATGAATCTATTTGAGTCACCCCTCTCTTGACGTGTAACAATAAGAGTCTATAATTCGTCTCAATATGATTCATTAATATTAGGCATATTACAGCATGAAGCAAAAAGCGGCAAGACCGCCACGTCAAATTTTTCCGGAGGAGCGATTAAAGATGCCGTTTGACAGCAGCTATCGGGATTTCGACAGACAGAGATACATTGATTCGCGAGATTTCTTCGCGGGACTCGCTAAAGTGATAGTCAAGGAACCTCTGTCCACTCATATCGTCAGGATCGCGGCGCCGTCCGGAAAAACCCGTTATCTGGTGGTGGACAGGTCGAAAATTCCGGCAGAAGGCGACATAGCGGTGATCCGCACGGATAACGGGCTCAGAATTGGCAGAGTTAGGCGCCTTGCCTCCCTGAAAAACATCTGGGGCAAAGTCATCTGGATTCTTCAGGAGGCTTAACAGTGCTGGCGCTGTGTGACTGCAATAACTTTTTTGTCTCCTGTGAGCGGCTGTACCGCCCCGAACTGCGCGGACGCCCCGTCGTGGTCTTATCCAGCAATGACGGGTGCATCATATCGCGCTCCAACGAGGTCAAGGTTATGGGCATTCCCATGGGGCAGCCGTATTTTCAGGTACAGTACCTGCTCAGGGAGAAAGGTGTCGCCGTCTGTTCCGGCAATCTATTGATGTACAAGGAAATATCCGAAAAGGTCATGAAAGCAATATCTCATTTCACCGACGGAATGGAGGAATATTCCATAGATGAGGCTTTTCTGAATCTGCCGGCTTCGGTGAAAAATCCGGTAGGATATGTCTACGATATGCGCCGCAAAGTGGACAGGTTGACAGGGATACCTATATCCGTGGGCGTGGCTTCGACAAAGACGCTCTCGAAACTGGCATCCGAAAAAGCAAAAAAAACGGAATCAGGGGTACTGGAGATAACTGAACGCAACGCGCGCGGGATGCTTGAATCAACCGAGATCGGGGATATCTGGGGGATAGGACGTAAAACATCCGAGCAGCTGAAAAGATGCGGCATTCTCAACGCGGGGCATTTTGTGGACAGAGACCCGGTGTGGGTGAAAAAACACCTTACGATCAAAGGGCTCATGACTCAGCTCGAACTGATGGGTCAGCCATGTATTCCGCTCGTTACGGAGACCGCGCCCCCCAAGTCCATACAGGTGTCGCGCACCTGGGGGAACATACTCGAAACGTTTGAAGACGTGATTTGCGCGATGACCGACAACGTCGTCAAGGCGGGGAGACAGTTGCGCGAGAATAACCTGGCGGCGGGGATTTTATCGGTTTATCTTCGTTATGGATACCGCCATCATGGGGAGTGCGGGTACTTTACGGACGACATTCATTTCGGCTCCTCGATACGGAGTGACATGGAGCTGATATCCGCCTCCAGTCATCTGCTCGGTAAAATTTTCCGGCCCGGGTTCAGGTACACGCAGGGCGGCGTGATACTGTGCGACTTCTCCGACGCGAGATTCCGCCAGCGCGAGCTGTTCGACGACGGAACCTGCGAGAGGCGTTCCAAGCTGGAGAGGTTTTCCAGGGCCGTTGACGAGATAAACGAATATTTCGGCGAACGCGCTATTTTTCCGGCGTCTCTCAGCGTCAAGGACAAAAAGTGGCGCCCGAACAGAAAATATCTGTCGGAGAAGTGGGGCGGGTTGAAATATTGAAGCCGCTGCGCGAAGTCTTCCGGATTGTTTCTATCAGAGGATTTTTATCCACTGCGCGAGTAAGGATTTATTTACAAGGTATCGACGGATCAGTATGCCGCGAAAGCTGTTGACTTATTGCGGGAACCGACGGGCTCAGGTATATTCGGTCACATTGATAGGGAACGGAAGAATACATGAAACATGAGAGAGAACTTTCCCAAAGAGGTACTAAGCCGAGCCAATACGATCAGATTGGCTGGCGCCATGCACCAGTGCCTTGACAAGAGCGGAAAAACCTGTAGAATGATTTTTTGTCGGGTATTGGGGAATGGTGCAACGGCAGCACACCTGACTCTGGATCAGGCAATCTTGGTTCGAATCCAGGTTCCCCAGCCAAAAAACGGTCCCATCGTCTAGTGGCCTAGGACGCCGGGTTCTCAGCCCGGTAACAGGGGTTCGAATCCCCTTGGGACTGCCAAGTGACAGCAAGGCTTCACGGAAATCATAGTGAGGCCTTTTATTTTTCTTTATACCATATTTATACCACACGAATATTTTAGCAGGGAACTACGCGCTCGTTCTCGCCCGCTTTTTTGCCAAAACTTCCTCAATTTTCCAAGCTCTAAAAGGAACATCTGGAGATGCGTGATTATGGCGGACTCCAAATCGGTTTCGTAATACGACGCGTCGCGCTTGAGTCCGAGAAATTCAAGATACATCGGATCTTTGATGATCTCCGCGGGCGACTCAGGAATACGTTCTCCACGAGCAACAGCAAGAATACTTTCTTTATCGTTGCTTAAAAGCAACCGCTCGTACAAGTTCGAGTTTATCTGACGTTCGAGTTCACGGCTGTTCCACGAGCTATTTACCGCTTCAAGTTCGTAGTATTCTCTTTTGTCAGCATCATTGATTTGGATAAGTTTTCGATACT
>JAISXR010000036.1 GCA_031270375.1 Synergistaceae bacterium | reverse complement strand
AAAACAATAAAACCCGAATTTAACAGCAAATTGGACAGATTTTTCTGGCGCGCCAATCTTTCTTTTATCATACTCACCAAGCTGTCCGGCTCCAGCACGCGAATCTGTGGGCCGAAGGCGAGCACGCGGATCAGTACCTCTTTTTCGTCTTCCGCGTTGTACTTTATGTTCATCACGATATTGCCGTCCTCGCGCGCGTAAGAGACGCATTCGTAGTTCGCGAAGTGCATCATGGCACGCTCCGGCGTGTCGCGTTCGCTTGAAAGGCTGACGACGGCCGTCTTGGTCTTGGTTTTGGTCTCGATGCCGACGCCGCGCGGCAATGGATTCTTGTCGCAAACATCCGCGGTGACGATGCGGGAGACGTTCATTACGATGCGGCGCGTGCGCCCGTCTCCGTACCGGCCCTCGCAGAGCAGGCGAAATTTATCGTCTTTCCCCGAGTACTGAAGCGCCGTCGGTTCCACCGCTACGTCCTTTTCATCTCCGTTGCGCGGCCGATAACGGATTTGAAGGGATATTCCGTTTGCGAGCGCGTCGAGCAAGGTCCTGAAAGTTTTTCTGTAGCGGGAAGATGCGTATGGATCAGGGTCGTTCGCGCCGTCCACGACATGGAAGTCCTTTTTTTGGTACAGCGGCTTCACGCCGCTGAGCGAGGATGCCAAACGCGCGATTTCTTCGTCATCCATAAAAAGCCTCATCAGTCGGTCGTCGAGAATGGAGGCAAGCCAGCGCTTTTCCAGGAGCGACAGCGGTCTCGGCACGGATTCGAGCGGTACGCTGTACGTCCCGTCGTCATTTTGGCAGAAAACGGGGATATCCCAGTTTCGGAGTTTTGTGAAAAACTCCGCTTGCGTCTCCCCAAAACCTAACTCTTCAACGGCTTTCCTGATATCGCCGGCCGAAAATGGGGCTCCTTCCGCCCGTTCCATCAAGCGCGCGACAATGCGATAATAGACGCTGTACATCTCATGAAAGAGGACGTTCTCGCCCGACATCGGGTCTTGCTTCATGCCGCCGCCCACTATCATTCGTCGAGCCCGTACATGAACGTCATGTGTTTCAGCTCTTTATCAAAGCGCCGCTCCGTGGTTTTTTCACAGTCGAGCGAGATGATTCTCCCTATGAAACTCATGATAAAAGGCATCATTTCGTTGGAATCCCAGACCTCGTTGCTGTAAGAAAAAACGTTTTCTCGGAGCCGCTTGATTTTTCCCCTCCTGCCCTCGCGCTTCAGCCTGTCCAGCACGTATTTCTCGGTTTTTTCGTCGATATGAAGCGTCATTACCACACTTTCGGGGATTTCCGGCTTCCGCTGTATGCCGAAGCTGACGCCCCAGGCATAACCGAGGGCGGCTTCGAACCTCCGGAGCGTGGCGGAGTACGCCTCCTCGCCAATGGCGTTCCCCATCTCGACGCGATTTATGTAGTCCAGCCTTCGCGCCGTGAACGCGTCATTTTCCGCCTTGTCGGTCATGCCTATATAGCGCCGTCCGGTCTGCACGCTGCTCAATATTTTGCACGGCGTGCCCGTTATGGGGGACGGCGATTTGCGGGCGTCCATGGTCAGCGTGACTTCGCGGCGTTCGTCCATTGCCGTCAGAAGGTCATACAAAACCTCATCGTCGAGCGTGTGGGCGATAAAGTGATGCTTGAAACTGAAAATTTCGTTGATCCAACCTCCTTCATCTCGTATGTGATCCCCGATCTCGCCGAACGGCGCCGCCTCCGAGAAGAAATCAATGGCTGAACGCAGTCCCTTCGGAATATCCGAGCACCGCGGCGAGGTCAGAAAATATCTGTTCTCCCTGCCGACGCGCTTCGTCATCAGCAGGCCGGCATGCTCATACTCGTTAAGTTTGCCCCGCATCGTCGAATCGCTGGGGATGTCGATGTCAGGATCGGGGTTCCACAAATTTTTCATCGAGGTTATCTTCGTAATACGTTCCGATATGTCGCGTATTGTGAAGCCGTCCGGGAGGTGCGCCGCCCCCACTTCGAGGATGGCAAAATGCAGTATCATATCCGAAGGCATGAATTCCTTCGCCCGCCAGATATCGTACAGCGGGTTGCGGGTGATATCGGTGGCGTTGATCGTCAGGGAGATTTTTTTCCCTTTTTTGTCGGCGGCGCCGGAACGGAGGCTCTCGCTTCTGACATATTCGTTGAACAGGCTCTCGATCCTGCGACGCTCGTTGTCGTAGGTGCGGGGGGATTTCTCGTCGTAATCCATGCGCGTGCGCCAGTCGAAAAGATAAAAACCGCGGACGTAACCGCGCACGCGATGCAGATGTTTTATCAGTTCCGAGAACGACCCCACGCGGAAAACCCCTTTCGCGGTATTTTGTTATGACGGCTGTCTGTCAGAATATATTATAAAGCATCACACCACGGCCATCGCACGAAAAAAGAAAGGTTATCCGACGCGTTATCCGACGAGATGGGAAATATTATCTTTACAAACATGGGAAACAAGTACCACATATACCACTTTTATTTTTTAGTCAGAGGCAAGCGGCGCTATAATTGTTTCGCGAGACTGGGGCCGGAGGTTCGAGGATGAATATAGGCGTAGCGCTGACACAGAATAAGCTGAAGGAGTTTCTTTTGAACGTGGCGACGGTGCGCCCCGTGTTCATCTGGGGCGCGCCCGGCATCGGCAAGTCCTCGCTGGTGGAACTGTTCGCCCTGGAACTGGGGATGGAGTGCGTCTCGCTTCTGGGCAGTCAGCTCGCTCCTGAGGACGTCATCGGAGTGCCGCAGATCATCGACGGACGATCAAAATTTTTCCCGCCCGCGATCATCGTCCGGGAAAAACCTTATGTGCTCTTCCTCGACGAGCTTAACGCCTGCTCGCAGGAGATACAAAAGGCTTTTTACAGCCTCATCACCGATCTCCGCGTGGGAGAATACCGCCTGCCGGAGGGTTCCGTCGTGATCGGCGCGGGGAACCGCGCGCAGGACGCGGCCATCGTGAAGCCCATGTCGTCCGCCCTTATCAACCGCATGGTACACGTGGAACTGTCGGTCTCGTCCGATGACTGGCTCGGATGGGCCTACTCCAGCGGCATACACCCCTTCATCACCGATTACATCACCCAGCGCCCTGATCATCTATGGTCGAAGCCTCCCAAGACGGAAGAAGCGTTTTCAACCCCGCGCTCCTGGCATATGCTCTCGGACGCCATGCGCGAGTACGGAGACGAAATCTCCGACGCGGACATAGAGGTTCTGACGGCGGGAACCCTGACCCCGGCCCACGCCGTTCAGTTCCGCGCGTTCGTCAGGCAGTTGCGCCGCAAGTACGCGATCGAGGCGATCATCGGGGGGAAAGAACGCTGGCCAGACAAACCGGAAGAGCGTGACATCCTCTATTTCCTGGCGCAAAGTTTCCGCGCTCACCTCATCAAAAACCTTCCGGAGAAAAAGGAGAACGCGGGGCCGAAAGAGAAGGAACTGGCCTTTGCCGCCAAGGCGCGCATCAAAGAGCTTGCCGCCATCAGCTTCGAGGTCGCTCAGATGGTCGCGGCGGGCGTCGACGGAGAGAGCCTTCCCGGCTATTTCATGGCGGAGATCGTCCGCGACCTGCCCCGCCTCGTGCAGAAGACGCAAAAAAATGGCTGACCGGAAGAAAAAAGATATTTGGCTGGAACTGTTTCATGCCGGGTACGAACTGGTGGAAAAAAATCCCATCTTCGCCCCGCTTTTGGGCCATGTCCGTGTCGAGACCGACGACCCCGGCATAAAACATACGAGGGATTTCGCCCGGTGCCGCGACGACGGAATCATCTTAGTCAATCGTTCGCGCCGCCTGTCTCCGGAGGAATGGGCCTATGTGCTGGCGCATGGCCTGCTGCACTACGCCTTCTGGCATTTCGAGGAAAAAGACGGGCCCATCAGGTCTGATCCCGTCAAGTGGAACATCGCCTGCGACATGTACGTCACCCGATTTCTCCGCGATGTGAAACTCTTCCCCCTTCCCTCGTTCGCAAATACGGAGTTTCCCCTTCCTTCCCTCCCGGAGGAAGAGCTTTACCTCAGGTTGATGCCGCTGGAACTCGGCGAGGAGCACAGGGGATTTTCCGTCGCCGCCGAGTACAGGGACATGGAAATATCCGCGAATAAATACAGATGGCACAATATGAAAGACCCCAAACGCGACTTCGCGAAAGTTTTCGAGCGGGCGCTCCAAAACGCCGTGAGCGCGGCGGTGGGCATGGCGGCTGGCTATCTCGAAAACATAAACGACAAATTGTTGATAAAAAACAGCCCCGCCGAGCGGGCACGCCGTTGGTTCGTCAACAGTTATCCGCTGCTGGGGGCGCTCGCGGCTTCTTTCAAAATCGTCGAAGACCCCGTCGTTTGCGTGAGGGGGGATATCGCTGTCGCCGCAATCAGCGAGAGCCTCTCGGAGATATACTTCAACCCCGGCAGAAGGCTGACGGACGATGAATACCGGTTCGTCATGGCCCACGAGTTTCTGCACGTGGGCCTGAGGCATCTGAGCCGTTGTCAGGGACGCGACCCATACCTCTGGAACGTGGCGTGCGATTACGTCATCAACGGCTGGCTCGTGGAGATGGGGGTGGGGAGCCTGCCCAGCGCCGACGTGCTGTTCGACGACACGTTCAAGGGCATGTCCGCCGAGCAGGTTTACGACGTCATCGTCAGGGACGTCCGGCGGTTCAAAAAACTGGCCACCCTGCGCGGCGTGGGGTTGTCGGACATGCTGGGCGAAGGCGATGCCCGATTTTACAGAGCGCCGGTCGGCCTGGACGAATTCTACCGCCGCGCCCTCAGCGAGGGACTGGAGTACCACAAGTCCTCGCGAGGACTCCGTCCCGCCGGACTGGAGGAGGAAATCCGCGCGCTCTGGCGCGCTCCCATCCCCTGGGATGTGGAACTCGCCCGCTGGTTCGACCGTTTTTTCGCACCTCTCGAAAAAAAGAGGACTTATGCCCGTCTCAGCCGAAGGCAGGCCAGTACTCCGGACATCGTGCGTCCGAGAACGGTTCCCGCCGCTGAGGCGCGGGACGGCCGCACCTTCGGGGTGGTGATCGACACGTCCGGCTCGATGGACGCCCGCGCGCTGGCCGTGGCGCTGGGCGCCGTGGCGAGTTACGCCGACAGCCGGGACGTGCCTTTGGCCCGCGTCGTCTTCTGCGACGCCGCGGCCTACGACGCGGGGTACATGTCTCCCGACGCCATCATGGGAAACGTCCGCGTCCGCGGGCGGGGCGGCACGGTATTACAGCCCGGTATCGACTTTCTCGAACGGGCGGCGGATTTTCCCAAGGACGGTCCCATCCTGGTCATCACCGACGCGCAGTGCGACCGCTTCGCCGTGAAGCGCGAGCACGCCATAATGATTCCCAAGGGCAGCCATCTGCCATTCCGCCCCAGGGGAGAGGTATTCGCGTTCGAGTGACGCGAAAAATCCCTAACGACCGGCAACAAATAAGCGACATGGGCTTATACCTGGATAGTTGGTTCCAGCACGAAACAAAAACCCAAGGAGGCCCATGCCATGAACGAAATGTGATCGCAGATCATGCTTAGTTACCTGATTATTATCTCACCTTTGCATTTCGCGCAATACTCTAATTTTTTACGGCGGACATGATTGTCCTTTCATTGCCGGCGGTAATCCTATCTCCGCGCCGCGAATGCTGAGATAACCTCAACCGGCTTTCCTCAGCGCTATTTTCTCCTTCCGGAGTTTCCCGATTCTGTCTATCAGTACGGCGGTAAGCAATGTCGCTCCTATGACGAATGTCTGCCAGTAGACATTGACGCCCAGCAGAGTGAGCGCGTTCACTATCAGAGCCATGAGAAGCGAACCCAGAAACGAACCCACCACCGTGCCCTCCCCTCCGGCAAGCGACGCGCCGCCTATGATGACGGCCGTTATGACTTTGAGTTCGAGTCCGGTCCCGGTCGTTACGGATGCCGCTCCCAACCTCGCCGTGAGAATTATCCCGCCCAGCCCGGCCAGCAGTCCTGTCATGGTGTAATTGAAAATCTTCATACTATTGACGGGTATGCCGGACAACAGCGCGGTTTTCTCATTGCCCCCGATGAAATAACTCTGACGCAGAAAACGTGAGTGGCGCAGCAATATGTCGCCCGCAAACACGAAGATGACCGCGAACCATATCGGCGACTGTATGCCCAGTATCACCGTCTGTCCGATGGCGTTGAAACTTGGCGGCAAAGGGGAGATATTTTTGCCCTGCGTTATTATCATCAGTAAACCGCGAAAAAGACTCAGACTTGCGAGCGTCGTCACGAAAGGATTGATGCCCACTACCGCCACGACGAAACCGTTGAAGAAGCCCACACAGGCTCCAAGAAACAGTCCGGCTATTACCGCGGCGGGCACCGGAAATCCCATTTTCATCGACA
Organism: Synergistaceae bacterium; assembly: GCA_031270375.1. Lineage (GTDB taxonomy): Bacteria > Synergistota > Synergistia > Synergistales > Synergistaceae > JAIRKI01. The sequence goes on along the minus strand of JAISXR010000036.1, from coordinate 8,699 downwards.
TCGCGGCGACAGCTCCCGAAAACGCCACAACTGAGCCGACCGACATGTCGAAACCGCCGCTCACCATCAGGTTCGTCATAGCGACCCCAATGAGGGCTTCTATCGACAGACTCAGAAGCAGAGCCAGAAGGTTACCCGGATTCAGAAAAACCGGCGACGCAAACGACATGACGACGAACATGCCGGCGACTATGATGAATATCATGAATTCTCGTAACCGGATCACGCGTTTTAAAAATTCCACGACTCCTTGAAGCCCCCTTTTCATGTGCCTATTCCGGCCGCGAGGGCGACCACTTTGTCCTCTGTCGCCTCGGACGCGGAAAGTTCTCCGGATATTCGCCCCTCCCGCATCACGATTATCCTATCGGATATCCCAAGTATCTCCGGAAGATCCGACGATATCATCATTATCGCCGCGCCGTTCTTTGCCAGAGCGCGGAGAAGGTCGTAAATTTCACTGCGAGCTCCGACATCGACTCCGCGAGTCGGCTCATCGACTATCAGGGCTTTCGGTTTTATCCCGAACCAGGAGGCCAGCAGCACTTTCTGCTGATTACCGCCGGACAGATTGCCTACTGTCTGTTCGATTCCCGGCGTGACTATCCTGAAGTCATTCACGCACGCGAGAGCATTTTCTCTGGTTTTCGCCTCGACTATGAATCCGTTTTCGGAGAAATCGCCAAGCCTGTTCGCTATCAGATTGGACACTATATTGAAGTTGATGTAAAGTCCCTGTCCTTTGCGGTCCTCGCTCATGTACCCGATGTTCATGGCTATCGCCTGATGCGGGTTTTTCGCGCGCGCGTCGCGCCCTTCGAGCGTAACTTCACCCCGGTCGGCAGGAGGGGCGCCGAATATCGCGCGTCCCACCTCGGTCCTTCCGGCGCCTACGAGCCCTGCGAATCCCACTATCTCGCCCTTGTTTATGTGAAAGGATACGTCGGTGAACGCGCCGTTTTGCGTCAGATTTTTCACCTCGAAAAAATGTCCGCCTATCACGTCGTTCTCGCCGCGCCGCCCGTAGATGTTTTCTATCTTTCTGCCTACCATTTTCGTTATGAGAAAATCCTCGTCGATATCTTTTATGGCGGCGTCGCAGACATACTCTCCGTCGCGGAGCACTGTGACGCTATCCGCTATTTCAAATAGTTCGCTCAGGTGGTGGGAGATGTAAAGTATGGCCACGCCCCGCTCCTTGAGGACCTTTATATTTTTGAAAAGTATTTTGACCTCGGTTTCGGTCAGTGATGACGTCGGTTCGTCCAATATCAGAACCTTAGGTTCGAAAGACATCGCCTTCAATATCTCGACGACCTGCTGGTTCGCTACGGACAGGTCTTTAACCAGCGTATCCGGATGCATGCGTTCCATCTCAGCGAGGCGAAGCATCTCTTCCGCGCGTTTTCGCAGGTCTTTCCAGTCGATCATTCCCACGCCTTTTAAGGGCTGACGGTTGGCGAATATGTTTTCGGCCACGCTCAGATTCGGAGCAAGGCTGAATTCTTGATACACGACGCTTATTCCCTTCATGTTTGCGTCGTGAGCCGAATCGAACTGAACTTTTTCGCCGTCTATCAGTATTTCACCGGCATCGGGCCTGTATATGCCGCCCAAAATGAGCATCAGTGTGCTCTTTCCGGCCCCGTTTTCCCCGACAACCGCATGTACTTCGCCGGCGCGTACTTTCAAATTCACTCCGCCGAGGGCTCGGACACCCGGGAAAGTCTTGACTATTCCATTTACTTCAAGAATATATTCCGCCATTTTTATGCCTTTATCCGGAAGCCGCCGGGGCGTTTCAAAAACACCCCGGCGTTTGCGTTCAGCGCTTGAAGTATTTGGCGTTATTAGCGTCGACGATTATCGAACCTGTGTCGACGACGTTCGGAATGCCCAGAACGCCGGCTGCTTTATTGTCGCTCGTGATTTCGACGTTGCTGTTGACGAGGTTGTAGAGTATCTGAGTGGCATAGTAAGGCATGAGGGCCGTCTGCTGCGCCACGGAGGCCGTTATTACGCCTTCCTCTATGGCCGCTATTACGTCATTGCCCCTGTCCATGCAGATTATCTTCACCTTGCCCTGAAGACCGGCTTCCTTTACAGCCGTTGCCGCGCCGGATCCACCGGCCGCCTCGACGCAGGCTATGCCGGCGAGATCAGGGAACTTCTGGAGAAGAGCGGCGGCGGCCTGCGCAGCCACGACCGGATCGGATTGAGTATCCGCTATCTGCACTATTTCGATATCGGGATACTTCGAGAGTGTGTCCTCGTAGCCAGCGATGCGCTCTTCGAGATTCGATTGGCCGGGTTTGGTCATGAGCGCCACTTTGCCTTTACCGCCGATTATTTCGGCCATTTTCGCGGCGCCGGCCTGCCCGGCCGCGAAGTTGCCGGTACCCACGAAAGCGAGCCGTCCTGACTCGGGCAGATCCGCGTCGACTGTCACCACCGGTATGCCGGAGTCCATGGCCTTCTTGATTATCGCGTTGAGCGAATCCTCAAAACCGACTACCACGAGTCCCTGGGGTTTTCTCGCTATCGCCTGCTCGAAGGCCGCGATCATGGCGTTCATATCGTAATCGGGCGGTCCGACGTAATCGGTCTTGACGCCCAATTCCTCGCCGACTTTCTCCATTCCCATCTTGTGGTCGACGAAATAATCAATGCCTCCCAAGGCGGACACTTCGATGTAAAGCTGGTCTTTGGGCGCGGGGACGTCCGCCGCGTACGACAGACCTGCCAACGACGATAAAACACTTATCGTCATCAGAAACAAGAAGAACTTTTTCATTCGTTAATCCCTCCCGAAAGTTTTTTATGAGCGTATAAGCACTGAAATAACCGCCTTTTCGATCGAATTTACCTCCTCTCTATTATAGGACGGCGGTCATCGCCCAATAATCTGTTTCCGTCGGCACGAGGCGTTCGTCACGCCCCGATTCGCGCGTTGTAGTCCCTGACGGCGCGGAACATGGCGAGAATGTTTTCCACAGGAGTCGGCCCCTGTATATTGTGTATCGTGTTGAACACGAACCCACCTCCCGGGGCGAATATTTCGAGGCGGCCCATCACTTCGTCGTATACTTCCTCCGGCGTGCCGAAGGGCAGCGTCTTCTGCGTGTCTACCCCTCCGCCCCAGAAAGTGAATTTGTCTCCCCATGTTTCTTTCAGCGTTCGAGCGTCCATATCCGTCGCGGAACACTGTACCGGGTTCATTATGTCCATGCCCGTCTCGTGGAAATCGTGCATGAAAGCCGCCACCGAACCGCAGGTGTGGAAGAATGTCTTCCAGTTCGTGGTTTTATGTATCCAGTCACATATCTTTTTATAGTACGGCTTGTAAAATTCTCTGAAGCTGTCGCGCGACATTATCGGAGCTCTCTGTGTGCCGAAATCAGTGCCGGATATCTGCATAACCTGGATTTTATCGCCGCATGTCTCCCACAGCGTTTTCGCGTTGGCGAGACCGACTTCGGTCTGATATTCGAATATTTGATGCACGTAATCGGGATTCGTCTTGTGAACGACCATCCAGTCCTCAAGGTTGCGCACCCCTTTGGGATAAGGGATGTGCGGCCCGGGAAAATAGGCGAAATCGCCGAGGCCGGCCAGCGCGCCCCCCGCGATGATTCCAAGGTCAGTGCCGTTGAAACGCTTTTCGCAGTTATCCTTTATCGTGGCTATCTGTTCGGGGGTGTAGGGTTTGTAGTCCTCCGCGAAGTCCTCGCGCCCGTTCGAAGTATCCTCGTCGTATTCTTTGAACGTGCGGAATACGTTGTCGAAATAGTAGCCGTCCTTCGGCAGTCTGCCGGCGGGCGGCGCTTTGGGATCGCCGCCGGGGTGGATAAACGTGACTCCGCCGCCGCCATCGCTCGTCACGAAACCTTCACCCACAAGGACTTCCAGCCCGGTCGGCAGCTTCCACAGTTTCCAGTTTTCGTTCCGGTAACCGAAAATGGTGTAGTCTGACGACACTTCGAGGGCCACACAGAGTTCTAACGCCTCTATAACATCGTCCTCCACCAACCCCAGAAGTTGAAAAGGTTCGTGAACTTTTATCGGCCTCTTTTCGAGACCGAGAGCGTCGCGCAACCGCGCGAGAGCGTTCGCGTTGATGCCGGTGATACTTGTGGAGCCCATATCCACAACGACCTTGCCGGGGTCCCTGTGATGAATGGTCATATCAAAGCGTTTTCTTGGCGATTCCGGCATAGCTGTCGCCCCTCTCTTTGGTCTTGTACAATCTAAAGTTTAATGCTCAAATGGCTATTGTCGAAGTCTCTGCAAATGATTATCTGCATGATAATATAGCATTGTTTTTTTAATCTGTCATTATATGTTTTTAGAGTTTTGTTTTTAGAGTTTTTGAGAAACTCACGGCCATCGGGTGTGCGACAAATTTATTGGTATCTCGCAGGGGCGGCAATCTGCCGCCCCTTATTGGATAGTTCAGGCGGCAGGTTACGGTTCATGCCCTTCACACATCCACGGCGCCCTCGAACACTTTCCGCACCCTGCAGTTCAGTATTACCTCCGGGCCGGAATAACTCACCATCATGTCGCCGCCGTTTTGAATCACCCTGACGGACGCGCCGCGCGAACAGAATCCGTTTTCGACGGCGGCCACCACGGACGCGCACGCGCCGCTTCCGCTCGCCATTGTCTCGCCGTCGCCGCGTTCCCATATGCGCATCGCCAGGGTCAGATCATCCACGATCCTGACAAATTCCACGTTGGCGCGCTTGGGGAAAATAGGGGCGCATTCCACCAGCGGCCCGATTTTTTCGATATCGACCCTCTCCAGGTCGTCGCAGAAAATGACGCAGTGCGGGCTGCCCATAGACACGCAGGTAATGCAGAACGTGCTGTCGCCTATATCCACTACGCGGCCCATTACCCTGTCGCCCGGCAGGTTCACCGGAATCGACGGCGGGGCGAACATGGGCACTCCCAGGTTGACCTCGCCCGATATCACCTCGCCGTGCCGCGTGACGACGCGCAGTTTTCGGACGCCGCTCTGCGTGTCTATCGTCATCTCCTTGCGCCCGCCGGTGCGCCCGTTGTCGAACAGATACTTTCCGGTGCAGGCTACGGCCGACGCGCTCATAAAGCCCTCGCTGCCGTCGGTGTTGAAAAGCCTCATGTAAGCGTCGGCTTTGCCCGAGGGGGACGGGTTTATCATCACGACCCCGTAGCCGCCGACGCCGAAATGCCTGTCGCCCAGCATTATCGAAAGCGACTCGGGAGACGATATCTCCTGTTCGAATGCGTCGAAATAGAGATCGTCCTTGCCGCAGCTGTGCATCTTGCAAAATTTGAGCCTCTTTTTGGAGTGCCGCATATTGGCGATGTCCACCAGCTCCGTGTTTTCCTCGCTGTAACGGCTCTTGAGGCAGTCGGCGACGGCAGTCGCCGTGTCTATGGACGTGAGGCAGGGTATGCCCAGCCTCACCGCGAGAGAACGGAATCTCACGCTCTCGCGGGCCGGATCGCGTCCCCGGGCCGACGTCGAGACTATAAAACCCACCTTGCCGTCCTCTATGAGGGTGGCGACGTTATCCGACGACTCGCCTATCTTGTGTATCACTATCGCCGGCATACCGGCGCGCGACAAGGCCTTCGCGGTGCCCCTCGTGGCGTAAAGGCGGAAGCCCAGCGAGGCGTATTTCTTGGCCACGTCCACGATCTCGGGCTTGTCGCTGTCCCTGACGGTGAAGAGCACGCCGCCCCTGCGCTCCATGTCGTATCCCGCCCCCAGGAGCCCCTTGAACATCGCTTCCTCCAGCGTTTTGCCTATGCCCAATACCTCTCCGGTGGATTTCATCTCGGGACCGAGGTGCGTGTCCACCCCGTGAAGTTTTTCGAACGAAAACACCGGCACTTTCACGGCGGTATAGGGAGCCGGCGGATAAAGACCGGTGCCGAACCCCATATCTGTCAGACGCTCTCCCAGCATCGCCCTTGTGGCGAGGTCCACCATGGGCACGCCCGTAACCTTGCTGATGTAGGGAACCGTGCGCGAAGCCCTGGGATTCACCTCTATCACGTACAGTTCCTCGTCCCGCACGATATACTGCACATTCACGAGCCCCAGGGCGTTCAGCGCGAGAGCGATATCCCGCGTGTGCGCGACAATTTTTTCTATGAGGCCGTCGTCGACATTGATGGCGGGATAAACGGCGATCGAGTCGCCGGAATGTATGCCGGTGCGTTCGACATGCTCCATGATGCCCGGAATCAATATCTCCCGGCCGTCGCAAATCGCGTCGACCTCTATCTCTATCCCGCGCAGATATTTGTCAATGAGCACAGGGCCGTACACGTCGCCGCCCAGTATCACCTCCATGAATTCGCGCAGGTCCTCCTCGGAAAACGCTATGCTCATGTTCTGTCCGCCGAGGACGTACGACGGGCGCACCAGCACGGGGTACCCGAGTTTTTCCGCGCCATCGAGGGCCTCTTCGACCGACAGCGCGGTGCATCCCTCGGGGCGCGAAATCCCGAGGCGTTCCAGAAGGGCATCGAACCGCTCCCTGTCCTCAGCGAGGTCGATGCTGTCGAACGACGTGCCTAGAATTTTGTGTCCGCGCTCGTGAACGTATCGGGCGAGCTTTATGGCGGTCTGCCCACCGTAGGCCGCCACCACTCCTATCGGGTTTTCGAGGGCCAGGATGTCGCCCACGTCCTCCGCCGTGAGCGGCTCGAAATAAAGACGGTCCGCCGTGTCGAAATCGGTCGAGACCGTCTCCGGGTTGTTGTTCACTATAACTACCTCGTACCCCTGTTTTTTCAGCGCCCACACGCAATGGACGCTAGAATAGTCGAATTCGATGCCCTGCCCGATCCGTATCGGCCCGGAACCCAGGACGACCACGACGCCCTTTTTATAATTCACCGATGATTTTATGAACTCCTCCGCCTCGTTTTCGCCGCGCGTGGCGTAAAAATAGGGCGTGTTCGCCGAGAACTCGCCGGCGCAGGTGTCCACCATCTTGTATGACGCCGGTATATGGCGCTTGACGCGGCAACCCGATATTTTCTCGAGCACCACGTCGGGATAGCCGAGACGTTTGCCCTCCCTGTAAGAATCGTCGCCGAGCCCCTCGGTTCTGAGTTTTTCCTCGAAATCGGCGAGATTTTTCAGCTTGTATAAAAACCAACGGTCTATTTTGGTGATGCGGAAAATTTCCTCGCACGAGACGCCTCTGCGTATCAGCTCGAACACCTGAAACACGCGCTCGTCGGTGGCAGCGGAGACCGCCGACGCAAGTTCACCGTCGGTCGCGTTTTCCAGTTTCGAGAGATACAGCGTCTGCTGGTGTATCTCGGCTCCCCGGACGGCTTTCATCAGCGCGGCCTCGAAATTGTCGGCGAGCGCCATTACCTCGCCCGTCGCCTTCATCTGGGTTCCCAAACCGCGGGGAGACGAGCCGAACTTGTCGAACGGCCACTTGGGAAACTTGACCGCAACGTAGTCGATCGCTGGCTCGAAACAGGCGCAGGTCTTGCCGGTCACCGCGTTCGGTATCTCGTCAAGCGTATAGCCTATCGCTATTTTGGCCGCGACCTTGGCTATCGGGTATCCGGTCGCCTTCGAGGCGAGCGCGGACGAACGCGAGACCCTGGGATTCACCTCGATGACGGCATACTCGAAACTGTCCGGGTTCAAGGCGAACTGGACGTTGCACCCGCCCTCTATTTTAAGTTCCCTTATTATCGCGAGCGCCGCCGAGCGGAGCATCTGGTACTCCTTGTCGGCCAACGTAAGCGCGGGCGCGACGACTATGCTGTCTCCGGTGTGAATGCCCACGGGATCGAAATTTTCCATGCCGCACACCGTGATGCAGTTTCCGGCGGCGTCGCGCATGACCTCGTACTCTATTTCCTTCCAGCCGGCGACGGATTTTTCGATCAGCACCTGATTTATCGGCGAAAATTTGAGACCGACGAGGGCAGTGCGCCTGAGTTCCGGCTCGTCCGCGGCTATGCCCCCGCCGGTGCCGCCCAGGGTGAAAGCCGGACGCACTATCACGGGATACCCTATCGTCGACGCGAATTTGACGGCGTCATCGGCGGAACTGACCACATCGGAGGGAATGACCGGCTGTCCGATGGATTCCATGGTCTGCTTGAACAGTTTTCTGTCCTCGGCGCGTTCGATGGTGTCGGGCTTCGCCCCGAGCAGCGTTATGCCGTTTTCCTCGAAAAATCCCTCGCGCGCCAGCGTCATGGCGAGGTTGAGGCCCGTCTGCCCGCCGAGCGTCGGCAGCAGGCTGTCGGGACGTTCTTTTCTCAGTATCCGCTTCAGCGTCCCGGCTGTCAGCGGCTCGATGTAAATCGAGTCGGCCATGGCCGTGTCCGTCATTATCGTCGCCGGATTGGAGTTCACCAACACTATCTGGATGCCGTCCTCCTTGAGCGCGCGGCAAGCCTGAGTCCCCGCGTAATCGAACTCCGCGGCCTGTCCGATCACTATCGGGCCGGAACCGATCACCAGGGTGCGGCGTATATTTTTGTTTTTAGGCATTTTTGCGCCCCCTCATCATATCAGTGAAGCGGTCGAACAAAAAACCGGTATCGAGCGGGCCGGCCGCCGCCTCGGGGTGAAACTGCACCGTGAACGCGGGGATGCTTTTATAATCTATCCCCTCGCACGTGCCGTCGTTCGCGTTGGCGTAACGCAACTCTCCGACGTC
>JAISXR010000104.1 GCA_031270375.1 Synergistaceae bacterium | reverse complement strand
TGGTACTCGCACGCGTATTACGGCCCCGACACAACCTATTATTTCAAAAACGGCAGAGACCCGGACGGTATCGTGAGGGAAATCATCGTGAACAGGCAGAACACCATGAACGCGTCCATGCTCTTCATGTACGAAGGCGGCAGCACGTTCACCGTTCTGACGAAAGGCTTCGACCGCGGCGGAAATATCCTGAACGAGACGCGCGATACTTTGACGGTGTCGCAGATATTAGCGAACGGCATACAGGGAATACAATTCACCACGTTCGATGTCGCCCTCGCGTCGCTTTCGGCGGGAGACAAATTTGTCGTGAACGTGGCCGCCGCCGCGATGCTCGACGGCGAAAACACTGATCCGTCGTTGGCGGTTGATTTTCAGTCGACGGCGAACATCGCTGTTGACGGCGACCCGTGGCGGCGAGGCGACGACTTTTCCGAAATCTGGGGGAGCGCGGCGCAATACAGGCTCGCGAACGGCGCGGAGGACGGAGCGGACCTGAAACTTCTCGGTTACTTCGTCGACCCCATAAACGGCAATTTGTCCGTCCCCGGCGTCGGCTACTACGACGGCCAGTTCGAGATGAAAGTCGGCGACGATGGCTTCGAAACGGGCAGCACCGTCGGGGCTCCGGGCGTGGACGACGTTGGCGCGCGTTACATTCACGCGGAGGTCAACTATCAGGGCAGCACGCTGCCGCTCGCCGGCGCGCTCGTCACGAGCGTGTATTTTAGCGAGATGGAATCCGGACATTACAGCGCGGTCAAGGATTTTATCGGAGCTGTGGGATATTCGAACTTCAACTACGGCATCCGCTCGGACGGCACTTATGGGCCGCTCTCCGAGACGGGCGCCGAGAGTTACAACTCCCTCAACGCGTCGTTGATATTCGACGCCGTGAAAGTGACCGACAACGTGATCACTTTCCGCGTGCAGGCGCATGTGATTGATCTGTTCGGAAACGAGTGGTACGCGGAGGATGAGGAAGTTCACCTCAACGGGATGGCCAACACCAGCAGAGACTCGACGGCGGTGCCGCCCATCATCCCCAACGAGGTGAACGACCCGGTAGTGCTGTTCCGCGACGCGGCGTTCGGCGGGCTGTATTTCGACGAATTCACGCTGAGGAATACGAGCGTGTGGGCGGAGGGCGACCGCTTCACTCTGGCTCTCACGGCAAGCGGCGAGGAGAATCCAGCGATCGACGAGATAACGCTTTTCTCGGATCAGCGCGGAACCACTATGCCGATAGGATACCGTTTTTACGACGGAGTGCTCGACAATTCCACCGTCGATCTCGGCATTTACCAGCTCGCCAACAACATCGCCAAGCCCGACAGTGATCATTTCGCCAAAGATCAGGTGATGGACGGCGTTTTGTCGCTGTCGTTCGGCGAGTTTCACCCACCTGTGGCCGATTACCCCACGGGTGTCAATGTCGTGCGTAACGCGGCCAGGTTCCAGTCTACGTTCCAACGCGGCATGGACGCCGGAGTGGCGCATTATTACAGCCGTCTGGAGGATATAAAACAGTTCTGGGATTCGAACGGCGTGTTCATTCTCGAGAACAACGATCAACAGCTTACGGTACGGCAGAAAGACCGTGAGATCAAGATAATGATCGGCGCCGGCGAGGAATTGGGCAAACTCGCCGAGTATATGTCCGAGAGGATATGGACCGACCTGCTGATGCAGTACGACGGCGTGCCGCGCGGCAAGGACGACGAGGATTCCGTCGATTACAATCCCTATCTGATGCGGGAAGAGGACAAACACGAGATAATACGCCTCGTCAACAACGTGCCCGGGAACAACCCGAACGCGACGGTAGTGGGAACGCTGCTGGCGCACTCGGTCATCCCGTCGAAGGAGAGCGCGCTGAAATTCTACGGCAGCGAGGCCTTGATGAAGGCTTTCTCGTTCGTTGAGATAAAAGAGGCGAGGGACACGGTGTTCAGGGTGAACGTCTCTGACGCGCATTCCGGCGAAACCGTGAAAAGCGGCGTCACGCTGAGGGCTGGCGAGCGCGCTTACAAAATCATCGCCGACGGGATAGAGCTGGACATCGACGGCGATATCGGCCTTGTTGCGTCAGACTACGACGCGGCGCGGGGCGTTTTCGAGGCGACGATCGAAAAACAGTTCAGCCAGTATATTCACCTGGCCGACAACGCGGCGACGCTTCAAATCGGCGCGTCGCAGGGCGAGGATATGACGCTGACCCTTGGCGCCGTCACCGCGAAAGCCCTCGGCATAGACAATATCGACGTGCGCGCCCGGGAGACCTCCGCGAGAAGCGTCACGCGGCTGGATAACGCGCTAGGACGCGTATCGAGGCAGCGCGCGATTGTGGGTGCGCAGATAAACAGGCTCGACCACGCCATATCCGGTCTGAGCATAGCGTCGCAAAACCTCACGGAATCGCGCTCGCGCATAGTGGACGCCGACATGGCGAAGGAGATGGTGGAGTTCACGAAGCTCAACATCATGAGCCAGGTCGGCAATTCGATGCTGGCCCAGGCAAACGCGCTCCCGCGGAATATCCTGCGGATTCTGAGGTAAGCCGGGGATATTGAACAGCCAAAATTATTATATCAACATCAGCAAATAAAAGCGTCCATGGGCTGTTGCGACCGTGGGCCGCTATTGACATCCGTAAAAATAATGATACTATAGTCGAACTTTGAATTACACGGCGTTGATGGGGACATAACCGCCTCGTACTGGCTACAGAGAAGAGACGTCACCGGCTGAAAGCGTCTCGCGCAAAAGACGAGGAGAGTTCGCACCCCTGAGCCGACACCGAAGAAAGACCTCACGGTCAAGTAGGCGTCCGGGTGGTTTCCGAAACAGAACCGATACGAGATGTTCGGGGCGCGAGCGTCCCGAGCGAATGAGGGTGGCACCGCGGGTTTCAAGGCTCGCCCCTCGTTCTCCGATGATGGAGTGACGAGGGGCGAGCCTTTATTTTTGCATCAATCAAAATTACGGAGGGGATATGCATGGCGGGGAAGAAAGCGGACGGCAACAAGGGGAAAGTGGTTCTGGCGTACAGCGGGGGGCTCGACACGTCGGTCGCGATCCCGTGGCTCGTAGATCAGGGCTACGAGGTTGTCACGATGACGGCGGATGTCGGTCAGCAGGCCGACAACCTGGACGAGATCAACGAAAAGGCGATTCAGACGGGGGCGGTAGCGGCCCATATGATGGATCTCCGGGAGGAGATGATAGAAAATTTCATATGGCCCGGTCTCAAGGCGAACGCGCTGTACGAAGGCGTGTATCCGCTCAATTCGGCGTATTCCCGCCCGCTGATCGCCAAAGCGCTGATATACGTGGCGCAGCAGGAGGGCGCCGTCGCCATAGCTCACGGCTGTACCGGCAAAGGGCAGGATCAGGTGCGCATCGAAGTTTGCGCGAACGCCCTCGACCCCAGTGTGGCGGTTCTGGCGCCCGTGCGCGATTGGCACTGGTCGCGCGAGGACGAGATGGAATACGCCGTCAAACACAACATCCCGGTTCCGATCACGAGACAGAGCCCGTACAGCCTGGACGACAACCTGTGGGGGCGTTCCTGCGAGTGCGGCGCGCTGGAAGACCCCTGGAACACCCCGCCCAAGGGAGCTTACGGCCTGACCGCGGATCCGGTGGAAGCGCCCGACGAGCCCGAGACCGTGGAAATCACGTTCACCAAGGGCATCCCCACGGCAATCGACGGCAAAAAACTGAACGGCATCGAACTCATAGATCAACTCAACAAACTTGCCGGAAAACACGGCGTTGGCAGAATAGATATGGTCGAAAACAGGCTCGTCGGTTTCAAGAGCCGCGAGGTTTACGAATGCCCGGCCGCCGTCACGCTGATAACGGCGCATAAAGCCCTTGAGACGATAGTCCTCTCGAAGGACGTCATGAGGGTGAAGGGGGACCTCGAGAAAAAATTCGCGGAGCTGGCTTACGAAGGCTGCTGGTTCTCGCCGCTGATGACGGCCATTCAGGCTTTCATGGACACGACGCAGGAAGTGGTGAGCGGTACCGTGCGCGTGCGCCTCTACAAGGGTTCCGCGGTGACGGAAGGCTCGCGGTCGGAACACGCGATATACCGGTACGACCTCGCCACCTATTCCGAGGGCGACACGTTCGACCACTCGGCAAGCGTGGGATTCATCAAGGTGTGGGGTTTGCCCATAAAGACCTGGACGCAGACGCACGAAAAAGGCAGAGTGAATTTCACGTCGGCTGTCAGTGAGAAAAAACTCACCGCCCTCGCGGAAAAGCGCGCGAACACCAGCGAGATTTCGGCATAATCGAATGAGTGAACGAAGGAACGGCCGTGAATCGCGTTCACACGAAATATAAAAATTTCATCCGCGCGTTCGCGGCGGTTCTTCTGTTAATAGCGTTTGCCGCGCCGCTTGCGTGGGCCGGAAACCCGAATTGGGCCAAAGCCGTGCGTCTCGCCGGTGTCCCGAACCTTCACAGGGTGACGGACAACCTGTACAGGGGCGCGCAGCCGGCCGAAGAGGGTTTCAAAAATCTCGAGCGCCTGGGAATCAAAACGGTGGTCAATCTTCGGTCGCTGCACGCCGACGACCTGCGCGGCACATCTTTGAAAGGCGTCAGAATCCGCATGGAGGCATGGGATCCCGAATTCGGGCAAATCGTCCGCGTGATGAGCATATTGTCCGACCCGGACGGCGCGCCTTACTTCGTCCACTGTCAGCACGGCGCCGACAGGACAGGAATGGTGACGGCCGTTTACAGGATGGCGGTTCAAGGATGGAGCAAAGACGAAGCGATAGCCGAAATGACCGATGGCGGCTACGGATTTCATGCCGTCTGGACAGACATTCCGAAATTTCTGAGAAAACTCGATGTCGAAAGGGTAAAAGCCATGATGTGATGTTCAGCCGTTTCCGTTTTCTCCATGAGAGGGGAACGAAACGGCCGCCAGCGCCTCGTCCAAAGCGCGCTTCGCGCGCGCGGGGTTATTGCCGGTGTCCGCTATAATCCCCTCCACCCTTCGTTTTTCCAATATTCGACCGTCACGTCCGGCTGTTCGCGCGGGGTTTCGCCGGACGCGAAATCATCGGCCGGATATAAAACCCGGTTCCCGTTTTCTGCGGCATCTTTCCCGCCTGTATCATCGACGGCGGTTTGCCGCGCGGCCTCGTCCGCGAAAGGAGAACTTGGCAAAAGTTTTGCGGCGGGGCCACCGGGAGAGGCAACCATCGCCAAAGCCCAGAGCAGGCAGAGAGTCGCGGCGCAGGCCCCTATGTCCGGGAGCCACAACGGGACGGTATGTCGTCTGTACATTGTCAAAAGGACGGCTCCGAAAATTACGACGGAGGTGGCTGGCACAATCAGGTTTAATACCTGAAATTTTTTTGAGAGTTCGTAAATGAGAGCGAAGAACAACAGAAAAAACGTTCCCGGTTTTATGGAAAAGGTCCGTTTCATTATGACGCGAAAGTTTCCGTAAAAGCCCGCGAACGTCCGCGCCGAGCCTGCCCCAAGCGCGGCGCCGATGTCGGCTCTGCGGTTCGCGCCTAGTCTTTCGGCCTCGCCGGTGTTAGAATGTTTTTACATGATATTTCCAGTATCAAAAATATCTACAGCATTTTTAGAATTTTTAAGGCCTAAAATCAATGCGGTGTGTGTCATAAATTGAGTGACAATCGTGATATAATATAACCACGTTAGATACATTGCCGGGGGTGATAAAATGGATTATGTGAGCGTGCGGGATTTGCGATCGGAGCCGAAGCGGGTATGGGAGAAACTCTCACGCTGCGGCAGGGTGATTTTGACCAACAACGGCAAACCCAAGGCGGTGATGTTCGATGTTGATGCCTCCACGCTAGATGAAACTCTGGCAGCTTTCGACCAGGCTGAAGCGATGAGGCTTTTGGGAAGTATCCATCTCGATTCGCTCCGAAACGGCACGGATCACCTCACGATGGAGGAGATCGACGCGGAGATAGCCGCTGCCCGCAAGGGCGGAGCGTCAAATATTAAATGACACAACCTGTTGTTCTCGATACCAACATTCTCGTTTCCGCGCTTTTAACCCCGGACGGTAACAGCGCTCAAATTTTGGGTATGGTCTTGAAAGGACGGCTGCAAATTGGCTACGACTCCCGAATTATGGCGGAATACCACAATGTTTTAGCTCGACCCAAGTTTCATTTCGATTTGCAAAAAACCGACCGGTTGCTCGATATTCTCCTGGGCAAAGGTCTGTCGGTCATTGCGGAGCGCAGTGATATCGTTTTTTACGACGAAACCGACCGGAAATTTTACGAGGTTGCTTTAGAACTCAACGCCTGCCTGATTACCGGCAATCTTAAACACTATCCGCAGGCCGCGTTCATTAAAACTCCCAGTGAATATTTAAAATCACTCGCCCTAAAAACCACCGCCGCTATTCACTCAGCGCCTTAATTAAACTCCAAACGCGAAAGGGAAAAACACCGGCCTTTTGACACCAAGGTAATGGTAAAACCTGTACATCCCACCAAAGGCCGGCTGCGCCGTGAGTTCATTGAAAACAAAGGTCTCGATTTCCTAAATTTTCCCTCCGGACATTGACGAAACGGCCGCCAGCGCCTCGTCCAAAGCGCGCTGCGCGCGCGCGGGGCCGCCGCTGTCCGTTATGATTCTGTCCACGGCGTCGTAGCCGAGCGCTGGGACGTAAGACGCCGCGAACGCGTATGAATGGTCAAGTATCTCCGCGCATCTCGCCGCGTCGGCGGACAGTGTGTCGACGCATTTCGTGCGGAAAATCGTCACGGCGCGTTCCAGCAACGCCAGATTTTCGAGTATGGTGTCCGCTATCAGGGGCAGGAAGGCATTCAGCTCAAATTCCCCGTGAGCGGCGGCGGTCGTGATGGCCGTATCCCCGGCTATCGCCTTCATCGCGCACTGCATGGTCATTTCCGGGATGACCGGATTCACCTTGCCGGGCATTATCGTGCTTCCGGCCTGCGTGTCGGCCAGTCGTATCTCGCCCAGTCCTCCGCGCGGGCCGGAGTTCATGAGGCGCAGGTCATTTGCCGTCTTCATCAGGTTCACGGCGAGAGCCTTGAGCAATCCCGATACCTCCACAAAGACGTCGTTGTTCTGCGTGATGTCCATCGGATACTCGGCGGCCGCGAGGCCGATTCCCGTTATACGCCGCAGTTCCTCTATCACCCCGAAGCGGTATTTGCGGGACGCGTTGTCCGGCAATCCGACCGCCGTGCCCCCCAAGTTCACCTGACGAAGCCGCTCCTCCACCTTGTAGAGCCGCCACCTGTCGCGGGCGGCCGCCTGGGCGAACGCCCCGAATTCGCCGCCGAGCGTCACCGGCACGGCATCCATCAGCTCCGTCCGGCCCAGTTTGCGCACCTCGCCGAACTCGTTCTCGCGCCTCTGCAGCGCTTCCTGCAATTTGGCGCAGGCATCGCTCAGCAGGCGTATCAACTCTATCGACGCGATGCGAAGCGCCGTCGGATACACGTCGTTGGTCGACTGGCCGCGGTTCACGTCGTCGAGCGGGTGTATCGCGCCGTATTCGCCGGGCGGGCGGCCCGTTATTCGGAGCGCGAGGTTAGCCAGCACTTCGTTGACGTTCATGTTGAGGGACGTGCCCGCCCCTCCCTGAAGGGCATCTGTGACGAACATGCCGTCCTCGTCTCCGGCCTCCCCGTTCAAGATCATGTCGCAGGCGCGCGCGATCGCGGAGTAAACGCCGTCACGGCCGACGCCCAGCTTGCCGTAGGTCAGGGCGGCCGCTTTTTTGACCTTTACGATGGCGTGTACGAGCCGCCGGTTCGCTGGCTTGTAGCCCAGGCTGAAATTATCGCGCGCCCGCGCGCTCTGTATGCCGTAGAGGGC